>JADHYC010000002.1 GCA_016782645.1 Fidelibacterota bacterium | reverse complement strand
AACCTGATAGTTTTATGATTGAACTCCGAGCTATGGATAATAATTATTATGAGTACTTTATAAAACATGCCTGGGAGGACGAATTTGTTTCCTTCCTTCTTGGAGGTGGTGACACGGGCTTAACAATCGGAGTAGAGGGCGGGTACGGTATCTTTGGGGCAATTGCTGCCGATAGGGTTTATAGAGTGGTGGTTCTATAACAAGGTGGTTAAAGTGACTATGTTATTGGGTGATCTAAGCAATGAATGAAATAGATTAAAGAGTTTAGTCGTGAGTTTATCAGATACTTTGAATTACCGGAAAATTACTTTAAAAGATACTGTTTGATTTAAAGAGCCGTTTTTATATGGCTTTTTTTATGATATAAAAAAGGCTTCGTAAGAAGCCTAAACTTTGTCTTGCCCATTCTATTATGTAGGGTATTTTAGGTATAAGAATATAGGGTTCAATCCCTGCTTGTCTCGAGATGCCTTTCCGTAGGTCACGAAGGACTTCTACGGAGAATCCTTCGTGATTGGCTCATTCTGATGCCGAATAAAAGATTTTCGGTTATCGTTTTTTTATATGGCGCTAGGTGTCTCACCAGAGACCTTCGTTGAGGCGAAGCCTGTTCGCTATGTTGATTACGATTAATAGCATATTACATAAAAATACATCGGGTGCAAAAAAGTACTTGACAAGATGGAAAATATTTTGTAACTTTTTTTGGGGTTAAAATAGATAAATGGAGAATCTGCTATGAAAAGTAAAAATAGTAAAAATTTAAATCGGGTATCTAAAACAAGCCTTTCAGAAAAACAGTCAGTACGTACAACATTTAAAATAAGCGAAAACTGTATTAATGCTATTGATTGGCTTTTAAAGACAAATAATCTAAAACCTAAAGAATTGTTTGACATTATATGTTCAAATAATGATCTAGTCAATTTAGCCGCTGAAGCGGCAAAAAAATATGAAAAGAACAACTCTGTAAAGCACACAAGAAAAACTTTTGTCATTAGCAAACGAGCATTGCGCTTACTAAACAAAAAGTCTGAAGAAAAAAGCTTATCAAGAGATCTGATTGTTGAGAAATTAGTTTTACTTTTTAAAGCCCTTTTAGAGAAGCATACCGAAGAAGAAAAGAAAAAAGAAGAGAAAGCACAATCAATCATATCTGATTTCTGGACAAAGGCCGAAGAAATTGAAAATCAACTTAAAAACCTGCTAGATGATGACAATCCAATACTAGAAAGGTTTGGTTTAATTATAGTCATAATTATGAACCTTGAAAGTGCAATAGACAAAAAACTGTCTAATGATATTCCAATAGATCCAGATGATTTTAGTCAATCATGCTAATCAACAATAACAAGGAGTAACTATTATGGTTATTTCAAAACATGCAATAAAAAGATGTCAGCAAAGGGGTATACCTTATAGCATTATCGATCTGATCGTTCAAATGGGCACACCACTGCGTAAACCCGGAGGAGCCACTGAATACTGCATCAATAAAAAAGATAAGAATGAATTACAAGATCAGTTGAAAAAATATATTCATGACATTGATAAAATTGATGGCGATGCAGTGTTGATGATAGAAGATAATGTGGTAACTGTATATCATAAAAAGCATTAATAGCTTAAAACTATGGAGTAATACAAATGAATATGATTGAAATCGACCTACAAGTTTCGGACAGATTGACAGAAATTGCAAAACCATTAGGTATAACACGTAACAGCGTTTTGCGACAATTATTAAAAATTGAAAATCCTAAAACCACCGTTAAAAATAATTCAGTAAAATACGATAAAAAAGCCAATTCTAATTTGATTTTCAACAATATTCAAGACGAATTAATCCCACATATTGTTAAAGTTCTATATGAGAATGGTGGTAAATCTACCAAGAGTATAGTAGAACAAGAGATATTCACATTATTCCAGCATGAGTTTGAGAAACCTTATTATAAAAAAACTGTGTCACGTGGTGTCCCAAGATGGAAACATGATATTGCATGGTCAAAAGAAAGAGCAAAACAACTGCATGGTTTCATAAAAAGCGCCAAAGAATCAGACCGTGGTATTTGGGAACTCACCGATAAAGGAATATCCTATTATGAAAATAATTTATGAATTACTGAGTCTTGCATCAATCATTATCATTACTTACAACATAGCATATGATTAGTCTGCATATCTATGGGTTTTTGAGTTTTCTGCATATAGAAAAATGTCTTTCCATATTCTTCTCAACGCCCTGGAAATGCAGCGCAAGGGTTATCACGGTTTTTTCCCGACTTATCTTTGCGAAAGTTTGCTTTATAAAGTGTTAATATTTATATCTGTCCGTTGAGATCTCCATCGGAATATCTTTCGCAAAGGTTACGACATTAAACCGTTGATTGAGGGCTGCACCACCAAAATAGGAACTCTTCAAGATGCGGAATCCCGATCTGAAATCCCTGTCCTGCGAATCCCGCCCGGCAGCCGCCGGGAGAAGCATGGATGCAATTTGAAATTTGAAATTATTTAACCGGTTCCCACTCCGCAATCGTTTCGATATAAACTTTCGTCTGCGGCTTTGTTGTCCAGAACTCATTCGAGTTGTAGGTCCATCCCATTGTTTCTGAGCCACCGCCGCTTTCTGTTGTAATGAGATAGCGATTTGCAATATGTCCAATATAATTTGCCTGGTCACGCGGCGATTCCCTGTCACCACCACTTGGGTCTACCGGTATCCAACCGTAGCCCGGCAGATAGACCTCCGCCCATCTATGGAAAACATCATCCATACTGGCGTCATCACCTCGTATTGCGACGGAACCAACATATCTTGCTGGCAGTCCAGCAGCTCTACACATGGCGATATAAACAAATGCATATTCAGAACAGGATCCGTTGCCTCGTTCAAGGACTGTTGGGGCTGTATTCCATCCCCCGACCATTTCATAGTACATGTGATCAATTAAATAATTGAAAATTTTCCTTGCTACCCAATATGAATTTTTCTCATCAGCAACAGCCTCTTTGACTGCATTTTGAATCACCGGGTGATCTATCTGATATTTTTCATTATTCTCCAGGTATTTGCTTTTAATCTCACCTGGAATCTCACCAAGAGTACCAGCATTATCAGGATACAAAAAGTACCTAACATCATAAGTTGCAACAGATGAAACCATTTCAGTATTTACAGTTTTACCGGATTTCAAATTTTTATAGTGAAAGTGCACTGTTTTTTGTCCCCACTTATCGGTTACAAAATCCGTAGGAGCAGGAGTATATTTTATCTCTCTTTGAATTATTTGATTATCTCTGTTAATTGGAACTGCAAGATGAACATCGAGCGTCTTAATTTTTCCGGGTCCAAAATTCTTCACCTGGTGAGTTTGAGTAACCTTTGCTTTGCGTTCCTCACTTTTAGCAAATTTTTCACCATCGCGTACTTTCAGTTTATAAAGTTTATCATTCTGATAATCAACTACCCAGAGATATTTACCATCATAGCATAATCCTCTTGTAAAAGGTCCGGGTGCTTTGGCGATTAAAATAACGCTACCACTTTCGGGATCGACCATATAAATTTCATCCTTGATCCTATCAGAAACCCAAAGATATTTACCATCGTAACATAATCCTCTCGGATCGGTAGATGGAGACTTGAAAGAAATAATAGTTGTACCATCATCCGGGCTAAATTTGATTATTTCATCGGAGCGGTTATCCAGGCACCATAAATGTTCACCATCCCATGCTAAACCTCTTGGACTGCTGTTGGGCGATTCAACAGTTTTCAGGACTGTTCCATCTTTGGGATCGATTTTATAGACCTTGCTATCTTTGACATCTGAATTCCATAATGCGTTTCCGTCCCAGGCTAAACCCATTGGCCAATAGCCGGGAGAATCAATTTTACGGATCACCTTGCCACTTCCTTCATCAATGCAAAACAACTTATCCGCTTTTCGGTCTGCTAACCAAATATTCTTACCATCATAAGCAAGTCCCGTAGGACAAGAGCCGGGAGTATCATAAGATCTGACAACTTCACCCGTAAAGGGAAAAGATATTGAGGAGAAGAAAATAAAAAATAAGAAGAAAATAACTAACTTTTTCATGGTATTGTCCTTTATTAGAGTTTACCTTTATTTATCCTTCCAAAGGTTCTAAGCCCTTCGGAAAGATTTTAGTATAGAGAATATCAAGCCCTTTGATGTAAGCATCTATTCCGGATTCTATTAGCCGGTCCAAGACTATATCTTTTAAAACTGAATTATCAAAGCTCTCTTTTGCAAATGGAAATTCGGAGAGGTGAATTTCCACTGCAGGAATCTTTATAATAGATAGAAGCTCTCTTAAAGAATAGCAGGTATTTGCCAATGCACAAGGATTGATCAAAAGCCCGGCAACTTCATTACGATTTCGACTGACTATTTTAACTATTCTTGCTTCATCATAAAACTGAAAAATCTTCAGTTCAATCTCCAGCTCCTTTGCTTTATTTCTGAGTACTTTATTCACTTTATCTAACGTAAGGCGAGTTCCTGTCGTGCTGGAAATCTTCCCTAATAGCGGCATATTGGGACCGTGTATAACTAAAATCTTCATAGCAATGTCAATATAATAGGGATTCTGAAAATTTGCAATAAAAGTCTGTGATATATTATCAGTTTTCTTGATCATTTGTCCAGTTCAATTCTGTGTTTGACTTTTACATGGAAATTTCTTAAAATTCAAGACTAATTATGAAGAGATCTGATAAATTATATAAAGAGATAATCAGTACAGAAGTAGTAACTGAGGATGCTTTTCAGGACAGATTTCAGCTTCCTGCTGGGGATTTTGAAGCTATCTCCAAAGGAGATTTAGGTGAGCTATGGTCTGCAAACCCTATTATCTATACAATTCTTAAAATGGCACCCTCTTTAGAAAGGGCTCGAGAACGACTTTACAACTATCTAAACGAACAGGAGAGATGGGTCTTTGATGTTGATAATGATCTACATCCCTTAGAAAAATCAACGGTGAGGGAATGTGCCCGAACATTCAAAAGCATTATTGGTCCCATCAATGAAAAGCGAACTAAAACCAGCGCAATTAAATACCTTTATGATTTAGCAAAGAAAAATGGCAACGGTGAGGAACCTGAGATTTCAAGGGGGTTCATACTTGAATTCCTGCACCTATTCAAAGGTGTTGCGGGTTTATCAGGTATTTATTCAGAAAGTGGTGTTTTTAAAAAGGAAATGCCTTCCTTCATAAAAATGGATGGCATAGATGCGGCTAAATTACGTTCTAACCAGCTCGACATCGAAGAACAAATTATTGAAAAATACACTAAAAAATATCCAACAGGTCTCGATCCCGAAGTAATCAAGCAAAGAAAATTGAACAAAAAGCGAATATTAAAATATTTTAAGGCATCGGAGAAAGATTGGCTGAACGACCATTGGCATTATAGGAATATCATACGTAACGCAGACACCTTAAAAGATCTTATAGAAATCAGTGAAGAAGACAATGAAGCAATAAATCTTGCAAATAAATATAATATACCCTTCGGTATAACTCCGTATTACGTCTCACTAATGGATTATGATGCTTCACGAACCCGAGACCACAGTGTAAGAGCACAGGTAATACCACCACTACACTATGTCCAATTAATGTCAAAACACCGACATAACCGTTCAGAGGCACTCGATTTTATGGGTGAGCATGATACATCGCCGATTCCACTTATAACCAGACGTTATCCACAGATAGCCATTTTTAAACCATACAATTCCTGCCCACAGATTTGTGTCTATTGTCAAAGAAACTGGGAAATAAATGAGGTGCTTGATCCCGGAGCTATGGCAACCCCAAGAAGTCTTGAGAAAGCACTAGCTTGGTTTGAAAATCATCCATCGATACAGGATATTCTCATAACCGGTGGCGACCCGATTGTTCCTTCAAACAAACGACTTAAGCCAATCTTAGATCGGATAGCCGGATTTCCCCACATAAAGCGTATTAGAATCGGTACAAGGATACCCATTACGCTACCCTTTCGGTTCAACGATGATTTAATAAACTTGCTTAGCTCTTACCACGTTTTTGGTAAAAGAGAAATTGCAATTGTTACACACGTTCAGCATGTCTGGGAAATAACACCAGAATGCATAGATGTAATAAAAAAGATAAAAATGCACGGAATAAATGTATATAACCAGGCGGTTTATACTTTTGAAAACAGCCGCAAATTTGAGCTGGTAGCTCTAAGGCAACTGATGCGACTTTGCGGTATTGATCCATACTACACCTTTAACGCAAAAGGCAAAGAAGAGACAAGGGATTACCGGGTACCCATTGCACGTCTGCTACAAGAAAGAAAAGAGGAGGCAAGGCTTATACCGGGTCTTGACAGAACCGATGAGCCAGTCTTCAATGTCCCGCGATTGGGCAAGAACCACATCCGCGCATGGCAGGATCATCGTGTAGTTATGATTCTACCGGACGGGCGGCGTGTTTACGAATTCCATCCATGGGAGAAGAATGTCAAACCTGTTCCGCCATACAATCACACTGACGTTGCAATATGGGACTATCTAAAGATGCTTAAAAAACACGGTGAAGATATTCACGATTACAGAACTATCTGGTATTATTACTAAGTATAGAAAGATATTTTTTACTTTTAACTTTATACAGCTTGCTTCTAACACTTGCAAAATACACTGCAATTGCTTTAAAATTGGCATTGTTTTTTAAATAATTTAAATCTAACAAGAACATGAGGTGATTATGACAAAATCCGTTTATTTATTCGGTGCAGGAAAAGCTGAAGGAAAAGCTACTTACAAAAACTTACTCGGTGGTAAAGGTGCAAACCTTGCTGAAATGAACTTAATAGGCGTACAGGTTCCCGCCGGTTTTACTATCACCACAGATATCTGTGCAATATTCACAAAACTTGGCAAAGAAAAAACATTTGAAATGATAAAGAGCGAGGTCGAAGCTGGAGTAAAACACATTGAAAAAATAATGAATGCTAAATTCGGCGATAGCGAAAATCCGTTGTTGGTTTCAGCTCGTTCAGGTGGTCGCACTTCTATGCCGGGTATGATGGACACCGTCCTGAATCTTGGCTTAAATGAAGAGACGATAGAAGGATTGGCAAAAAAATCAAGTAACGATCGTTTTGCATGGGACACCTATCGCCGTTTTGTACAGATGTATGGCGATGTTGTACTTGGAATGAAACCGGAAAGCAAAGAGGATATTGACCCGTTTGAAAAAATTATCGAAGCTTTAAAAGAAGAAAAAGACATTAAAAACGATACTGAGCTGACTACAGACGACCTTAAAACTTTAGTCGCTCGCTTTAAAGAAGCGGTGAAAAAAGTAACAGGTCAAGACTTCCCAACAAATCCATGGGACCAGTTCTGGGGTGCAATCAATGCTGTTTTCGGTAGTTGGAATAACGAACGCGCTATTGTTTACCGCAAGCTCAATGGAATTCCAGATGATTGGGGAACCGCATTAAACGTACAGGCAATGGTTTACGGGAATATGGGTGAAAATTCTGCTACAGGCGTTGCATTTACTCGTGATGCCGCAACTGGTGAAGACCGCTTCAACGGTGAGTATTTAATCAATGCTCAAGGTGAAGATGTGGTTGCGGGTGTTCGTACTCCGCAAGAGATCTCTCTTGTAGGCTCTCAGCGCTGGGCAAAATTGGCAAACGTAAGCGAAGAAGAAAGAAAAACAAAATACCCGTCTCTCGAAGAAACCATGCCAAAAATATATGAACAATTATGCGAAATCGAAACCAAATTAGAAGATCATTATAATGACATGCAGGATTTGGAATTCACAATCCAAGATGGTAGACTCTGGATATTACAGACTCGTACAGGAAAGCGTACTGGCGCTGCTATGGTAAGAATTGCAATGGAAATGTTAGAACAGAGCAAAATCGATGAAAAAAACGCAATTAACCGAATTGAGCCAAATAAATTGGAAGAATTACTTCACCCTGTATTTAATGTCGATGCCTTGGCAAAAGCAAATGTTATCGCTAAAGGTCTACCAGCTTCCCCGGGTGCCGCAACCGGGCGTATCGTATTTTTTGCTGATGAGGCAGAAGAGTGGGCAAGTCGTAATGAAAAGGTTATATTGGTTCGCATAGAAACCTCTCCGGAAGACCTCGCTGGTATGAACGTAGCTGAAGGTATCTTTACAGCTCGAGGTGGCATGACTTCTCACGCAGCTGTTGTTGCACGCGGAATGGGCAAATGCTGTGTTTCCGGCGCAGGATCAATTAAAATTGATTACAAATCCCGCACAATATCGATGGATAGAAAAACCTATAAAGAGGGCGATTGGATCTCTTTGAACGGCTCTACAGGTGAAGTTTATGAGGGTAAAATTGAAACAAAAGACCCCGAACTCAGTGGTAACTTTGGTAAGTTGATGGATCTCTGTGCAAAACATACAAAAATGCTTGTCCGTACAAATGCTGATACACCTCACGATTCAAAAGTTGCACGTAATTTTGGTGCACATGGAATTGGTCTTACCAGAACCGAACACATGTTCTTCGAGGGTGATAGAATAAAAGCGGTGCGTGAAATGATCCTGGCTAGCGGCGAAGCCGGACGTCGAAAAGCATTGGATAAACTTCTTCCGATGCAACGTGAGGATTTCGAAGGAATCTATGAGGCAATGGACGGCTTACCGGTAACAATTCGCCTTCTTGATCCACCTCTCCACGAATTCGTACCTCATGAAGAAGAAAATCAAAAAGAGATGGCTGACGAAATGGGTATCTCTGTCGAAGAAGTCAAAGAAAAAGTGGAGTCACTTGCTGAATTCAATCCAATGCTTGGACATCGTGGCTGTCGTCTTGGTATCACCTACCCTGAAATTACAGAAATGCAGGTTCGCGCTATTATCGAGGCTGCCTTGAATGTAAAAGCCAAAGGCATTGTTGCCAAACCGGAAATTATGGTTCCCTTAATCGGTACAAAAGAAGAATTTGATTTGCAGGATGACATTATTCGCACAACGGCTGAAAAAGTTTTTAAAGAGCGCAATGACAAAATAGATTTTATAGTCGGAACAATGATTGAAATTCCACGTGCTGCATTAACCGCTGATGAAATTGCAGAATCTGCTGAATTCTTCTCTTTCGGTACAAATGACTTAACCCAGATGACTTTCGGTTATTCACGCGACGATTCTGGTAAATTCTTAGCAGTTTATCTTGATAAGGGTATCCTAAAAGTTGACCCTTTCCAGGAACTTGATCAAACAGGTGTCGGTCAATTAGTTGAAATGGGAACGAAAAAAGGTCGCAGTACACGCCCGGATTTAAAAGTCGGTATCTGCGGCGAACACGGCGGTGAACCAACCTCTGTTAAATTCTGTCACAAAGTCAGTATGAATTATGTCAGCTGCTCACCATACCGAGTACCGATCGCCAGACTGGCGGCTGCTCAAGCTGCGATTGAGGACTCATAACAGATATTCTCTAATAGTATAATAAAAGAGGTCGGTCAACAGCCGACCTCTTTTACACTAAAAAATCTTCCCTCACTCTTAATTGAAACGTAGTGACAAACTGATCAATCGGGACTATTTTAAGAACTACCTGTCAACTCATCATAGAATTCAAACATACGTTTCTTGAGCTCTTCGATACTCCCATTATTTTCAATTACATAAGAGGCAAGCTCTCTTTTTTCTTCTTCAGGCATCTGGAGCTCTATTCTTCTTAAAATCTCATCACGCGAAAATTTTCCTCTGCGCAATGATCTTTCCAATCTATGTTTATATGTAGTATAAATAACAACAGTATGATCAAGGTGGCTGTCAAACCCCGATTCAAAAATAAGAGGAGCATCAACTACAAAAAGGTCCTTTTTATCTTTAACTTCATTGCACTTCTTCTCGAATTCTTCTATTACTACCGGATGTACAATATCATTAAGAATTGTCTGGTTCTCCTCGCTGGAAAAGGCTACTTTTGCTAGCTTTTGAGTATCAACTTTTCCATCTTTTACAATCCCTGATCCAAATGATTCTAAAATCTTGTCCTTGACATCAGGACTGCTATGTAGGATATTTTTAGCAACCTCATCTGCATCGAAAATATATGCACCTTTTTCTTTTAAAAATTGACAGGCTTTACTCTTTCCTGTCCCTAAACCTCCTGTCACACCTACAGTAACCACCTCTTTTTATCCTCCTATTACACTTTTTGTGAGCTTATAAACCTCTTCCGGTGATCCAACCGCTTTAACTTTCCTAAGTATTCCAGACGACTTATAAAAATCAATTAGAGGTTCCGTTTGCTTCTTATAAACCAAAAGCCTTTTCATTACTGTTTCCTTGCGGTCATCATCTCTCTGGAACAGCTCTCCCCCGCATTTATCACACCTACCTTCTTCTTTTGGCGGGTTGGAAATTAAATTGTAAACAGCATTACAATCTCTGCATGTTCTACGGGCAGAAAGACGGTCAGCAATAATTTCAGTGTCCGATTCAAAAAGTACAACAGCATTCAATTCGATTTTGTGTTTTTCAAAAAGTTTTGTTAATCCCTCGGCCTGCGAAATTGTTCTCGGAAACCCGTCCAGAATGAACCCGTCTGGTTTATCCTCTCCAAATAACACTTTCTCAATCAGTCCAAGCATTATATCATCAGGTACTAATTCTCCCTTAACCATATAACTACTGGCTTTATTACCAAGTGAAGTATTATTTTTAATTGCATCTCTTAGAATATCTCCTGTAGAAAACTGATCTACACTGAACTCCCCGCTCAATTTTTGCGCTTGTGTTCCTTTACCTACTCCCGGAGGACCTAATAAAATTATTCTCATTATAATATTCCCATTATAAATTGTCGATTGTCTATTTTCCGCCAGCTTGTGGATTGTTGATTTTTTTTGATTCTTACTTTTTACTCTTCACTCCTTAATTAAAATTAGCGTTAATTAGCACGTATTCGCAGTTGTAATTGTTACAATAAAATTCCTGCAATTGAAGCTGTGATCCATGATGCAATCGCACCACCAAACATCGCTTTAAGAGCCACTTTCGACAAATCCGAGCGACGTCCAGGTGCTAACGCTCCGATTCCACCGATTTGTATTCCAATCGATGCAAAATTGGCGAAACCGCAAAGCGCATAAGTCGAAATAATAGCAGCTTTTTCGTTCAATGCTCCAATGTTCTTCAACTCAGCCAACGTTCCATAAGCAACAAATTCATTTAAGGCAATTTTTATTCCTAAAAGATTACCAACTTCGCCTGCATATTGCCACGAAACCCCCATCAACCATGCTAATGGACTGAATATCGTACCAAAAAGGGTCTTAAGACTACCTGGGAAAATACCGTTATACTCTCCTTTTATTGGAGAAAAGCCGCTGGCGGTTGCATATTCCCCGTAAACCCCATTAAATAACTTTCCATCAATCAACCTATCAAGAACAGAAAGGATAGTGTCAAGAAGCCCGATGAGTGCAATAAAAGCTATTAACATTGCACCAACATTAACTGCGAGTTTTAAACCATCTGTAACACCGCGAGAGGCAGCATCTAACATATTAGTAGATTTTATAATATCTTTGGGAATCTCGACATCACCTGCAGTTTTTGAATGTTCAGCTTCAGGAAATATTATCTTTGCAACGACAAGCGCAGCGGGTGCAGACATAACACTTGCGGCGATCAAATGTCCTGCACTTATTCCCATTGCGATATACCCGGCAAGGACTCCACCGGCAATAGTTGCAAAACCACCTACCATTATTGTCAATAATTCCGAAAGCGTCATAGAATCGAGAAAAGGGCGGATTAAAAGAGGGGCTTCAGTTTGACCAACAAATACATTGGCAGTACAAGAAAGTGTCTCCGTCCCGCTGGTTCCCATCGTCCACTGCATAAAATGCGCCATCCACCTAATGATCTTCTGCATTACACCAAGATGATAGAGAATTGATATAGTAGCTGCAAAGAAGATAATCACCGGCAAAACAGTAAATCCAAATTGAAATCCGAATCCGGGCCAGGTATCCGTGGCTCCGAAATACTTCTTCAAAGCTATGTTCCCAAATAAAAACTCTGCTCCGTAATCAGAAAGGCTTAAGAACTTTTCCACCTTTTGACTAAGCATAGCAAATATTTTTTCACCTGTAATATTATTTTTCAAAAGAAACACGTAGCCGGAAGACAACAATCCTGCAACAAGTTCTTTTTGATACACCGGTTTTTTTAAAAAAGATTTAAGAATGATTGCTAAAAGCAAAAGCCAAAAAATCCATCCCAGTAACCCGACCTTGGAACTTAAAAAAAACAGAGCCATAGAAAGCAATGCGCATCCAATTACTATAGCTGCTTTGACAATTTGCTTTCCAGTACTTGCGGCAATATTTATGTTATCTTTGAAAATATATACCACTATCAGCATCAGGAACAAAAACATTGCGAAGTAAGATAAATTAGAATCTCCTAAGATTATCGCTGCAAACAGCATCTGCAGCAAAAGTCCCCATATTACTATCCTTAAGCGGATCTTTTTCCGATTATTAGAAAGAAGATAAGCAATTCCAAGAAGCGTAATAATCCCAAGAATGCCGATAAATCTCATATTATTCCCCTATTAATCATTAGCATTAAATTATTGAGTAGCTGGCTATAGCATATAATATGTTCCTAACATCTTGTGGTCAATATTATTCATTTGGCGGTTCATAACAACTTCGGCAACGCGCTTCATATATATCTGTTGCACCAAGAAGAACTCGCTCACTCGATTTTGTGATTCGCTGTGTGTAATTCGCTGGATTCCCGCATTTCATACATATTGCAAGTGTTTTCGTAATATACTCTGCCTCACACAAAAGTTGTGGCATCGGCTCAAATGATACTCCTCTGTAATCTTTATCTAAACCTGCGACAATGACACGTTTCCCTGAATCAGCAAGTTTTTTACACACCTCAACAAGGGTATTATCAAAAAATTGTGCTTCGTCGATTCCTAAAACATGCGCATCACCGGCAAGTTTTAAAATATCCTTTGTATTCCTAACAGCCCTGGATGAAATTTTTTGCTGATTATGCGAAACAATATGATCTTCGCTATAACGAACATCAATCATCGGTTTGAAAATGGCAACTTTCTGTTTAGCAATAACTGCACGTCTTAAACGTCTGATCAGCTCCTCAGTTTTTCCAGAAAACATACTACCACAAATGACTTCAATCCAGCCACATACTTTACCTGACATTACAACAACTTCTTCAATGCCCATTGGGGCGCTTCTCATAGATTTCTTGGTCATTTTATATTACTCTTTTTATTGTTTAACATGTAAAAATTAAAGGTGTTAATCTTTCCTTAAGTGTCGCAAAAGTGAGCGCAACTTGGTTTTAAAAAGATCAACGGCTACTTTGTTTTGTCCACCCTCCGGGATAATTATATCCGCATAGTGCATGGTTGGTTCAACAAATTCCTCGTGCATTGGACGAACAGTTTCCAGATACTGTTGAATTACAGAATCTATTGAACGACCACGTTCATGAATATCCCTTGTCATCCTTCGTATAAAACGTATATCGCCAGCTGTATGAATATACATCTTTATATCTGTCATGTCCCTCAGCTCAGGATCAACAAGAACCATTATTCCCTCAAGAACAATTATCTTATGACCTGAAATATGGTGCGCTTCCTTTTTTCTTGTATGCGTTTTATAATCATAAATCGGTACACTTACGGATTTTCCCTCTAACAATTCCTTCATCTGTTTTTTAAGCATCTCAAAATCATAAGCGTCCGGGTGATCAAAATTATGATGATTTCTTGCATCCATAGGAATCTTTTTAAGATCATGATAGTAAGAATCTTGCTCAATAATCACTACCTGATCCGGACTGAAATCTTTGACAATATTCTTTGCCATAGATGTTTTACCAGAGCCTGTCCCCCCTGCAATACCAATCAGAATTGAATTCTTCATTTGTCTCTTTTCCCCTCCAATTTTCTACAATCAAATGGATTTGGTAATAATTCAGATGTCCGATATATTTTTTCATTGCCTGCTTCATCAAATACATAAACAAGGATATCTCCACATATATCCCATATAACCTGTCGGCAAGCACCGCAAGGAGTAGCACCATTTCTTGAATATACAGCTATAGCATGAAATCGCTTATGTCCATTTACAATTGCAGCTGCTATTGCGTTTCTCTCTGCACAAACACTCAATCCATATGAACTGGATTCTACATTGCAACCGACAAATATTTTTCCATCCTCCGTTTCAACCGAAGCTCCTACGGGATATTTTGAATACGGCGAATGAGCAAATTTAGAAGCTTTAATTGCGCGTTCTTTTAATATTCCCTGTTTAGTTGTTTCCACAGTCTTTTCCTTTCATATGGACCCATCACTAATAATAATGCAATCCCTACTAAAAATCCAACATTCTGAGAATTTAATATATGAAATTTGCGTTACATACACATCCCCTAATTGTAAACACTCTTGAAAAGCCCCTACTTTTCATACAAAATCTTTAATAAGAACATGATGAAATTATCTATCACTTAAAACAAAAAACTTGCTCACAGCTGTCGTTGAATTCATTGCTCTATCAATAACCGTTATTGTCAATGTATGTTGACCGGGAGTAAGTTCACCGGGCAATTTATAACGTATATAATTTTTAACAGCGTGATATTCTACAATAATCGGTTCGCTGTCAATTGCTACAAGGATAGATGTATCATCTTTAATTCCGGACAATTTATCCTCAACCTCTGCTTTAAAACCCTTAATACTCGACACTCTGAAACTTCCTCCATTACCCGGGAAAATCTGCGTTATTACCGGTGGAGTAAAGTCTCTTATTAAGCAAAAAGTACCGAGGTTACCTGATCTGGCTGTTATTATTTCCTCCAAATCGTTCGAGATTCCTTCAACATATTCCCATTCATCATCCCATCTATAGAGACCAATTTGTTCTATCCTTTCCTGATTGACCGGATATTTGAGCATAATCTTAATGTAATCATTTAGCGGTTGTGTAGTAGGAAAAACCCTATAGCAATCTGTTACAAGCTTACCGCCCTTTACAGAAATCGGTGATGATTTTTCTACCCACGTTACAAGCGAATCATATACACTATTTTTACCGAAGGTGGCTGTTAGAACTTTATCCTCAGAGAAAATTGTGTTTGCCCTATCAGGTGTAATGCATTTAAAATCTATTTTTTTTCTCATAATATTAACCGGTTTGGTAGGAATCCGAATTTCGTAAGCAAAAGCCTCTTCCCACCAGCAAAGAGGTACCGGTTCGGTTACGAACTTCAAAGGGGATTCAGAAATTAATGGTATCTCTTTTATTGATTCTTCCGATTGGAGAAAAAAGTGTGGCTGTTCAGTTGCACGGTTAAAAGTTATATTACATAGAAACGTTTGGGGATTATGAATATAAGAGGAGATTACTGACATGTCTTCCGATAATCCTAAAGAGCTAAATTTCAGATAAGCAGGTAGGACTTGACCACCTTGTTTTGGAGTAGCAGTAATTTTTATTATTTCATCTTTGTGAGGATGAGGGAGGATTTTTAAAATATAATTATCATCATTGGTTTCAATTTTATTCAACCTGGCGCTTCCTATTACATTTCCATACTTATTTACCCACTCGGCAGAAAAACTTCTGTATGAACGAATAGAGTCGCTTTCAATAAATACTCTATATTCATTTATATTACATTCATATTTTTTAATAAGAGGATTATTATCTGCTCCCGAAAAAAGAGTGAATTTTAACGTAGAGGTGTTACGATAATGATCATAGACTTCAATCTTGATATCATGATAACCTTCTTTCAGTTTTAAAATACCTATCTGAGAATTATCATAAAACGGAATGGTCTTTGAAGTATCATATATCCATAATCTATTGAAACAGCCAATCTCATCCTGAATCAGCTGAAAATCACGGTCAATGTTTACAAACCTGGTTTCATCAAAATCAAATTTATTGTATTGAGTAGCAAACCGCGAACTATCATCCACATACATTTGTATCCCATAAGGAGAATATTTATTTGGTAATCCACGAACTGTATCGTAAGTCCTAATCTCAATACCCACAGGTCCTGATACATTTATTGTATCTTCCAAACCAAATTCTCTATCACCCAAATATTTCACTTTAAAAACTTGAATATACACACGTCCATTAATGCGAGATTCTTTCCCAATTGGGATAGTCGCTATCTCTTTTATAGTTGGAATAGTATGGTCTTCGACCTTCAGGTTTGAATTCAGCGGGTTGAACGGTTTACCTGAAGTATCACGCAGTTCGAAGTGTAAATGTGGGTGCTTGGAACCGGTGTCTCCTGTATATCCTATGATATCTCCCCTTGAAACACGAATCTCGTTTTCACTTAAATATATATCTGTTGAATATCTATTCTGCTTGAATTGCTCTGCCCTAACATAAGGTAAAAGTTTATCGTCAAACCTATCAAGATGTCCATAAACCGCAATATTACCATCATTGAGTTTCAGATAAACAGCTTTCCCATAACCAAATGGAGAAGTGCGGATTCGCCAGACGTATCCATTATCCACTGCATAAACGGGATAACCGACTTTATGATTAGTTTTAATGTCTATCCCCGAATGGAAGTGACCTTCACGATATTCGCCAAAAGTTGAACTCAGATACTTGCTCGCATTTGTGGGCCAAATGTAATTTTGACTATAAACAGAAACCGCGAAAAGACTAAGGGCTATTTTTAAGATAATAATTTTTTTCATAAAATTGATTATAACCTTTATTAATTCATTGGGAAATATACATAAACAGAGATTCATTTTTCAATTCTTTAAGTACATATCAGTATTATAAATACAACCCTGTTCTAATCAAATAAAGGCGTAAAACTATTAATTATACAAATTATCTCATTTAAAAAAATAGGGCGCTTTAGAAAGATATAACTTTAATTTACTTAAGATACCGTGGTTTCAAAGCCTTCAAAAATGATAGACTTATTTCTTCCTGTCCTTTTAGCTTCATAGAGTGCTTTATCAGATGCTTCAACAAGTTGATTCCTGCTTGTCATCGTTGAGGGATCATACTGAGCTACACCAAAAGAGACTGTAACATTTGATTTAATCTCGTCTTTAACAACATCTCTATTAGCAATTACCTCCCTTAACTTTTCAGCTACAAGAAATGCAGCGTTTACATCTGTCTCCGGTAATAATACAACAAATTCTTCACCGCCGTATCGTGCAAATATATCATGACCTCGTAATTCGTTACGTAAGATTTTCCCGATTTCTCTAAGGACTTCATCCCCATAAGGATGCCCATAAGTATCATTCACCTTTTTAAAGAAGTCTATATCAAACATCAAACAGCTTAAATTCAAGCCATAGCGTTTTGTACGGTTTGTTTCATGCTTTAAGAGATAATCGAAGTTGCGTCTATTGCTAATCCCCGTAAGAGGGTCAGTGGTTGACAGTGATTCTAAAAGAGTATTTGCCTCTTCCAGCGCTTTTGTTCTTTCTTTAACACGTGAATCTAGAAGGGCATTAAACTTTTCAAATTCACTGCGAGTAGCTTTCAGTTCTCTAATAGCAAATTTAAGATGATGTTCACGAGCCTCAAACTGTTTACAGATGTCATCCATAGTTGTTGCCATCCGCCTTATAATGTTTGGGTTTCCAACTCTCATATACTTTTCAAAAGTATTGCCTTTATAATCACCACAAGACAGATGTTCCAATGTAGATGCAAATTCTTCAAGAATATCCAGATCAATTTCTTTCATATCTACTCCGATTTTAGTCATTTCACACTTTAGTGCGCTCAAGGCACTTTATCTGTTTTTAGATTCCTAATCTCTTATTTTCTTCTCCTACTTATCTTCTTCTCATGTATCAATGGTACAAAGCGTACCGGTAATATTTTTTCTCTACGGATACCATCTTTTGTTTTCGCAACAAGTACAAGGTTTTGCGTCCAGCTGCTGTGCCCAATAGGTATGACCATTCTACCGTCAATATCGAGCTGCTCAAGAAGAGCTTTTGGAATATCCTCACTTGCCGCCGTAACAATAATATGGCTATAAGGAGCATATTCTCGCCATCCTTTGCGACCATTACCTATCTTAATTTTTATATTTTTATAATTTAGCTGTTTTATAACTTTTCGTGCCTTTTCAGCCAGTCCTTCAATCACTTCAATGGAATAGACATCCTTCGCTATCTCAGCAAGGATAGCAGCTTGATAACCACTTCCGGTACCTATCTCAAGAACACGGGATTTTTCATTTAATTCAAGAGTGCTGGTCATATATGCAACAACATAGGGCTGAGATATCGTCTGATTACGTCCAATTGGAAGTGGTTGGTCGGTATATGCAAGATGTACCATATTTTTATTCACGAAATTATGCCGTGGTACAGCTCTCATTGCATCTACGACTTTTTGATCGTTAATACCGCGAGAAACTATCTGCTCTTCAACCATTGTAAATGCGTTTTGGGAATTCGATTTTAACATTCGCTATTAGTGTAAAGTGACTAAAGTTTGAGGGTCATCGCATTTAATATTAGATAATTCTTTATTGTTCATAACTTAAAAAGCTCTTTAGCACACATTCATCAATTTTCCGCCAGCTGTCTTTGCAATTTTCACGCTTCACTTTTCACTCCAGGCACTTTAGATCACTTCCTCTGCAATGAATTAAAAAGACTCTTAATATCTTCAATAGATTCAATCTTCACAGTCTTAAGATATTCTAGATAAATCGTTTTAAATGTAGAAAAAACAGAAATTCCATTCACATAATCCGATAGAGTATGAGGAATATGCAGTGTCTTTATTATAAGGCTGTTAAGGAGAAAATCCGGCTCTTTCCTGTCTAGATGATACAAGGTTGCACCCGCTTTCTCCAGTCTCTTTCGGTCCTTTTCTATAATTAAGAAGGTGTAATCCTGAATCAGGTACGGGTTTTTTTTGTTCAAGTTGGATTTTATCCAGTGATTGCCAGCTGTCCAGATCCGTTCAAAATATCTATTATAGGATTCTGCCCCAATTTCATTCAATAAAAATTCTGTGATATCGTCCAAAACTTTCCTTCTGTGCAGATCCCATTTGAGAAAGAAATTCCTGAAAAGAAAATAACCAAAGGAGGTTTTTATACTATTGTTCTTTGTAAAAAATGACCTGACTTCATATTTCATACGATTCAGCTGATTTCGTATATCGTCCGGGAAAAGGTGAAATACCGGAGATGTAAGAGCTCTACTTTTACTTAGATACTTTCTCGGTATTTTAAGTTCACTAAGCTTCAAAGAAAATGATTTATCTATACCACTGAAATTCAGTTGAATGAATGCACCAAAATCCGCAAGTCTTACAAAATTTTCTAATGCATGGTCAAAGTCAGGTAACGTTGTAATAGATGGCAGAGTAATATCATCAAAAAGATCTGGAAATAGAACTGTCTGATTAGGGTCGTAAGTTCTGTCCATTAAACTTTTTCCTTATATTTAAAATGTATTTGCCGCAAGGCTCCAAGATATCCCTCTGGATCGGGAGCTTTGCTGACTAATACATACTTCACATTTTATTCTGATCTTTTCATATCCTATCTAAATTATAAAGCCATTCTCAATAACGACATTCTTTGGAATAACAATAATTCCATCTCTTATAGAATACCTTTCGGTTTCTATTTCTTTTATACCCTTTTTGTTCACAATTTGAACACCATTCCCAATTCTTACATTCTTGTCAATTATGGCATTCTTTACTACACAATTATTACCAATACCAATTGGGATTAACCCTTCCGGTGGAATTGATTCATAATAATCTGCACCCATAATTACACAGTTCTCTATATTAGCATAACAACCGATTATTGTACGTATTCCAATAATGGCATTACTAATAACGCTTTTCC
Source organism: Fidelibacterota bacterium (assembly GCA_016782645.1). Taxonomy (GTDB): domain Bacteria; phylum Fidelibacterota; class UBA2242; order UBA2242; family UBA2242; genus BS750m-G69. The sequence continues at coordinate 76,906 of JADHYC010000002.1, read as the reverse complement.
TTACATAGCAGCCTTCTCCCAAAAGAGCACGGTTTATTTGACAATCTTCCATACGGGAGCCAGGTAAGAAGCGTGGACGGGTATAAACAGGGGCGTTCTCGTCATAGAAAGCAAACGGTGGATTGATTGATGCCAATTCAAGATTAGCATCAAAGAATGCTTTTACTGTTCCAATATCTTTCCAATAGCCTTTAAAATGATGCGCATATACTTTATGTGATTCAATAGCAGAGGGAATAATATGTTTCCCAAAATCATCACTCGGGTTTTCTTCTAAAACTTTAAATAGAAATTCAGTTGCGAACATATAAACTCCCATAGAAGCAAGAAATGGCTTTTTATCTGGAAGCCCCGGCGACATAACTGATTTCAACACATCATTATCAGGCTTTTCAATAAATCTGAGTATACGACCCTTCCTGTCTGTCTGAAGAATTCCAAAACTCGACGCTTCTTCACGCGATACCGGTTTTACAGAAATCGTAATATCAGCCTTCTTTTCAACATGCGTTTTTAAGAATTCTCTATAGTCCATTCTGTAGAGGTGGTCACCAGAAAGTACAAGAGTATAATCAGCATCTATATCAGTTATGAAAGAGATGTTCTGTCGAACGGCATCAGCTGTCCCTTGATACCAGTTCATATTCTCAGATGTTTGCTGTGCTGCCAAAATCTCCACAAATCCACGAGAAAGCCGACCAAATCTATAAGTATCATAAATGTGTCTGTGTAGTGAATGTGTATTAAATTGTGTCAATATAAATATCTTTTTGATATCGCTATTCAGGCAGTTGCTAATGGCAATATCTATTATTCTGAACTTACCAGCTATAGGAACGGCAGGTTTTGCCCGATACTTTGTTAGAGGATATAGACGAGCACCCTTACCTCCACCGAGAACTACAGCCAGAATTCCATTCGACTTCAAAGCGGCATCAAAATTTTAAAATGTGATATTGTAAATATAAATCCCAGCGCAAATCCTGCAATAACCTGCATGGGAGTATGTGCCTTTAAACTTACACGTGAATAAACTATTAAAGGTAGCGCTAATAAGAGTAAATAAAAATTGGAAGAAAGAGCATATCCTAAAGCAGCTGTAGGTCCTCCCACTGCCATGCCATGAATACTAATCTTCCAGTAGTGAGTAATCAATGTAGCAACAGTTGAATTAAAAGCATACGCCCACATAAGTACCAGAGCAGGCTCTGGCGCTTTAAGCATCCAAAATATAAACAGGGCTATTAAATATGAAATTATACCTGAGATGAAAGGGCTCTTGCGCATCTCTCTCTCAGGAACATCTAAACCTGATGTTTTCCCTTGCTTCTTCATTAAAGACACGTGAATTATGGGCGCCAATAGCGTAGCAGCAATTGAAATAATAAAATATTCCCACATCTTGGAAGTCTTATACAGGTTGGAAAAAAATATCATCCCAAAAGTCAGAGGTGCAATTATAAGTGGATGAAAAACTACCGAAATAACTTGCGGGACTAAAACAGCAACCTTAGATCGCGAAAAATTTGTCATTTAATTACCTTATTGACAAAATAATGGGGTTTTTAATAACGAATATCATCTCTTTAGAATAATACACTCTTTTGATATGATTTTCAACTATTAAATTAGTCGTGGTATTGCACTTTACAGATTCTTTCATGAAATATCATGCAAAAGTAGTAAATTGTAAATTTGGAAAAAAGGTAACTATAATTATAAATTTTGCTCTATAACAATATTCAACCTTGAGAAGATATAGTAGCGCCACGGGGAATTGAACCCCGGTTACAGGAATGAAAATCCTGTGTCCTAACCACTAGACGATAGCGCCATATTAGAAATCCGGGTGAGTGACGGGATTTGAACCCGCGGCCAACAGGGCCACAACCTGTCGCTCTACCAACTGAGCTACACCCACCATCTATCACTCAAAAGTATTAAATAGAGGACTGCACATTTCAACACAAGCTCATTCTACAAAAAGCCAAATAATTTAGATATTGTAAGTAATAAAAGTCAAACGTTTAAACCCCCAAAAAATCTGCATAAAAAAATTATATAACAGACTTGGGCTATTAAAAACTTAACTTTTACACAACAGCAGTAATAACAGAAAGATTGTCAGTATAACTATCTCAAGATCAGACGTAATATGCTCTCTGTCTGAGTTATAGGATCCCTGAATATTTTACTCACCGACAACCAAATAGATAAAGAAAAAAAATCGGATTATTTTATTACCAAAACCCCATCATTGAATATTTAATTTATCTATCTCTCTTTTTAGTGCTTCTACCTTTTTCTCTAAATTGTTAAAAAAGACAAATACAAACCCAGCCATAATAAAGAGAAATAAGAGTAATAGTGATTTGAAAACACCCTCGAGGTTTATCTCCTGACTGCCAAAAATATTTAGATGAACACCTACAGATAAAAACACGGCAACGCTTATAATCACTCCAAAAAAGATCAATACACTTCCGATTACTCCGCACATTCCATCGATAGCACCAACATTCAAAACAATCAGCCATAAAATAAGCGATATTAGCAGGGCAATTGATCCGGTATAAAACGATCCTACAACCGCAGCTATTATAAAACCTACCAATCCCATACCAAGAATAATATATCCAATAATCAACCTGGTTTTTGATGTCATAAAATCTCCTTTTATTTTACAATCTTAGTGTTCCAGCGAAATTACACTATTTTGCTATATCAACCAAACGGTCCTCAAGAGAGCTTTCAATAATACCTTGATTTTTAACAGCCCGTATTAGTGGCTCCCTACCGATAATTCCGGTTGATTCAATTTTAACATCTTCCGGTCTTATTCCAAAAAATCTTCTAAAATGCCCGACAACATAGCTATTAGTAACAAACGTATATTTTCTTTTATTCTTAATAGGCTTACCATTCACCTTAGTGCTGATTAGCTTTTTAGTTCTACTATTATAAACGACACTTAATCCGGAAACTTGTAACAGGTCTCTCGGGTTTTTGATCCGCCACTGCAACAAATTCTTTAACTGAGAACCCGTTACTGTAACTTTCATTATTGTGTTATCAAATGGTGAAATTTCCCAGATGTCCCGAACCTTGATAGGACCAGCACCAAGACCTTTTCTTATGCCACCGCTATTCTGAAATGCTATATCAGCATCAAAACTATTTCTCATCACATCTGTTACCCAATTCCCAACATTTGATTCGCCCCGACTATTTCTTATCCATGGGGTTTTTAGTGTCCCGATAGTTTTATTCATTTCCTTCTCAATCGTAGCTTCAAGTGAATCAACTACATGAGCAACAGGTTTTGACGGTCTTACTTTTCCAAGCTCGGTCTCAATAAGTTTATATTCATATGATTCTATCTTTTTTTTCTCAATATTAACCTGGGCATCCAGCAAACCAACAAATCTTCCATGTGATCCTGCCTGGCAAATTAAAATATTATTCACCACAACTGGCTGGTGTAAAATTGTATGAGAATGTCCGCCAATTATTAAATCTACTCCCGATAATTGAAGTGCAAGAAGCGAATCGCTTTCGAAACCGTTGTGACTTAAGACTACAATAAGGTCAGACTTATCATTAACCTCTTCAATATATTTATTTACTGTTTCCAATGGGTCTAATATTCCCATTCCTTTAACTGCTCCTTGTAATACGCTCTGTTTTAAATCTTTAAGGATAAATCCGATAACCGCTATTCGAACCTTCCCGGAATATACAATAACGTAAGGATCAACTAATAAGTCACTTTTAGTCGAATCATATATATTTGAAGAAACAACATGAAATTTTGCTGTATTCAAAGCATTTTTTAGATTATCAACACCATAATCAAACTCGTGATTCCCCAGAGTAAAGACTGTAGGCATAACTTTGTTAAGAATCAAAATTTGCGACATACCTTTTGTAATTGAAGAAATGGGCGAGCCCTGATAATCATCGCCGGCATTTAATGTAATCGCATCGGAGTATTCACCCTTCAAAGAATCAATATAACCCGCAAGATTAGCATACCCACCCACAAAGATACCTCCAGGATTTTCATAGAACGGCTTGTATGGAATATTTGCGGTATGAAAATCATTCCAATGAATTATTACCGTCTCTTCCGGTTGTGCAGAAAAGGTTACAGACCAATAAGCAATAATTGTTGCAATTATAAATGTTAATAATTTCTCTTTTTTCAACTCCTGCCTCCTCTTCTAAAACATTTATATGTTTATATACAATTCAATTTCAGTATATAGTATGGTAAAATCAAGATTTTCAACAAATCTCACGTAATACGTAAATTACAGCTTAAAACGGATACCTGTACCGCGAATCTCTGTTTTGAAAGTATAGAGATACCTTTAAAAAAAGATTTCCGAAGCAGATCTTCGTGGTACAAATAGAACCTATAACTGAGGGATTACCATCTCACTCGCCTCATTTAGAAGCTTGTCGTTACAAGTAAATAATCTATTTTTCTACCTTATCTTTTGAAAATTGTTCTCCAGGAGTTATATTCACAAAAGGTTATGGGAGACGAGATGATAAAAATTGGAGTTGTTGGTGCCGGTCACCTTGGGAAAATGCACATAAAAAATCTCAAAAATCTTCCAGAAATAGATTTCGTTGGATTTTATGATTCAGATAAAAAGCGTTCAAAGGAGATTTCAAAAGAACTAAACACCCTGTCTTTTAATTCTCTTAATACTCTATTAGAACAATGCGACGGGGTATCAATCGTAGTCCCAACATTTACACATTATGATGTTGCACTTTCCGCTATAAAGAAAAAAGTCCATATATTCTGTGAAAAACCTTTTATGCAAACAATAGAAGAGGCGAATGAAGTAATTAAATTGGCAAGGGATAACAACATCGTTCTACAGATCGGGCACATTGAAAGATTCAATCCTGCACTTGCCAGTATAAAAAAATTCAAGATTAATCCACTTTTTATCGAATCTCACAGAATCTCCCCATTTAATCTGAGAGGAACAGACGTTGCTGTCATACTGGATTTGATGATACATGACATTGATATAATACTTTCCCTAGTAAATTCTCCTATCATCCAGATTGATGCTGCTGGTACACCGATACTGACTGATAACATTGATATAGCTAATGCCAGGATTAAGTTTAAAAACGGCTGTGTCGCAAATATAACTGCTAGCAGAGTATCAAATAAAAGTATGCGGAAAATCCGAATATTCCAGAGAAACGCATATATCTCTATAGATTTTCTTAAGAATCTTACAGAGGTCTTTTCGTTATCAATTGAAGACGAAATCACAAATAAAAATTCAATTCCAATTACTGAATTAAAAACGAAAAATAATAAAAAGCGAAAAATTTTCTACGAGCAGCTACAAACTGACAAATCTAACGCCATGTTGGAAGAGTTAAGAGCCTTTGTCAACTCAATTAAAAATGGTACCCCTCCACCTGTTACTGGTGAAGAAGGTAAAAAAGCGCTTGAAGTTGCCATTCAGATAGAGAAACAGATAAAGTCAAGTTTTAAGACACTGATATAATGTACATTAGAAAAATAATTTTCAAATACCGTGGATACACTCCCATACCATTTCTCTTTGTTTTATTATACCAATCTAATATGACCTATTGGGGTGTAATTTCGGGCTCAATACTAGCTCTCAGTGGGGAGTGGATTCGGTTAAATGGAGTCAGTGTGGCTGGTGGGAGAACAAGAACAAGAAACGTTGGCGCTAAAAAGCTTTCGACTGGGGGACCCTTTGCCTATGTCCGCAACCCGCTCTACTTAGGCAATATTATGATATATGCAGGCGTGGCTCTATTTGCAGGTGGTTCATGGGTGTTACCTCTTTTCATAATAGCATTTTTGTATTTCTCCATACAATACGGTCTCATAATATCTCTTGAAGAAAAAGTGTTAAAAAACATTTTCGGCAAACAATATGAAGAGTATTGCTCTAACGTTCCAAGATTATTTCCAAGGCTGACTCCCTGGAAAAAGCAACAGGCTGTAAAGAAACTCCCCTGGAAAAAAGTTTTTCGCACTGAAAGAAGAACTCTTCAGTCCTTCATTGTAGTCATTACTATTATTATAAGTAAAGAAATTCTAATAAATATACTCCATGTCATCAAATAAAATATTTATCTCAGCCGGGGAACTATCCGGCGACGTCCACGGCGGAAATCTCATTAAAGAGATAAAAAAACTAGAGCCAAACATATCAATATCTGCTATTGGCGGTGATAATATGGCTCGCTACGGTGCCAAGCTTCTGTATCATATTCGAGACACTGCATTTATGGGCTTTGTCGAAGTTATAAAACATCTATCTGTAATAAAAAATATTTGGCGACACACTCTTAACTTCATTGATAAAGAGAAACCCGATCTTATCATACTCATAGATTATCCCGGATTCAACCTTCGATTAGCTCGTGCCGCACATAAAAGAGGAATCCCCGTCATATATTATATTAGTCCTCAAGTTTGGGCATGGCATCAATCACGCATAAAAAATCTTAAAAGGCACACAAAAGAAGTCCTTTGTATTTTTCCTTTCGAGGAATCATGGTATAGAGAACGCGGAGTGAATGCAACATTTGTTGGTCATCCACTACTTGACATTAAAAGCAGCAAGCACAAGATCCCCAAACCTCCTCCCAAAATAAAAACAAAAAACGCATCACACCTCATAGGATTATTTCCTGGTAGCCGTAAACAAGAGGTTAATAGACACCTCAAAATATTGATACGCTCTGCTGAAATACTTCGAGAAAAGCATAAAAATTTGGAAGCAGTTGTCGCTATCGCTCCAGACATAAATTTCGACAAATACAAAAGAGCTTTTCCTCATATATGGCTTCACTGGATAAGAGGTAGAAATGATGAAATAATGCTTCAATCTGACCTGCTGATATTATCATCTGGAACTGTAACTGTGGAGGCAGCAATAAACCAAGTCCCCATGGTGGTCATCTACCGTCTTTCACCAATATCCTACCTTCTGGGAAAGATATTTATACGTATACCGTTTATAGCTATGGCAAATCTAATCGCCGGTATCCGAGGCGTGCCGGAGCTGATTCAGAAAAAAGCTTCTCCTCAAAATATTGCCACAGAAGCCGAAAGAGTTCTTGCTAATCCAGAAATCAGGCACAAAATTAAAAATTTTTTAAAAGACGTATCATCAAAATTGGGCAGACCGGGAGCAACAAAGAAAGCAAGCAAGATAATCATTAGTCACATCCACTCAATAAATGATTAACAAAAAGAAAAAATTAGCGCTGAAGCAGGTTGCTTCAACTTATGGTCACATCTTTCTCCGAATACTTTTCTCAACATGCAAGTATAAAGAGCTTGGAACCCATCATCTTAATAATGTTAAAAGGGGATCAACCAGTGCGATTCTGATGTTCTGGCATGGATATTGGGTTATTCCCTACTACTACCTTAGAATGAAAAATATCATTCCCTTGATTGGGACTCATTCCGATGCTGAAACAGCATCACTAGTTGCTAAAAAACTTGGTTATAGTCAACAGCTAAGGGGGTCCAGTAATAGACGAGCCTTTGCAGTAACTGCTGAACTTCTCTGGACAATAAAGCAGCCCGGCAAGATTATTTGGATAACACCCGATGGTCCTCGCGGTCCATTAAAAAAGGTCAAGATTAGCACTCTAAAAATCATACAAAAAGCGGGCACCTCAATAATTCCTCTGGGTGCTTCTGCTTCAAGAAACAGAATATTCAACAGCTGGGATAAGTTCCACCAACCAAAAATATTCTCTAAAATTGCTATGGTATTTGGCGAACCTATTAAATTATATAAGAATATTGATTACAACTTAGACGATCTCTCCGAGCAAATTTCTGAAAAGATTAACTTAGCACAAGAACAAGCAGAATATGAGGTTAAGCATTAAAGCGATCTTTAAATTGTTTCTTCCCATTATCGCATTCCCTTACATGATAGCCACCTCAATAATAAATTGGCTCTACGATAAAAACATCTTGAAAGCAGAAAAACTCTCCGTTCCGGTAATTTCTGTGGGCAACATCACAGCCGGTGGAACGGGTAAAACCCCCTTTGTAATCAGCCTCTCTATATTTCTCCAGAATTCGGGCTATAAAGTGGGCATTATATCACGCGGTTATAGAAGAAAGGGGAAAGATCAGATCATAGTTTCTACTGGAAAAGGTCCATTAGTATCTCCACATATCTCTGGAGATGAACCGCAGCTCATTGCTTGTAAAACAAAAGATGCCGTGATAATTGCTGATAGGGATAAAGTAGCTGCAGGAAAAACAGCAATTGAGAAATATAACTGCGCAATTCTAATTATAGATGATGGATATCAACACAGGCGTCTATCAAGAGACGTTAATATTCTACTCTGGGATTCTTATTCTAATCCATATAAAGAAAAAGTCCTGCCAGCAGGGAAATTGCGTGAATCGTTGCATGGACTAAAAAGAGCCTCGCTATTGGTGTTTACAAGAACTGATACAATTCCGGATAATTATAAACGTTTTTTCAGGGAGAAACGCCCGGATTTAAAACAGTATTGTTCCCCTATTTCTATTGAAAAAATTGTGATTGCATCAAGCGGAAACACGCTGAATCTTGAGGATTTGAAAGAACTCTCCATTTTTGCTTTTTGTGGATTAGGAAATCCACAGCAGTTTTTTGACACCGTAAATATATTTAATTCTTCAAAACCTATCACAAAAAAATTTCACGACCATCATAAATACAATGAAAAGGAGATAGCTTCATTAATCGAAGATGCAAAATCTAACAATTGCGGATACTTGATAACAACGGAGAAAGATTCGATAAACTTTCCCGAAGGATTGCCCAAAATAGATAATCTATTGCTGATTGGTATTTCACTTGAGATTGAGGAAAATCTTAAAAAGGAAATAAGTACAATTATTTCACAGCTATAGGGCTGAAAATAATATTCTATTCTTATATAATTTGACTTACTATATCCATAAAAAACACCGCGTGATTTTCACGAAGTATTTAAATATTCAGCGAAAACTAAATATTGGAAATAACTTTATAAGTCCCCTTTTAGGAAGTAAAGTAAGACTATTATAAGTACAACCACTATGAAACCTGAGTGCTTAATATCATCTTAAAATAGACGGTAATAGAATTACCTCCAGAGAACTCTGAAAATTTAAAGTCTTATAAATCGCTTTACTGCATTTACTCCCGGTAGAATAATTAGCAGACATTCAATAGAAAAAGTAGCAGTAGAAAAAATATTATTCATGTTCTGGTTATATGTGAAATACCATCGAGTTCGTACTCATTGAAGAGGGGTTGATGAAATAATATCCAATGGAACCAAGGCAATTATTATCGAATTAAGGATTTTTAATTCGACTAATGTGTATCACTGGATTATTTCCAGATGTTCATCGATTCCCATCTTTTTTGCACATTTTACGACAGTACTCATAATACTCTGAATATCGAGTGGTTTGAACAGATATTCGTCAGCGCCAATTTTCAAGGCTTCTTCCAGCATACTTTCGTTTTTATAGCCTGAAATCATTACTGCTATCAGGTCAGGATTGATTTTTTTTAATTCCTTTAATGTGGCCAACCCGTTCATATTGGGCATATATACGTCAATGAAAGCTATATCATATTCTTCGTTTCTCATTTCCAAAATTGCACTCTGTCCGTTATCCGTAGTAAAGATAGATAAATCCGAATCCTTGAAGATTTCGCTGAAAATACTTAGTATTTCATGATTATCATCTACAACCAAAACTTTCATTCTTGGGCTTGTTGTCATAATTTAACACCTCTTTTTAAAATAATTATCATCCGCATAATTTTCATAATTACTTTTTGTTTTTTGTCGAGAGAAAATACTGATTAACAGTTTTGATTGTAACTTGAAATACGTTCGCTACAATTAAAACAAGCGTATGCCTGCAAAATACTTCCTCAAGCAAATTGAAATTAATGTCCGGTACGTTTTTCATCAGTTTTACTCTTAATAAGTTTATCCAACTTTTTCATGGCTTTTTCCGAAAGAGATTTCTCCGGTCTTAGTATCTCTTCACTGATTTCATCAGTAATAATAGTGGGAGTAATGAAAATCACAAGTTCTGTTTTCTCTTTTATGTTTATCTTGCTTCGAAACAAAGCACCCAGGATGGGAATTGACCCCAGTATAGGAACTTTATTGATAGTTTGAACATCTGAGTCCCGCATGAGTCCTCCGATAACAATCGTTTTACCATTAGCCACTTTTACCTTAGTATCAGCCTTTCGGGTAGCAATAATAGGAATACCATCCGGTGTCTGACCGTTCTGGAAATCGGCACTTGGTTTTAATTCTATAGTGATTGTCCTATCGTTGTTAATATGTGGTTTTACAAGTAGTTTTACGGTTGCCGATTTAAATTCGTATGATGTTATTCCGTATTGACTTAAAACTTTGTATGGGATTTGGTCGCCAACCTCTATAGTTGCTTCCTGGTTATCAAGGGTTACCAAATGTGGGCGAGAGAGAATATTTAAATCGTAGTCTGTCTGAATAGAACGAAGTACGGCGTCAATATGAATGTTTATGATTCCGATTCCAAGCCCTTGACCTATGGGAAGCGAAAATGGAAAGGGATTGCCTTCGCCGTCCGTATATTGGGATTGTCCCTGTCCTCCAGCACCACCGGTTTTTGTTTGACGCAAATCGAATCTTGTTCCCACTCTATCGGTGGAACTCAACAGGTTTGGGTCTTTCCACAACCATTCGAGACCAGCTTCTTTGTTTTTTGTCAAGGATATTTCGGCAATAGCCGCCTGAATATATATCTGTGGCGTCGTTTGGTCTAATTCATCTATTAGCGCCTCCAATCTATCAATTACTTCCGGATTTTCTTTGATAATCAGCGAATTCGTCCGTTCGTCTGCCAAAACTGCTCCGATTCCCGGCGTAACGATTTTGTTTAGAATATCCCGCAATTTCACGGCTTCGGCAAACTGACATGAAACTCGTTTTACTACGGTGCGAGACATTATTTTACTCAGATCACTGACCATGTAAACATCCACGCCCTCTATACTTCGATAACCAAGTCCGTTTGATTCCATGATGACCGAAATTGCGTCATCGGGTAACACATCGTTAATGTTTACGGTAATCCGGCGGTTTTGAATAGCCGGGTCAACGACGAATTTAATGCCGGTTTTTTCTCCCAACACTTTTAAAACATTATTTACAGAAGCATATTTCAGATTTATGGAGATTAATCCCTCTTCTTTAGTCTGAGCTAGTAGCCGGGTCGGAGTCTCGTACCAAAAAGATTCAGTAAGAAAAACAATGGAGATTATCAGAAGATATTTTAAAATATGATTGATCCTTTTCATAATTACTCTCAATTATTAATTAGGGTAATAACTTTAATACGAAGGTTGGAACGACGGTAGTTTGATCGTATTCCAGAGAAACACTGTATTGTGCCTCCTGGTAGAACGGTTTCGTGGCGCTGACCGTTACATTTTCGGTAGGGTTGCTGATTTCAACAGAAAAACTGAATGCTCCTGATTCGTTGGTGAATCCAGTTGCTGCATGATTAGAGATCGATATCAATACGGAATCAACGGCTGAACCGGTAGTGTCTATAACCATACCTTCTATATCGGCTATACAGGTTTCAGGGACCAGTGAAATCGTAGGTACAGTCACTGTTTCGTTAGCTTTAAGTGTTAGGTTGCCAACTTGAGAAGAATTATAACCGACTTTTTGGGTTATTAGCGTTACCTGCTCCGAAGAAGTGGAGGTTTCTAATTCCACTTGTAAGGTATATTGTCCCATTGAATCGGTTTGTATAGACTCGGTATGGTCAAAAACGCTCACCGTAACCCCGGATAAAGGAGTTTGTTTTACTGATTCTATTACATTTCCTTTCAAAGTTGCCAGGGTTATGCTCTTCGGTTTTAATATATCTTTGTCGCAACTTAACATCACCAGGATAAAAATTATTATAAAGGATATTATTGATTTTTTCATAATTTATTCTTTTACCTTTCCAGTTTAAATATCTCTTCTGTTTCTAATTTTTTAATATTCACTTTTTTAAGCACAATTGTATTGGAGTCATATTCTGCAACTTTATAATTCAGGAAGACGTCTCCTTTTTTTATTTGTCCGTCTGTGGCAGAGAGCAATTCCGTAAGAGAAAATTCCGCCCTTTTTTTAACCAAAATCGTATTAAGTTTATCTTCAAAAAGGCGTTTAAGGTTTATATTGCGATGAATGGATTCGGTGTTTTTCGAGATCATTATGAATTCGAAAATAAAAATTGGAACAATCAGGAGCGTGATAAAAAGAATCAAAAATTTAGTCCATAATTTTTTCTTTGATATCATTTTCTCATCCTTAATCAAACTCCGGTGCCTTTAAATAAATCTGATTATTTCTTGAAACCAATTTGACGCCGTCTTTTGTAATACGCACGACCCGGAAACTTTTAATTAAATCTCCTTCTTTATAAACCTCTCCGTTTATTATCGCCATGGGGTTTTCTTTATCAAAGATAATGCCTTTGAGCTCGAGTCTAGGCACACTGTTTCTGGTTTTTTGCTTTTTCCCGGCTATTTTACTTTTGGAAGCCGGCATCCTGGCTTTAACAAAAATAAACGGGTCTCTCAATTGTTTAAAACTTTTATATTTGGAGTCAATTGAATCAAAATGCGACTCGTCAATTTCCTTTACTACTTCGTCTAAAATCTCTTTTATAATATTTTCGACTTGGGTGAAGTCATCTTTCTGATCAAAGTTGATTTGTACCATGTGCGCGTTATACTCCCGTTTTCCCGTTCTTTTTAATTGGAATATTCCCAGGAGAGTTAAAGATAGTACAAGTACTATTAAAATAATGATCTTGTTTTTTTTGTTTTTCATTTAAATCACTATTGAAAAAATTACAACGTCAAAGTTATAGTTTGCCGGATCTCGGGAATCGGGCGATATGCTAAATGAATCGATCAGCAGCCAGTAACGGGAATTTTCGAGATTATTCAGAAAAGATAAAAATCTCGAATAAGAACCGCGGAATTTGATATTGATAGGTTGCTTGTAATATTTGCCGAATATTTTCTCTCCTTTTTTCATAGGAGCGATGGAATTGAGACGGAGTTCTGATTTCTTTACTATGTAGTTCAATTCACCGAGCAGAGCGGAAAACTCTTTTTCATTTGCAACGCGGGATTCAAACGAACTTTTGAGTGACTGACAAATTTTCAATTTTGTATCGAGATTATTTAAAGCCTGTTCGATATCGGCAGAGCGGATTTTAAGATAAATATTATCGAGATTTTTCTTCTGTTCCTTTAGGTCATTGTATCTTATTAATTGTGGCTTAATGATGAAAAAATTACCGCCGGCAATAGTGCCCGAATAGATGAATATTGCCAGCAACATCCAGTGAAGCTTGAATAGGTTTTTTAGCAATGACGTCTTTTTTAGTTGGCTTTTATCCATATCTAATAGATCCCTATCGTAAAGGACATAATGGGATCGTTCCCCTTTTTTCCTATTCGATTTTCCAACATATCTACTCTTTTAAATTCTTCCATGAACCTATCTTGTTTATCAATCGCCTGTTTAAAAATATTCAACTGGTTTTGATCCTGTTTATCTGTATCAATGAGAGCATATCCGGTTAACTTCATTTTTTCACTTTTGCCTTTTGCCGGATTAGCATTTACGGCAACTTGCTCTAATCGTATGTTTCCGGGAATTGCATTGGAAAGGTATACCATTTTACTTAGCCAGTTACCGGGTCTGTGATAACTTTGAAGGTAGATTCTTTTTTTTGATTCGATCTCTTTTTTTTCTTCATATAGTTTTTTTATTCTCTCGAGTTTCGGGCTTTGCAATTCCACTTCAGTTGCGATTTTATTGATCTCCTTTTGATATACTGAGGAGATAAATAAATTTGTTTTGTGGACATAAAAAAGTGTGAGCAGGGAAAAAACCCAGACCACTACGTAGAGAAAAGCAATAAGATATCTAATTCTTTTCTGCTTTTTTCTAATTGTGGCTTTTCCGAGAAGATCTATCGTTATCTTTTTCATAACTCATCTCGCAATGCAAGTCCTAACGAAGTGGCAAAGTGCAGTCCCAGATCGTCAATATTTCCGATTTCCTGATTGTACTCAAGTTTTTCCGATTTTAACGGATTCCAGAGAGTTACAGGGACTTTCACAGCGTCTGCCAACAAGTAATCGAGGTTTTTTAATTTCGCACCGCCACCAGTTAGATAAATACACTTGAGCCCTTCTTCACCGTACAAAATTTGGTAATATATATCCGCTTTCTTGAGCTCTTCCGCTAATTTAGCGACCATCGAAAGCAGGGGACCTTTCCAGCCGATATCTTTATAATCGTTAGTATTATCAGTATTATGGGATGGTTGGTAGTTCATTTCAATTTTCTGTTGTTCCGCGTCTATAAATGATATATGAAGCGTTCTTTCGATATCCCGGGTAAGCGTATTTCCGCCGATTGCGATAGATTTAAAAAAGGGATCGTGGTCCGGGTGCATTATAATCAATGTGGCACACTCGGCGCCAATATTAAATATTGCAACGGTTTTATCAGGATGCAAACCCTGCAGAGTTATAAAGCAGTTGTAGATTGCAAGCGTATCAATCTCAACAATCTCCGGTTCAAGATGTGCCCGTGTTAAGATGTCCAGATGTTTCTTCATTTTATTTGTAGAAACTATTCCGATAAGAACAGTCTGCATATTGCTATCATTATTGATGTTCAGTACCTGGAAATCGATTTCCACATCGTCGATATTGAAAGGAATAATGCTACCAAGTTTCCATCTGATTGCCGATAAGATTTCATTTTCGGATAAATTAGGTAATTCCATGCTGCGCACCAGCGCGTTTGGCCCGGAAACGCTTGTCTTAACTTTTCTTACACCGCCCTTTATTTCACCGTTTAGTCCACGAATTACCTGGACTAACAGGGTGTCGCTTAAATCTTCGGGTCGTTTAGCATTTCTGCTTATATAAAGGTCTGTCAGCTTAATGAATTCGATCTTGATCTTCTTTTTTCGGCGCAATCCGATCATTTTGATCACGTTGCTCCCGATGTCGACACCGACTGATTTTTTTTCTTTGATCAACATATCTGCTCAGTTGCTGTTTGCCCAGCTGCCTTTCTTAATAAATTTTTCCCAATCATAAATATCCGGACCTAAGAATCCGGGTGGATATTTGTAATATTTTTCATTTCCGTAATCTGTGATTACAACGCCGCTTTTGAGCACTACTTTGTTTGCCACAATTGGTCCGGTCAGTGTGTCTCCTTTGAAATTCACATAGCCTGTCGAGAATACCGCCCCTTTTATTATCAGCAGGGGAGTTCCGAGTATATCTGTCTCAGCGGTATCGCCGACAACTACGGCTGGATAATAAAGCGAGCTGTCGGGCATCTGTTGAGCTTCTATTAAAACAGTTCCTAGAAACTTTATGCCGCCTGTGACGAAGAGAGTGCCGATTAGAATGCTGCCGTTTTTCATAGTTACGTTGCCATCTATATAATGAATTCCGCTATTCAGCGGAGCGCTAAAGCTTGTATCTCCAATATGATGAAAATCGGCAATAGAATCATAATATGTGCTATCTGCTCCGGGCAACGGATCGAAATGTTTGATTCCGCGACCTTTCAGATGATTTAAGGTATAATTGCTGGTATCCAACTGGGTCTTATAGGCGACAATGTGGTTAAACGGATGATCCTTCCACAATTCTACAGATACCGTTTTGTATGCCGATACCGATGTTCCGGTTGACGTCAGGATTTGGGCAACCGAGTCGTAAGTAACCGACATCGAACCATTTGAGAAAGTCCCCTGGGAATCGGGTCCGTAATTTAAGCGCCACAAACCGATGTTGATTCCGCTCTCGGCGGATGCCAAAGCCTGCGTTCTCTGCACGCTTCGTATGCTTAATTTCCCTTCCTGCGCAGCCAGGGAAAGAAACGCCGTGCCAATAATGGTCAGAAAAAGAAAGAAAATTAAAACCATTCCCAGAATACTTCCGTCTTCGGATTTGATAATATTTCTAAAAGCGCCCATTTTTTACCTCATTATATTGAAATACCATGAAAAGACCTGACTGCCGCACATTAAACTTATTAAAGCGCCGGAAGCAAGAAACGGGGCAAAGGGAATACTGCTGTCCATACGTGCTTTTTTTATTAGAATCATAGATATCCCTACGATAGTCGCTAATAAAAAGCTTAAAAACAGCGCCATCAATGTGTTCTGAAGTCCCAGAAAGATACTTGTCATGGCAACTAACTTAATATCTCCGGCGCCGATACCCTCTTTTTTAAACAGTAGTTTTCCTATTACTGTCCAGAATATCATTATGCCGCCGCCAGCTAAAAAGGCAATCAAAGAGTTGATAAAATTCAAAGGACAGCCTGTCCAGCTGGGCGGGACGCAGACAGGCCAAAAAATCAGCGACATGCAAAGTCCTGCAATCGCTCCAATCAAAATCACAGTGTTTGGAATTTCCCTCTTTTCCAAATCGGTGAATGTAACCGTCAGTAACAGGGCCGATAATGTTACGTAAAGAAGAAATTCATAGCTGAACCCGTAAACATGGTAAATAATTACTAATAAAACGGCTGACAATATCTCCACTATCGGGTATCTTGCAGGGATGGGTAATTTGCAGTGCCGGCATTTTCTCCCGAGTATGAAAAAACTGAGAATGGGAATATTGTCGAACCAGTCTATTTTTTCTCCGCACTGCGGGCAGTGGGAATCGGGAAATAAAAGAGACTCATGTCGAGGCAAGCGGTAAATAACGACATTTAGGAAACTCCCGATTATTGCCCCGATGCAGAATAGTATAAGTTTAATAAACATAAGCATTCTCTAATTACGAAAAAAAAAACTGTGGTTGGTTGAAATCTTTTGATCTTTTTTGCTCATTGCCAGATCGAAATTGACATATCGATTGGAATCAGGTCCATTGTCATAATAAAACCATAATGTATCTATAACTCCTGTAACGAGTCGAGTCTTCGTTCCGCTTGGTGTAACAATAACAAAATCTTTGCCGCCTTGAAAAAACAGCTGCTTTTCCGTTGCGCTCAATCCTACTTTAAGACATCTGCCGCCATTAACAGCGGGTCCGGTGTCTACAGTCGAGGAATCGGTATAAATATAAGATGAATCGGCTATACCGGAGCGTATATCGCTTGAAAGAAATTCAACAATAAGCGAGTAATCGCGCTGCAACCGGACCTGTTTGGATCCATCTATAAAAGATTTTTGGGCTGTAAATACTATAGTCCCGACGACGATTGCGACTATGGATGAAATGAGTATGGTTATCATTAACTCAATTAATGTAAATCCATTCTGCGAAAGTCCTGTATATTTTGTTTTGACCATATCGTTTCTATTGTCTTATTGCTGACCGTATTCGCTAATGTAATTTTTTATTGAGATACTTTTGTTTGACGATTCTCCCCAATCTACCGTAATTGTAATCTCCCGGTAATCGTCGGTATTTCCATCGCTATCTCCTGCTCCGAGACCGTCAGTTGCGTCATCTACGCCGCTGAATGTTGTGCTTCTCGTCCACTTGCCGCCTATTACCGTGTTTACTTCAGATAGGCTGTCCGCCATTTGATTATATGGATAGCGCAGAATCGTCTCCATTCTTTGCTCGGCAATGGCGAGTGCGATACGCCTGCTTTTGCCGTGATTCAAAAAGAGTTTACCCCCATAGAAAAATTGCAACCCCCCGATCATGATAATAGTAGTTATGACAATAGCCACCATCATTTCCACAAGTGTCGTGCCGGATTCGTCGACTAAAAATTTTCTGATATTGCTAAATCTTGCCATCATAATCTTAAAAAAGAAAAGAGGGGACATGTTGCCCCCTCTTTTGTAATCACCTGTTATAAACCGCCACTGAAAACGCCTATTTCATTAAGCTCGCGAGGAGTAGTTAGTAAAGCATTGTCGCATTTAATCGTGTAGAATGTGTCTGCGGAAGTCAGAGTGTAATTGGTGGCGATGAAATATTTTCCAGCCAGGTCGGCTGCATCGATATCCAAACCACTAACAGCAGATACTTGAGTGCCTGCTGCCGCTGTAGGATATTTAGGTATCGGATCGGCAGTCGCATAATAGACCCGCAGCGCCGTTCGGACAGTTCCGAGCGCGGCGTCGCATTCCGACATTTTCGCTTTTCTGATATTGGCTGTGTAGATAGGCACGGCTACCGCAGCCAATATACCAACGATGACGATGACAATCATCAACTCGACAAGGGTGAAACCTTTTTGGTTTCTGAAGAATTTCTTCATTTTACTTTCCTCCTTTTTTCAACTTCATGAATTTTTTGAAGTCGATTTGTTTAACTCAATTTTCAAGCCTTCCGGAGGATGATTTTTATTCCCCGGAAGGCTTATTCGACACTACCCACCAATCATTCCCGACATTTGGAAAATGGGGAGATACACGGCAAGAACTACAATCAGCGCTATAGCTCCGAGTCCGATCATTAACACCGGCTCTATAATTGAGGTAAGACCGTCAATTGAAGAGTTAAACTGCCTGTCGTAAAACTCAGAGACCTTTTCCAGCATGATTTCCATAGCGCCGGACTGTTCTCCCACCGCTATCATTTTAACCATCATAACCGGAAAGATTGCGTGATTTTGCATCGATCCGGCAAGAGATGCTCCACCGGTTACATTCTTCTTCACATCTTCCACGATTTCCTGAATGACAACATTATTAGCCGTTTCCGCAGAAATAATAAGAGCGTCCACCAGCTGTACGCTGTTTTTGGTCAATGTACCCAAAGTTTTGCAGAAGCGGGCTATAGTGGATTTCACTGCCATTTTTCCGAAAACAGGGATTTTAAATTTCATGCCGTCAATAAAGTGGCGTCCCCGATCGCTGCGAGCGAATACTTTAAATCCTGCTATTAATCCTATTATCAAAATGATCTCATAGAGAATGTTATTTTTCGCAAAATCACTTATGGCAATCATCACCAGAGTGATACCCGGTAAATCGGCTCCGAAAGATTCAAAGATGTCTTTAAATTTTGGTATCAATCCAAATACAACCCCGGAAAGAACCAGACCAAAGAATATCAAAATAAACCGGGGATAGGACGTCGCCGATTTTATCTTCTTATCTATTTTATCCTTATCCTCGACGTAAGTCGCTAATTGGCTGAGAATATTACCGAGGTTTCCGCCTATCTCTGCGGCTTTGATCATTGAAATCCCGAGAACCGGGAAGATATGAGAATAACGGGCTAATGCCGACGAAAAACTCTCTCCGGCTTCTATATTTCGTTTTACATCCTTAAGCACCTTCTGGAATGTAGGGTTCCCCGCTTGATCGGCTAAAACATCAAGGCTATCCACTAACTGCACTCCGGCGTCAACCATTGTTGATAGCTGCCGGTAGAAAATTACAAGGTCTTCAGTCGTTATTCTTTTTGTTAGAGAAAAAAAAGAGTTACCGGGTTTTTTATCCTTCTTAATTCGCTTTTCTTCTATACGTTCGGCTGATATGATAGTGATAGACTGTTTTCTAAGCCGGGCGGCTAAAGTAAAAGAGTTTTCAGCTTCTGAAGAACCTTTTATCTTTTTCCCATTTGAATCAACCGCGATATAATTGAATTGAGCCATATCATACAATCCTTAATACTTCATCAATGGTTGTTAAGCCCTCTCTTACTTTTTTTAAACCATTTTGTAACAATGATTCCATGCCCAATTCCTGCCCTTTTTGTCTCATTTCATCTTCTGAGGCATCACTGATAATCATTTCTTTGATCTCTTTGTATAAGAGAAAAAATTCATAAACTGCGACCCTTCCCCAAAAGCCTGAACCCGCACAATGATCGCATCCTTTACCCTTGTAGAAGGTTATCTCCTTTTGATCAACTCCCAGTGATTTAAGCCTATTTTGGATATCTATATCTGGCGTATATTGATCTCTGCAATGAAGACATGTTCGTCTTGCAAGCCTCTGAGCAATAACAAGAGAAAGGGAGGAACAGATTAAATATTTATCAATGCCCATATTGAGCAATCGGATAATTGTTGCAACAGCGTCATTGGTATGAAGGGTTGATAAGACTAAATGACCGGTAAGAGCAGCCTGTATCGCAATTTCTGCTGTCTCTTTATCTCGAATTTCTCCGACCATCACAATGTCGGGATCTTGACGAAGAATAGACCTCAAACCAGCAGCAAAAGTAAGCCCAACCTTTGGACGAGCTTGTATCTGGTTTATACCTTTCAATCTATACTCAACCGGATCCTCGACAGTGATAATGTTTTTATCCGGTGAATTAACAAAGTTCAATGAAGAGTAAAGCGTTGTTGTTTTACCACTACCTGTTGGACCGGTAACCAGAATCATACCATGAGCCTGGGTCAATATTTCTTTAAATTTCTGCATCAGTTGAGGTTCGAAACCGATATCGTCAATATTTAAAGAGACACTACCTTTATCCAGGATTCTCATTACTACTTTTTCGCCATAAATTATAGGAAGTGTGGATATTCTAATATCGATCTGTCGCCCCATAATCTTGATTTTCGTTCTACCATCCTGGGGAACTCTACGTTCAGCAATATCTAAATTACCTAAAATTTTTATCCGTGAAATTATTCCGGATTGCATTCTCTTAGGTGGAGGTGTTATTTCCCTCAGGATACCGTCAACCCGAAGTCGAATTTTTAGTTCCTTTTCCTGTGGTTCAATGTGAATGTCGCTAGCTCTATCTTGAACAGCCTGAAGAAGCAACAAATTGACAAATCTTATCGCAGGGGCATCTTCCGCTTGAATTCGCAGTAACTCTTCATCTTCTTCCTCCTTTTCTTCCTCGACCTCAAAGTCAACAAGCTCCTTCATGCTTTCTTCTATATTTGCTTTCTGGGCGTACACTTTTTCTATCTCTTCTACTATTTGATTGTGGGAAGCGTAAGAGATGTCTAATTTATACCTAGTTATGGCTTTAATTGTATCAATTGCAATCGGATCAAAAGGATTCGACATTACAACAGATATCTGACTATCTTTTTGACAGATAGCTACTACCGCAAACCGCCTTGCTACTTCTTCAGGAATTAACGATACAGTGTTAGGATCTATAAATCCAAGACTATTAAGATCTGTCTTTGGAATTTCTGCAATTCGAACAAATTTTTCGATACGCCTTTCTAAAGAATTTTTTTCAATGCTTTTGCCTATTAGTCCGTCTTTAACTTTTAAATTGTTACCGATATTTTGCGTCTTATTTTTAATTTTAAACACTATTTAAAGCCTTTGCCTTTGAAATGTATATACCCCTTATAGAATCATTCCTCTATATCGGATTTACGCAGGAAATGTTTGGTTATGTAATTTTGTTTGAGGATTGTCTGGCTTCTTGGATTTAATTTTGTGAAGACATCATTTAGATTGATAATACTTCCACATGATTTACAGACTAAATATTCACCTTCATATTCAAAGGGAACATATGCGTGTGTTTTTGAACAAAAGGGACAGGTCGCAGTTATTTTTACCGTATCGAACATGATCACCTTTCTTAAAACATCCAAATTGTACTATTTCAAACTATATACCAAGAAAATGGCACTATAATATAAAATACATAAACTGCTATTTATAATAATGTTAGTATGTCTATATTAAAGGGATTCGTTTTTATAATTATGTCATATTATTATGACAACCAATACAATAATAATTGCGATCTCTTTAGATTTACAATTATCACAAAAATTATACGTGTAACAAATTTGTTACATGTTTTAAAGGTCAGGATTTATTTATTTGGTATTTTTTTATTTTTAAATATACGTTTTGGCGAGGAATGCCTGATTCGGCTGCAGCTTTCGTGACATTCCAATTATTACGTTCTAAGATAATAGACAGATATCTTTTTTCGAACTGTTGCTTTGCTACGGCAAAAGGCTTTAGAGACTTACGGTCAACGTCTAAAATCAATTCTCTTTTTAAAACATCCGGAAGTTCGTTTTTAGATATTATGGGGTTTTCTGCGAGTGCAACAGCTCGTTCTACTACATTTTCCAATTCACGAATATTTCCAGGCCAGGGATACTTCTTCATAATTTTAATGGATTCCTGATCGAAACCATTTACGTCTTTTTTATTAGATGAAGAGTGTTTATCCACGAAAAATTTAACCAACAGGGGAATATCATCTATTCGCTCATGCAGAGGAGGTATAAAAAGTGTAATAACATTGATTCTATAATACAGGTCTTCCCTAAACTTCTTGTTTTTTACTTCCGTAGCAAGATCTTTGTTCGTTGCCGATATAATGCGGACATCTACGCTTACCTCTTCTGTTCCTCCAACGCGTTGAAATTTATTGTCCTGTAATACTCTAAGAAGCTTTACCTGCAATGCGTGACTTGTCTCTCCGATTTCATCTAAAAAAAGCGTTCCTCCGTCAGCTTCTTCAAAAACTCCTTTTGTCCTTTTATATGCTCCTGTAAAAGCACCTTTTTCATACCCGAAGAGAGTAGATTCTAGCAGAGTCTCAGGAATTCCACCACAATTAATACTAACAAACTTTTCGCCTTTACAGAGACTAAGGTCATGTATAGCCCGTGCAATCAGCTCTTTTCCTGTGCCAGTCTCCCCAATTAGTAAAATTGTGGTTAATAGAGGCGCTACCTTTTCAATCATTGAATATAGTTCCCGCATCTTTGGACAATTTCCGACGATATGTTTACCTACATACCGGAAATTCAGACAGCTTTTGAGGTACTTATTCTCATCTTTAATTTCTTTAATTTTAAGAGCACTTTGAATAGCCGTTTTAATTAAAACAATATCCCTAAAGGGCTTCACAATGTAGTTTTCTGCCCCCAACTTCATTGCTTCCACCACGGTCTCGACTTCAACTAAAGCAGTCACCATTATCACAGTGACATTAGAGTCTAACTTTTTTAACTTTCTCAAAACCTGTATTCCATTCATTCCCGGCATTCCGATGTCTAACAATACAAGATCATAGAAATCTTGACTGAATTTTTCAACTGCCGCTTCACCATTATAGACTGAATTCAATATGTAGCCCTCATCACTTAAAATATCTTCCAGAAACTTGCATACATCTGGTTCGTCATCGGCTATTAGGATTTTGGTCTTATACATTTTTTTCAATTCAATTTTGTGACTTTCAATTTAAAAAAGCACCTTTATATTTGGTGTTAATTTCTAATTCGGCATCGTACTGTTTTATTAATTCAATGGACGTACTAATTCTTGTTAATAACATATTGATGTCTATTTTTCACTTTCCCTCATAAAAAGGAGGAGTATATTTAAGATATCGAATAGCGTATTGGGTAAACGGGAATAAATACTGTGGATGAAAGAAGTTCCAGTAAAAAATACTAAAGAAAAATTTTCAAAAAATCCAAAATAAATTAACACAGCATTTACTCAATCTACAGATAGACCTGCCTATCGGCGTACAGATCAAATGAATTAACTTTAATAGTAAAACCTTTCAGGTTTATAACATTTGAACTGCAATAATAACACCGACCAAAGCCAACAGAATAATCGTACTGCGAATGAATGATATTCTTTTCGTCCCCGGATTGTGAAAAACATGAACCTGGAATTCCTGAATTGTACTCCATCCGTGCGAGTCTACAACTTCAAAAACAATATCATTAACACCTTTCTGCGATTTTTTAGGCTGCCAGACAAGCTCCCCGGTAGCGGGATCAAATTTAGCGTATTTTGGAATTCTGACTGCCTTATAAACCATTGGATCCCCATTGGGGTCCTCGGCATCTAATAGATATTCATATTTCAATCCGGTAAGAGCGACTGGTTTGGGTATTGACAATATTCGCGGCTTAACATTTACAAACACTCGTCCCTTCTGAATATCTTCCGCCATTCCATCAGACACTTTAACGATGAACGTATGCCCATTAAGCTGAAGGTTCGTTGGTCGCCAGGATATAACTCCCTTAGTAGAAATTACCATGCCCTCGGGAGCTTGGGTAAGTTTATATTTAATTCTACTGTCAGTGTTTAAATCAGAGACTTCTACTTCATACTGCCATAAACCGTTTACAATTGCATTTGTATCCGGGATTGATACGATTGAAGGTGGGCAATTAACATATATTTGTGCATGTTCCTCTGCTGAAAAATATCCGTCGGAAACTGTATATGAAAGTGATTGAAAGTCAAATTGTGAACGACTGGGTACCCATCGAACTTTGCCCTGTGGATACATTTTCATCCCGTTGGGTGCTTCCTTTAGATTATATCTATATAAATAGCACCTTATCGGTTTGGAATGTTTCGGTATGTTCAAACTTAAACTTTTAAAAAATTTGCTTAATAGATTGGAAGATGAGATTGGCCTTTTCTTATCCAGGGTATACAGAAGAACTAACTTCCCTTTGTCCGCAAAAGCATCCTGAATCGGGTTTGATTTAATTTTCATTGATCCAGATAAAAACGATTTCTTATAGCGAGTTGCGATTTTACTCAGATTTCTTCTTATTTTATCATCTAAAATCTTAATCTCATAAATTCCAGTAGTTTTCCAATCTGTAATTCTTGGGGAAACAGAGTATCTGGAAACATAAAATCCCTTGTTTTTATCTTTGATTACGGGATTGTATCTGTAGTCTTTGCCGATAAATGTTAGGTTTGGAGCTGAAGATTCTATACTCATCGGGTGGTTTACAAATAATGCAAATTCAATTTTATCAGCATCAAATCCGTCAGATACTTCTACAATGAAATCGTGCCAATCCGCCTGATCAAAAGACGGTTTCCACAATATTTCACCAGCAGAATTAATGTTCGCTCCAGATGGATATTCGATTAATTTATAAGTTATAAAAGCGTCCTCATTGTCATCTCTGATTTCCAACTGAAATCTGAATGTTTCACCAATTTGTATAATATCCCTAATTGGAATGGACGACAATATTTTAGGAGGGAAATTAACATATATACTAAAAGATTGTATCGCCTTCTCGCCTTCCCAAAAAAACGATGCTTTTACTTTATGAAGACCAAGCTGTGAGTCAACTGGAACCCAGGAAAATGATTTTTTCGCAAGATCAAACTTCATACCTGGAGGAGTTTCAACATTTACATTTAAATCCTTCAAATTATCAAGAGGCAAGCCTGGAATCTGTATAGGATGTATAACTTTATCTCCCGGATGCACTAAAAGATCGGGTTTAATCACCTCGCGATGTGGAAAAGCAGTTGCGACAACACCCTCTTGAGTGGGTAAAGCGGGTAAAGAAACTTCTTCTCCCTCTATTCCGCTATATTTGCTAACAAGTGCATCCATCTCAGAAAATGGTGGTTCCACAATCTCCAATTTTAACGTATCTTTTACTGCTAAAGCTGCATCCACCTCCTCCAAAACTTCTTCAACTAACCCTCTATCCGCAAGGGGAGCAATATCCTCTAATTGCCAGTAACACAATCCGTGTTGGTAAAAATCGGGGTGAATAAACGGAATAACAATAGAACCGGTAAACCGACTCGAAGCAGATAACACGGGTACAATATCTATGTAAATCACATTTTCTAAAAGTGGGTTTACGTAGACGGTCTGCCTATAAGAGTTAATATCCGAGATAGGACCTGATACATCAAATTCAAATTGGGTTATTATTGAAGTTGCGGGTTGATGTATAATAATTTCGTCTAACCCATTAGAATTAAGATCTAAAATAGACAACGTCTCAATATTAATATTATCAGGGAATAAACAACTTGTTCTCAAGCATCCTTCTTCCCGCCATAAAAGCTGCGCACCACCACTCTTAAGAGGAATGATCACCTCGGAAAATCCATCGCCATCTAAATCCCCAATTGATATATTAGAAATATCAAAATCGCCTCTCTCTATATTTGTAAAAGCGTAAGATAAAACATGTTCTAACTTCTGATTTAAACTATATACATCTGTTTTAAATTCTTCCTTACCACCAAAAATAAGCAGTTCGCAACCGGGAAAAGTATCAATATCCGCAGCCACTGCCCGGAAAGGTAAAATACCATGCAATATTTCGGGGGCAAATAATTGCGACAAAAACCCTAAATTCTCGGTTAAAACATCACCTTCTGATGAAACAATTGATACGCCTCTTCCCGGACCGCTCGATGAAATCACAAGATCATTTCTACCATCTCCATCAATATCACCTTTGTCTAAATATATCGGTCTTGGCCAGGCTGGCAGGCTTCCCGTTAAGCTCATTGTAGCTGTAGGTTCTGTATCAAATCCGTCTGAGTACTCAAAAATGTATAACCAGCTTGGAGACTTACCGGAAATCACCTCGGAAATATTGATTACGGCTACAATTTCTTGCATTCCATCACCGTCAATATCGGTAACCACAACATCAGTAAAATCACCGTGTACATTACCTGGAATATTGAACTTCCAGAGAATATTAAAATCACCGGTAACAGATTCCTCAAAGTGCACTAAATATGTCGTTCTTGGCATTTTAGAGCCTTTGGAGTCAACAAGTGATGCAATCCCGACAATATCAAAATAATCATCATTATCAAAATTAAAACCCCCTGCCGTCCTGACCAATGTTATATCCTTTTGCTTAAATGGAAAAATTGTTGGTTCTCTAAGCTGAGCAAAATTAGACCCGACAAAACCAAAATAAACCAGAAAAAGCACTATCAAAAAAGTTAGTTTTTTAAGTCTCATGGTTCTCTTTCATATAAGTTAAACTATATTTGCACCTTACATCTGAATTCAATATATTTGCACCTTCTCTAAAAATCAAGCAAAAAGTAACATAATATGTAACGAAAAAATATTAAATTTAATTGAAACAATGTACGTTACAAGATGCATTTAAAGAAATACGTTAAAAGCAAGACATTGATTAGCAGCACCGATCAAATATAATAAAGAGTCAAAATGTTGTGTTTTAATAATATTCCTATACTTTATGTTGCGCTATTTTTTGAATACACCAAAAGCACAACCTACTTCAAAAAACTACTTTTGGAACATTTACATCCCAATTTTTTTTCTTAAGCTGCTAAAAGCCATCATTGCCGCTCCAAGAATTATTGAATCATCCTTCAAATCGGATTCAACAATTTTCATTCCTTTAATTGAACTTTCCAGGCTTCTTAATTTTACTTCTTCCATAATTTTTGGCAATAAATAATACCCAACAGCTTCAATTACACCGCCTCCAAATACAACCATCTAAGGGCTCAATATGTTTGCTATTGAGGCTATGCCAATACCAACATATCTTGCGGTTTCATCCAAAACCTTTGCGACAACCCTATCTCCCATTTTAACGCTTTTTTAAGCACACCGGATTTCAGAGATGACCAATTATTCCCAATAAGCTCAGGAATGATACTAATTTCTCTACATTCAATATATCGTCTAATTTCTTTCGCCCGATAGCCAAACGACCAGCATATGCCTCGAGAGTGCCACGAGGGGCAGTGCTATATGGATGCATCTTTCAATCAAATTTTATAACAATGTGTCCGATCTCTCCTGCTGTTTTACTGAAGCCGTGATAAATATTTCCATTAATTATTATTCCCCCACCTATACCGGTACCAATAAAAACACCAATAAGAATTTATGTTCCTCTTCCTGCACCCAGGACATACTCTCCAAATGTCCCGACATTCACATCGTTCTCAATGAAAACATGTATCCTGAGCTTTTCCTCAATTGGCGCTCTTAAGTTGAAATTATCTAAAACTTTCAGGTTTGGCGCCTTGTATATAACCCCAGCATCAGGATTAACAAGACCAGCAGCCCCTATTCCTATTGAAGATATTTCAATAATACTACAATTTGACCTCTCTAAAACCTTATCTATGGTAACTATTATCTTATCTAAAACCTCTTTATTGCTTTTTCTAAATATAGTTTGGGTTTTTACTCTTTCAATTATATTTCCATTGCTCTTCACTAATACAGCCAGAATCTTCGTTCCACCTAAGTCTATACCTATAGCAATTTCTTTATCAATATTCATTTACATCTCTTTAAATAGCCTTGTGAAAGTAACGTTTTCATTGTATATAGATAAAAAATTCATAATGATTAGTGCAATTAACTCCAAAGTAAAGGTTTTTATTATACCAACGAATGAAGAGATAGTTATTGCAATGGAGACTGAGCGCATCGTAAAAGAAATTTCTTAAGCCTTCCAAAATCCGGACATTGTAATAGTTATACAAACCAGTTAAATGTTCAATTAACAATCCTATACTTTGGCGTTGTATACCATTTGTTCATCCTGTCTTTAACAATTAACAAAATCCTCTTCAGTAATTCAGATTTACCTTACGTTTATTTCAGACACAGATTTACTTATGAATGAACACTCATTATGATTATTAAATAAAAATAGATTAATAATAATCGTGCTGAATTAGCTTACTTCGAGCCTTTTCCTCAATTTTCAATTTACTTCAGCTCTATTAATATATACTCTTATATCAGAAATACATTTCAATTGAAAACCGGTTCTTATTAATCCATAAATCAAAACGCTTTCTATAAAACATTGTGTTAAAAATTTTTACTTTTTAAAAGTTTATATTCTTTTTAGAGAATAATCAACCATTGAATGGATGTTGAGCATTTTCGCAATAAAATTTTATAAAAGGGGTCTAATCATCTATACTCAAAGCCAATATCGGCAATTAAATTGATGTTCTTGTTAATGTTGTTTTGCTACCAATGAAAAAACTCGTTGTAGTAATAAATTCATATTGACAAATAAAAATAACCTTATTTTCAATATTTGTACACTTAGTATCATTCAGGTTTGCAGATATATTACAATTTTTAGAAGAGAAATTAAATATTATTAACTAGCAATTTAGTCTACAAAGTATAGACGTGCAATAAAATGTCTTAAGTTCGATTCTCCATGTTCAACGATTTTCATCCCTCTCAGGTTTTTCCTATTATTGTAACTTTTAATAATAGAATCTGCCACATATCGTAGATGAGCGCTTGTATATACCCGCCGGGGAAGCGCCAATCTGACAAGATCAAGATCAGGATATACGATTTCTCCTGACCTAGGGTCTTTATGAGCAAACATCAAACTACCAATTTCTACAGTCCTGATTCCAGCCTGCAAATATATACTAACAACAAGAGACTGACCGGGAAACTGACTCTGTGGAATGTGTTCCATAAATTTTCTTGCATCAATATATACGGCATGTCCACCGGTCGGTTTCAATATCGGAACACCCGCTTCTTCTAAAAGATCTCCAAGAAACTTAACTTGAGAGATACGATATGCAAGATAATCCTCATCCATAACCTCCTCTAACCCCCTCGCTACTGCTTCTAAGTCTCTACCAGCCATACCTCCATACGTTAAAAAACCTTCAATTAGAATAAGACGCTCTTTAATCCTTTCTGCCAAGGAATCATTATTCAATGCAATAAAACCTCCAATGTTTGCCAAACCGTCCTTTTTAGCACTCATCGTGCAGCCATCTGCATACGAAAACATTTCCTTAACAATCTCTTTTACGGATGTGTTGCCGTGTCCCTCTTCGCGGATTTTAATAAAGTACGCATTCTCGGCAAACCGACATGCATCAAAAAACAGGGGAATTCCATATCTCGAAACCACCTCTTTTACATCTTTTATGTTTTTTATAGAAACAGGCTGACCGCCACCGGAATTATTTGTAATGGTCAACATCATCACAGGAATATTTTCTTTTCCATACTCTTTAATCACGTTTTCCAGTTTTGTAATATTCACATTACCCTTGAATGGATACTCAAGAGAAGGATCTTTCCCTTCATCAATTACTAAATCAAGCGGTACGCCTCCGTTTGCTATAATATTCGCACGAGTTGTATCAAAGTGATTATTATTGGGAATTATCATACCATCTTTAGCAACTGTTGAAAAAAGCAGGTTTTCAGCAGCTCTTCCCTGATGTGTCGGAATTATGTATTTCAAGCCTGTCAATTCACGAATTGCCTTCTCAAAGTGAAACCAGTTTCTACAATGTGCATAAGACTCATCGCCTAAATTCAAACCGGCCCACTGTCGATCGCTCATAGCACCCGTGCCACTATCCGTGAGAAGGTCAATATAAATTTTATCCGAGGGTATATTGAAAACATTATAGCCCGCTTTTTCCAGAATCCTCCTTCTCTCTTCAAGGGTTATCATGTGAATAGGCTCTACAACTTTAATTCTAAATGGTTCCGGGAGATAATTAGGCATATTATTTACTCCACTTTTTAAATTTCATAAATTATATTTGCATAATATTTATGCTTTAAACAGAAAAGCAAATCATTAACCACCCGTTATAACGAAATAACATAAATCGGATGAAGATAATTGTTTTAATCAATTTTCTAACGAGTAGAATATAATAGCCTGTTAATTCTCTAATTAATATAGACAAATACTAAGTTATTACTTATCCAATTTTTCATTCACATTATCTTTAATTTTATTTATCGCTTTCTCGGTGGCTTTTGCTGTCTCTTTTTTGCCTCTTTTAATAACCTCTTTAGCTTGCTTTCTAACGCTTTCTATTACTTTCTCTTTTTTCTTCTCTAACTCCTTTATAACATCTATAACATCAGGTTTCTGCGAATCTTTATATGTTACTCCAATAGTAAGCGCTAAAATAACAAAAGAGACAATTGCCCACTTGATCAACTTCCGAAGCACCATAAAAATAAATAGAATAAGTACAATCACCATAGATAATGCTATTACAGGATTAGCCACAAGATAATCTACCCAGCTGCTCATATAATTCCTCCATCTTTTCTGAAATTAATAACCATCAACATACCAAGACATAAAACAAAATAGCAGTAGAAAAAATGAGTTTCAAGAAAAACATTTTCTGTCCCGTTCTTCTATAGTAGCGACATCAGTTCTCTGATCCACTTGCGCTCAGCTCGCCATAGCGCTAAAGGGCGGCTCAGTAATGCTCTTTTTAATGCATCTTTATTATCAAGTCCTGTTATTTCACGAACTTTTAGTTGAATCAATCTGCCAATTTCCACATCGTATAGCGACAATGATTCTTTCAGCTCACTATGACTAAGAAATTTTCCGAAATCCAATCCTATTTCGAAGAGTGACGGTGCTCTCTGGGGTTGTGAAAGAGCTTTCTTCAATTCCTCACACAGAACTTGTTTACCTTTTAATGTGATAGAATAAACCCGTCGCCCGGGAAGTTTTTCTTGCGGTGCATACTCGCTTTCGAGGAGATCTCCATTTTCCATCTTTTTCAAAGTTGAATAGATAGTTGAAAATCCAATGTCCAACCTCTCGCGTATTCCACGCTTTTTAATAACCTTCTCGACATTGTAAGCATGACAAGCTCCCTCAGTGACAATACCTAAAATAGTTAGTTCAAGCAGCGTCATACATTTCACTCTTGTTATTTATTAAAAATATACTTTAAAATTACTTTTTACCTTCAAATAACGTGTCATCTAATCCGATGTTAACTAAAAAATTTGAAAAAGTAACTACCACTCTTCCATTAATATCACCTTCTTTAGTTATATTATTCTTCAAATCTCTCTCAAAAGAGCCTCTCATGCTCGGTCGGTGCATTTCAGGAATACCTTTTGTAAAATTTATTTCTATAATCGTTGTATCCGGAAGCCAAAAATTGTCAATCTTCACATAGGAAAATTTCATTTCGAACTTACCTGCTCTGTTAGAAGAAACGACTTTGTCAATAGTCCAACGCTTGGAATTAACCCAAATGGAAATATCAACCTCCGGCTGTTTCTTTTCTACTGAAATTATATCAACAACATGATATGAAACTCCACCAATCTTTTCACGGCAATTGTATTCTAACTTGGCACCTTCTTTAAGAAAATCTGATGGTAGAGGGAGAACACCCCACCTAGGTAAAATTGCAAAGCCAGATGTTTTCATTGATAACTTATCAGGCTTTTTATAGTAAATTTTAATCTCCTTTTGCGGTATGCGAAAATTAGGAATATCCACTTCTACTTTCATCGCAGTGGAATAATCCTCGATACCATCATATTTTTCCTGCACCTTGTTTAAAATGTATCTCGGATCAGGCTCATTAGATAGTACGACACGATATCCAAAAAACATAAAAAATATTAATGTTAACAAACAGAACAGCAATCTATTATATAACCACACCTTTTGTGCTAAGTACATATATCTTTCCTCATAAAAATCACAACGCTAATAAGATAAAAAATCAATATAAAAGCACCAAGATGAATAACATCGCTTAAAATTTCATGCCAAGGAATAGGGTCGCTGAAAGGTGCAAAATACACCTCAAAATATGATGTAAAAAGATAGGGCTTAATAGATTCAAGCGCATCTATCCTTAGCACAGATAAAACCAGAGAAACAACAATCACTGCATAAGTGCCAATAATAGGACCAACCGAATTATTTGAAATAGTAGAAAAAAGAAAGGCTAAAGCAGCAACCGTTGTCTGTACCCAAACAGCCAGAATATATGCCAGGAGAAACCTGAAAAGGGCTTCTCTCTGTACCAAAATTAGAATGCCTTTGTCGAAAACAAACAGGTCTCCACCGCCAATAACAAGAATTCCAACACCAACGCTACATATTCCAAGAAAAAGTACTATCGCCGCTGTATATAAAAATGTAGCTAAAAACTTTGATGTTACAACCTGAAAGCGGGAAATAGGTCGGGTTAGCAACATTCTAAAAGTACCAGCTGCCCCCTCACCAGCCATCACATCTCCGGCAACCAATACAATAAAAAACGGGAAATGTACCCAAAGTACATTCATAAGATAATAAGAGATAAGTAAGCCGTTTATCAATGTCCCAACAAAAAAGAACGAATTTTCCAGCGACCTAAAGGCGGTGCTCTGGACATCAAAGCCGTACTTTCTTACAAGTAACATAATCATAGGAATTAAAATTGCAATAGTAATAAATCCAATATACGTGCGCAATTTGCTGAATATCTTAACTGATTCCCAATAGAACGCCTTTAGAGTCAAAAACATCTCTCTACTTCTCGCTCTCTCTTTTTACCAATGATAAATAATAGTCTTCCAATGAAGTTCGTGGTATAATAGAGGAGACTCTGATTTTATTCCTGATAAGACATTCGGCTAGCTTCGGTCTACACTCAGCTGAAAGATGAACTTTTAATATTTCATCCGAAAGAGCAACTTTCTTAACCCACGGCTCAGATTGCAAAAGATCCAAAGCTTTCTGCGGCTTGTCCGTACTTACTTCTGTTACGAAGAAATCTGTTTCTCTCAATAGCTTCTGAACCTCGCCCTGTACAATGAGCTTTCCATGATCAATAATTCCCATATGAGTACACACCTGCTCTATCTCATGTAATAAATGCGATGAAAGAAACACTGTACATTCAAGATCTTTTGACAAGCTAACGATCAAATTTCTTATTTCTTTAATTCCTTCAGGGTCAAGTCCGGATGTCGGTTCGTCAAGAATAATCAACTCCGGCTTGCACATAATTGCTTGTGCTATACCGAGCCGCTGCCTCATTCCATGTGAAAAGCTTTTAACTTTATCACGAGCCCTGTCTTTCAACCTAACAATATCAAGAACCTCGTATATACGGTTACGCGAAATCCATCCGTTTAACTCACCAAGAATCTTAAGGTTACGCTCAGCAGAAAGATATAGGTAAAAATCTGGAGCCTCTACAAGTGCGCCTACCTTAGAATAAACTTTTTTATCTTGTGTCTTCCAATCCCCTCCGAAAAGTTCAAAATTACCGCTTGTTGGGGCAATAAGCGAAAGGAGCATGCGGATTGTTGTGCTTTTACCAGCACCGTTAGGTCCTAAAAAGCCAAATATCTGTCCTTTCTCTACTTCAAGATTTAGATCGGAAACTACCAATCTATGTTTAAATCTTTTACTGAGATTGTTGGTTTTTAGTATCACACTGCCTACTACAAAAAAATCGCACAGAAATTTAAACTACTGTTCCATGGCACGCAAGTAAGTTTATTTGCCATCGGTAGTAGAAACAGTTGCCCAGGCTTTTATCCTTTTCTTTTGTGTCCCTCTCATCTAATAATCGCCAACAAATTCCTACGCAATCTGTCAAATTTTAACCTCTTAACAGCACTTCTTTTGAAGAGTTCTTGAAATCTATGCTCTGTTAACCCCATCCATTCCTTAGGAGACCGCTCAAGCTGTTTTAACCTATCGTAATATCTTGTATCTCCGGTATTTTTTGCCCACTTATGGTTCCACGGACAAACCTCCTGGCATATATCGCAACCATACAGCCAATTACTTAACCAATTAAGTTCATCTGCGGAGAATTCACCCCTTTTTTCAATGGTTAAGTAAGAAATACACCTTCTTGAATCCAGGACATACGGATTAACAAGAGCGCCTGATGGACAATCGCCAATACAAGATGTACAATCACCGCACCTGTTTTTTACTGGTGAATTAAACTCAAAGGGAGCATTTAAAAGCAGAACACCTAAAAAACAAAAAGAGCCAAAATCTTTAATTACTACATTCGTATTTTTCCCCTGCCAACCAAGACCAGCTTGCACGGCAAAAGCTTTTTCAAGTATGGGGCCGGTATCAACAAATATTCTTCCCTCAATCTGTGAATCGGAAATTTTTAACTTATTTAGGACATCTTTTAACTTATATTTCACTATTTTGTGATAATCTGATCCCCATGCATAACGAGATATTTTCAACACTCCCTTTTCTCTCCTGTGATTTAAGTAATAATTATCTGCCACGACCAATATTGACTTTACCCACGGATAGTATTTCAATACGTTAGTTCGAATTTCTACATTCTTTGTCATCCATTGCATTTCTGCATGATAGCCGGATCTTATCCAATTTTTTAAATATACATCACTTTTCGTAACTAAGAACGGTGATGATATTCCTGCCGCTACGAAACCTTGATCCAAAGAAATTTTTATTAAATCTTTTGACGATAACATTTTATTAGCAATAAATAAGCGGGCTCCTTAATAACTACAATAAAGCGGTATTGTCACAACCCGAACTGGTCCCGCAACTTAAATTAACCTAACACACCCCAATAGTAACAGGAAAACCATAAATATTCTTTAAATTAAAATTGTATAAATCAGTTTAAAAAGGTAATATTGGGAGAAATAATTGAGGATTAACAATGGAAAAAGAAAATGTGCTTTTCGTATGTACCGGAAATTCCGTAAGAAGCCAGATGGCAGAGGCGTTACTGCGCAATCTTGGCGGAAATAAATTTAATGTATTTAGCGCAGGCACAACTCCCGCAGGCGTTCATAAACACACTATCACAGTTATGAATGAAATTGGATTTTCAATGGATGGTCATCGGTCTAAAAATCTGAACGAGTACAAAGACAAAGAGTTTGATTACGTTATTCCGCTTTGCGAAGTAGCAGCTTTAAGCTGTCCAGTATTTCCAGGTAAAAACGAGAGATTGAATTGGTTCATAGAGGACCCAATCCGTGTTTTAGGTGATGAAGAAAGGCGCCTGATGGCATTCCGAATTACAAGAAATATTTTGAGGAAAAAAATATTAGATTTTATTAAAGAAAAAAGTCCTAAGTAAAAAATGTAACTAAACTGCGGCGTTTTCTACAAAGCACTTCAATATATTATAACAATCAGCGTACAGCCATCATGCCTGCGGCACTTATCTCTGCTGCCTATCGTTTAAGAGATTAAGTTCCCATAATTTACTGAAGAGCTCTTCAATCACCATACCCAGTTCTTCGCCCCTTTCAGTAGTGATATCAGGCTCATTATGAAAAACGATATAAGGAACTTTGTGACCCTTAATTTTAATATATTCAGGGTCATCACCTTTAAATTCTTCCCAATCAACATCACTATAAAGTCTTTTTAACTTCCTGTCGGGCAACCCGTGTTCGAGAATGCTGTCGGGTTTTTCGGGATTAAATCTTTTCTGGTTCTTTCTCAACGATTCTTCAAAAGAGACATCTACATAAAATATTGCTGCTTTCCTTAATATATCATCAGATAGATATTTATATGCCTCTTTATATCCGCCATGTTCCGAGCCACGCGAAAATTCTACAATTGTCGTAGTGTGATCGTGATAATTGGAATCCTCACGTATTTTCTTTCCATAATCCATAGAAATTCTTTCTATCAAAAGGTGCCACAAGTATTCATGTAGAAAATAACCGTCATTGTCAGAATGAATCCTCGGTTTATGAAATAATTTTTCTAAAATTGCGTCTTCTTCGAACCATGTCCACAGCATAGGGAAATCATCGATCTCATCAAACTTTCCAATATGAAATCTTTTTTCTCTTTCTTCTTGAGTTGCCATTTTTAAATATTCAATTACTTCCGACTTTCCTGATGCCGGTCTACCATTTAAAACAATTATGTCAAAAATATTCTTGCTCATAAACACATCTCTTGAAGTTTATAATTACTATCTGTGTGAATTCTCTCTTCTATTTGCTAAGGATAAATAGCCCGCTTTTATATGAACGAGCCAATGGCAAGGAGCAATGCGTCGCAGGGTTCCGAGTCCGTCCTTAAGTAATTTTCTTATTTTTTTCTTTCTCCTTTACTAAAATATTCTTTGTCTGTAGAATATAAATCTTTATTTACTTTGTTCTGTATGTTGTAGGCAGGTTTCTCGATTGGCCAGCATTGGAGGTATGCTCATAAAAAGTATGGAAATGACAATGAAACTGGCACCAATGAGCTGACTTGTCTGCGGTGCATGTTGATTTGGGTACATTGTTAGAAGATACATTGCGATGACACCGGCTAATATGCTCGAAGCACGGTTAATGGGAATGCAGTAGGTGTTCTCACTTTTGTCAAGAAATACTAGTGTGCCAAATATTCCAGTGCCCTGCGAAAAAACACCAACAATTATGATTGCCCATAGATAAGGCATACACCAATGTGCTGAGAAACCGCATCGGACTGCATCAGAAATTTCTCCTCTTCCCAAAATAGCTGTGAGTACAAGTATAATAACCAGGGTTGGTGTAGATACAATCTGTTCTTCGACGAAGTAACGCAGGTTCGTACCTTTCTTTTCAGTTTTAGCTAGTTTGCTCATGAATTGAAACCGTATAAAATAACTTGCAATGTAAATAGAAATGACTATTACACAAAGAAATGGAATATTATAACCATCGGTATCGAGTAAACTGACAAGCAAGGCACACATAGCGCCAACCAGTCCCGCCCAGGCGAACCATCGCACATGTCGTTTTGATATAGCATCAATGATAGGTGCGATTATAAGAACACCGCCACGCATCAGAAACATAGCAAATAAAATGCTTACGCCTTCGAAAGTATAGGCAAGAGTAGTAGTTCCGATAATAAGTGAAGTACATAGCCCTGATAGGAAAGTCCAGCGTGTCGGGTGAGGAATATTCAAACCCATGATCTTTGTATGTGAAGCATATTTCCACCAACCCATCAATGTAATGAAAATCAACATTGTTATTAAGGTAGCAATTCCCGTTACAGGAAGAATTGAAAAACCGGCTAAACTTTGACCGTTGAGACTAGGAATTAAACCTTTACTCAAAACTTTTGTCATAAAACTATAGGGTACATAACAGGCGAAATATCCGAACGCAAATAGCCAGATACTATTTTCTGCTAATTTTTTTACAAATA
Source organism: Fidelibacterota bacterium (assembly GCA_016782645.1). Taxonomy (GTDB): domain Bacteria; phylum Fidelibacterota; class UBA2242; order UBA2242; family UBA2242; genus BS750m-G69. The sequence continues at coordinate 39,103 of JADHYC010000002.1, read as the reverse complement.
AATTATTCGATATTATACTCATTATCTATTATATATTTTATGTCATTTACATATTTAAGTCTTAAAAGAAAAATGGTTTTATATTAAAATGAGGTAAAAAATAGAATATTCAATCTTTTTATATTCTGCTTTCAAATAAGTTATGCTATGTTAATTAACTCAAGCAAGTGAATAATAATAAATAAGAGGAGCAATTCCAAGAGAAAGTTAGAAACAGTAATTTATCAGTTACGGGTAGAAATAAATCCGGCCATGATGAAGCAATGTTCCTAAGAACTGCTTTAGAGAATAAATGAGGCTCTAAATGTAAATGGACTTAGATAATTTATAAACATGCCATAAGAAATTTTTCAGATCAATTCCCCATACTTAGCCCAAATTCCGACATTGAAACAAAAAAATATATCACATTGGTATTTGTTGAGTTTTTTTCATCGTTTAAAGCGATAGTTTGCTTTAACCAATGTTTGGGTAATATTAACATTTGAATCAATTTGACAAAATTTTTAAGTTAACATATCAATAGTAAAATAGATTGCATTAGCCATAATCAGTTGATTATTCTTTTAATTTAGTAACTAAAAAGGAAGATATTCTATCAATCATTTTTTCAACTTATATGTGATTTCGTTTTTACTCCTTATTTTCTTGTAATTTCATTATTTATCCCTGTGATCTCTTTGATACGAGGTTATCTTCAACTATAATATCGGAATTTGGTTGAAAACACAATCCTTTATTTTTTACAAATATTTATATAATTTCCCTGCCAATGGAAGCTGTTAATATCACAATCAACGACACTGTAAAACTGAAGGAGCGGAAAGGAAGAAGCGTTAAAGAAATTCTAAAAGAGCACGTTCCTTCAAACACATATTCACAATACTTGGTAATTTCAAATGGGCAGATGGCTTCTCTTAACACTAAAATTGAAGAAGACACAAAAATTGTGACCATTAGGGATTATGACGAGCCATTAAAAAGGGCATATGAAAATACTGCAGCATTAATTCTCACACACGCTGCTCAACAAATATTTCCTGAAGAAAAACTAATTATTTCACATAGTATTTGTGAAGGTCTGTTTTGTAAATTTTACAAGAAAAAATCCATAGACGACGAAACTGTTCAAAAGCTAATTAATGCTTTCAATGACATTATTAAAAAAAATCTTGAAATAAAGCCCTTTATTACATCGCGATTAAAAGCCATAAAATATTTCAAACAAATTGGGAGAAACGACTCTGCAGAACTTCTCAAATATTCCAATAGAAAAAACGCCTTACTTTACTCTATTGAAGATAAAAAATCTTGGCTTTCAAGTCCGCCAGCTCCAAATACTGGGCTGATAAAATTATTTGCTTTACAAACTTACTCGACTGGTTTCGTACTAAAGTATCCAATAGAACCAGAGCCCGAAAGACTACCTGCCTTTGTAAAGCAGAATCGGTTATGTCAAATATTCAACGAAGCTGAGAGGTGGGGTGAGATCTTAGAAACAACGGATATCAGTCATGTAAACAGACTTATTGTAAATAAAAAAATATCAGACATGATAAAGATATCGGAAGCCTTACATGAGAAAAAAATAGCAATAATTGCTGACTCTATTGCTAAACAGAACAATGATCGCAGACTCATTTTTATTGCCGGACCTTCTTCTTCGGGAAAAACAACCTTTATGATGAGACTTTATATACAACTGCGGGTCCTGGGGTATAAAGCAGTTACATTATCTTTGGATAACTACTTTTTAAACAGAGACGAAATAATCAATAAGCAAAGAAAAAATATAAACTACGAAGTTTTAGAGGCTATTGATCTTGATTTGTTGAATTCCCACCTCTCCCAACTTTTAAGCGGAAAGCCTGTATTTCTACCAAAATACGATTTCAAACTCGGTAAAAAGAACTGGGGAAATAATGAAATAATTGCCAATAAAAAGACCCTCTTTATTATAGAGGGAATACACGGGCTAAATCCGGGACTAACTAACAATATTGACGATTCATATAAATACAAAATATACATAAGTGCACTAACTCACCTTAATTTTGACAATTCAAATAGAATATCAACTCATGATGCAAGGTTAATACGTAGAATTGTCCGCGACTACAAATATCGTGGCTATTCTGCCTCTGAAACAATAAAAATGTGGCAAAATGTTGTTTTAGGAGAAAAGAAATATATCTTTCCCTTTCAGGAAGAATCTAATATAATGTTTAATTCTTCTCTCGCTTATGAATTCGGGGTTTTGAAGAAATATGCTGAAGAAGCACTTAATAAAGTCCCAGAAGATGACAGCAGTTATCCCGAGTCTAAAAGGCTGTTGGATTTTCTATCATACTCTCTTCCCATTGATGACCATGAGATTTCTCCTACTTCAATACTTCGAGAATTCATCGGGAAAAGCTCCTTTACCTACTAAAAATAAAAATCTTTAGTGTCCGTATCCCAATAAAAGCAATAACGTTAATCAAATATACAAGCTTATCTTTGGTGGAGTATTAGTCCACACTGCAAATTTTAGGGTTTAGAAAATAATCCCTAAAAATCTACACAGATTATATGACTATAGTCCGATATTAAAAAGGGCGATTAAAATCACCCCATGGAAATTACATCAAAAAGGGATCTCTTCGTCAACTTCTTTTTCAGATTCCTTTTCAGTCTTAGGTACACCCTCATCTTTAGAACGGCCGATAAAACTACCCAGTGTTGTGATCTGATCAACCTGTATTTCTGTTTTATATTTTTTCTGACCTTCTTTATCCTCCCATTTTCTGGTTTGAAGCCGTCCTTCAGCATAAACGAGTTGTCCCTTTTTCAACCACTCCTTAGCAAACTCAGCTTGACCGCGCCATAAGACAAGATTATGCCACTCTGTGCGTTCAATACGCTCCCCTTCTTTGTTTTTGTAAACTTCCTTTGTAGCTAAAGAAACATCAGCAACGGCATCACCCCCAGGGGTGTAACGTACTTCAGGATCTTTTCCTAAATGACCTACAAGAATTACCTTGTTAACACTTCCTCTGTACATAGACCTCCTCCATTTTTAAATTGATAAACAACGCTCCACCGCTCTTTTAACGAAATTGCGGTATTTTGCCATTATTATACAAAAAGAATGTCTAATTGTCAATATATGTTTTTTAAACAAACCATTAAACCCGATAACTTTCTATATTAAAAAACATCTCTTCTCCTAAGTAGTATTCTTTCTTATCTTACTATATAGAGAATCATTAAAATTGGAACGTGATCGAAAATCTTCAATTTCCTATCATCGCGAAATAAATCAGATTCAGAATCTTTGCATATATCATATAACAATAAAAAAAGTTCCTATATAAATAAAATCGGCATATATGAGCTAATCTATAATTGTTAGATACTTACTTATGGTATGTATTAAATTTTTCATTTTAAATGAATTTTCTTAAAATACCAACTACAATGCCTTGTACTGCAACAGACTCTTCTGGCAAAATGAGGGGCTCAAGATCTGCATTAGCAGGCTGCAGTCGAACTGATCCATTCTCTCTATAAAATTTCTTTATTGTAACCTCTGTACCCCCAACTAAGGCAATAACAACCTCACCATTTTCAGCAGCTTGTTGTTCTTTAACAATAACAAAATCTCCATCTCTTATATGCTCCTCTATCATCGAATCACCTTTAACCATTAAAACATAGTGCCGTCCTTTCCTAACTAAATCAGAGGGAACCGCCATAGTGTTATATTCAGTAATCGCTTCTATAGGTTGACCAGCTTTTACATAGCCAAGCAATGGTAATTGTACTATTGCCATTTCAGCAATATCTGATGTCAGCTCTATTGATCTCGATTTGTTCCAACTTTTCGTAATAAAACCCTTTTCTTTGAGATTCAACAGGTGTTTATAAACAGTGCCCTTTGAGCTGAAATTAAACTGTTTGGCTATTTCTTGAAATGTTGGAGAATAGCCATGTTTCGAGATGTAAATTTTCAAAAAATCTAAAATTTCGCGCTGCCTTTTTGTTAGATACATGCTCACCTCCTTTTATAGTATACAACACATGAACAAAAGATAAATAAAAGGCGAACAAAAAACAATAAAGAAATTCAGACTGAAAACTTCATCGTAATTTATGATTATATAGTAGATTCTATTTTATTCTTCATAAAGGAAAATCGCTGTGAAAACTGAGGCTCTTCTGCAACTTTAGACTCAACCCATTTACAGGCATGTACAACTGTTGAATGATCACGTCCGCCAAAGTAAAGACCAATGGTTTTTAATGATAAATTGGTATACTCTCTAGCGAAATACATCGCCACCATTCGTGCTTCGGCAACTTCTTTTGTCCGGATCTTCCCGATCATTTGATCTAAATTTACTTTATAAGAACTACTTACCACCCCTTGAATGCTTTCAATGGATATTAAAGAAGCATGTCCAGAACCTATAAATTCTCTAAGTACTTTTTGTGCCAAGCCCAGATCAATGTCAACCTGCAATAGAGATGAATAAGCCAAAAGTCGGATCATTGCCCCTTCTAATTCCCTTATATTCGAACGAATATTAGTGGCAAGATACTCAATGATTTCGTATGGAATATCCAGTCCGTCGTGCATTGCCTTTTGCTGAAGAATTGCTATTCTTGTTTCTAAATCAGGTGGCTGAATATCCACTGTAAGCGCAGATTGAAAACGTGAAAGCAACCTTTCCTGCAAACCGCGCAATTCCATTGGCTGTCTGTCTGTAGTTAGAACAATTTGCCTGCGGCGCTGATAAAGATCATTAAATATATGAAAGAACTGTTCCTGTGTTTGCTCCTTACCTTGAAAAAATTGAATGTCATCCAGGAGTAGCATGTCAAAGCTTCTATAATATCTCGAAAAATCTGTTGTTTTGTTCTTCTGAATTGCTGCGATAAAATCTAGTGTAAAAGTATCACTGGATACGTATGTAACTTTCCTTGCTCTACCCGTAGAAAGCGTTTCATTTCCTATAGCTTGTAAGAGATGTGTCTTCCCAAGCCCGGTGCCACCATATATAACCAGTGGATTAAATGATGTTCTCCCCGGTGCGTTTGCAACCGCCACAGCAGCGGCTTTTGCAAACTGATTACAACTCCCTACAACAAAATTGTCAAAAATATAGCCCTCATTAATCCTTGTTCCCTTTTCAAGCATCCCGGTCTTAACAACAACTTCATTAGCAAGGGAAGGCTCATTAAGAGACGATTTAACCAAATCGTGTTTCTCCTCGGTGTCTTCTGCCAAAAGCACTGTATATTTTATTAACAAGCCACTTCCCATTAACTCTCTTAGAGTTCTGTGTAGAATTTCTTTGTAATGGCTATCTATCCAATCATAGAAAAATTTGTTTGGAACCTGAAGAAAAAGCTCCTCGTCTGTTAGCGAAATTGCTTTAATTGGTCTAAACCATGTATCAAATGTTTGAGTAGGAACTTTTGGCCTTATATAATCAAGGCAATTGTTCCAAACAGCTTGACAATCTAAATTCTGAACAGTATTTAAAGAGCCTTCATTATCCAAGTTATCAACAACCTTATTTAACGTTTAAAATAAAAGCAAAAAATAACAGAAAGAGCAAATTTTCAAAGCGAAAAAAACGCTCTCACATCTCTCGCTAGTTCGCAACAACTTGAAAAATCAATAGTTTAGAAAAATAAATTGCTCTTTTAATATAAAGATTTTTCATAGATGGGCTATAGAAGTCATTAAAAGCCAAGCAGAAATACACACATTGGATCGAATTGTTAACCACTTATCAACACCCCTCTCTTTCTCTACACTATAAAATAATCTGTATCAAGAAAATGTCAAGAAAAAGGTTTAAAAATCAATAACTTTGCCTAAATAAACGGTAATAAACATATTGATAGTTTATTAAAATAACTTAAATTAGGCGGATTTGAAAAACTATTGAGGTACTAAATGAAAAGAACATATCAACCGAGTAATAGAAAAAGAAAAAACAAACACGGTTTTAGAGAAAGAATGAGCACAAATGGCGGCAGAAAGATACTCGCCAGAAGACGAGCAAAAGGAAGAAAAGCGCTTTCAGCTTAAGCTTCGAAAGAGTGAAAGGCTGGTTGATTGGAAAAAACACTTTTTAGCTATTTCACGTATAAAACCAATAAAATACGATTCTATATTAATATCTGCTTTTCCTCGGGACAAATGGGAATTATCAATTGTGATAAAAAAAAATGTTAAAGGAGCTTATAAAAGAAATAGGATAAAGAGAATCATTCGTGAAGTATATCGCACCACTAAACCATTTTTTTCTAAACCTATGGCGGTGCTGTTCACGGTCAAATCAAATCCAAAAAAGTTGTCTTATCATGAATTGCAAGCTGTCATAATAGAAAATCTCGTTAATAATAAATGAATATACTAAACAACATTTTTATCGCAATTATAAAAACATACCAATTAATAATAACTCCCTTTCTCCCAAAATCTTGCCGGTTCTATCCGACCTGTTCAAATTACGCGCTTGAAGCTTTTAAAAAATATAGATTGCATCAAGCGGTATACTTATCAATAAAAAGAATTCTAAAGTGCCACCCTTTTAATCCAGGTGGGTACGATCCACTACCCCATATTAAGGAATAATAAATATGGATAAAAAATCAATTCTCGGTTTTATACTAATATTTATAATAATCATTTTAATACAACCCTACTTTAAGCTGATAAATAAAAATGCTCAGCAAGAACCACAACAAGCCATTAAACACGAAGCCAAAGAAGAGACTGCCAAACTGATCACCGAAAAACAACCCGTTCTAACAAAGAGATCCCCCATAGATACCAGCACTATAAGGATATACACGATAGAAACAGATCTATATAAAGCGACTATTTCATCAGAGGGTGGAGGAACTATTAAAAGCTTCATTCTAAAAAATTATGAGGTGAGAAAAGACAGAGATACTACATTAGTACAACTTATAAACGGTAACAGAAAACCCCCTCTTTTAATTAGCTATATTTCAATTGACGGGGATTCTATTGAACTTAACCAGAATTTTAAACTTGATTATGTGGGCATGGAGCCTGTGAGCAAAGGCTATTTCTCTGTTTCTGGAGATAATTCTATTACAATGTCATTTGTTTTAACAAACCAAAATTCTGTATTAGTAAAAAAGACTTTCATATTCCACGGAAATAAATACACTATTGATCTTGAAACTGATCTAACCGGCATTCAGGATGATCTTGCTACAAATTTTTATGAATTGTCCTGGGATGGAGGGTTGTCGTATACAGAATCTTTCCTTAAGGATGATATTTACTATTCAAAGGCATACGCATATAGCGGTGGAGAATTTGAAAACCTCAATATAAAATCCGGTAAAAAAGGACAATCTAAGTCCGAGGGCTCAACCCGCTGGACAGCAATAAGAACAAAATATTTTGCAGCATCTTTTATACCTGAAAATCCCGGGCTTGGTTATAAACTTACCGGAGAAGGAATTCCTTTAAATGAAAAAGAGTTTCAGAAAATTTTTACAATGCATTTAATGCTTCCTTTAAATTTACCCTCAAATACCACTATTTTTATCGGTCCACTTGAATATTCGATCATCAAAGGTTTATCTGTCCACCTTGAACATATCATGACTTTCGGGTTTAAATTAATTCAACCAATAAGCAAGGGCATTCTATGGACATTCATAAAACTCAATACACTCATTCCTAATTACGGCTGGGTTCTTATTATTTTCTCGATATTAGTAAAGATTGTCCTTTCTCCCCTTACTAACAAATCTACGCGATCAATGAAGGAGATGCAGAACCTAAAGCCAAAAATTGATGCCTTAAAAGAGAAATACCAAAAGGATCCTCAGAAAATAAATACCGCTACAATGAAATTATATAAAGAGCATGGTGTCAACCCAATGGGCGGTTGTTTGCCATTACTGTTACAAATGCCAATTTTTATTGCCCTCTTTTCCATTTTCCGCTCAACGATTGAGCTCCGTCACGCACCATTTATACTTTGGATAACAGACCTTTCAGCTCCTGATACTATCTTTACGCTGCCCTTTACAATTCCTATTTATGGTCAATATGTAAACGTTCTTCCATTAATAATGGCTCTCACTACTATACTTCAACAGAAGCTCACAACCGCTACAGCCTCCGGAAACCCTCAACAGAAAATGATGATGTATTTTATGCCTATTATGATGTTCTTTATATTCAATCAATTTCCGTCTGGGCTAAATCTTTACTACACTTTGTTCAATATTCTTTCCATCCTTCAGCAAAAATATCTACCGCCAAAGTCTAAACCTAAAAAAGTAAAGAAAACTGCTATCCAAAAATTTCGAGAATTACAGTCTAAAGACAAAAGAAAATAATTCTTATATGAAAAATGTTCTCAAAAAACAATTCCACAATTGTAGCTCTGTCAACCCCCCAAGGTTTTGGTGGCTTATCCGTAGTAAGGCTATCCGGAAGCAATTCCCTTGATATAATAAAAAAAATCTTTGCCTCCTCCAGAGAAATAAAGCATTGTCGCGCCACTTTTGGTCAAATTTATGATTTAGAAGATAATAGTCATCTTGATTCTTCTGTTGTAACATATTTTAAGGCACCTCACTCATATACGGGCGAAGATATAATAGAAATCAGCTGTCACGGAAGCCCATATATCACTGAACACATAGCGGCTCTTTGTATAAAATCAGGAGCTCGATTAGCTGATCCAGGCGAGTTTACAAAACGAGCCTTTTTAAATGGCAAGATCGATTTAATTCAAGCAGAGGGCACGGCAGATTTAATTTTTTCCCTAACTAAAGCTTCACATAAAGCATCTATAAATCTTCTTGAAGGAAAAACAGGGCAAGCAATTAAGTATTGCAGAAAAACCTTAATTGATACTATTGCACTCCTTGAATTAGAATTAGATTTTTCTGAGGAAGAAATTGAATTTACTCCTGTCAGTAAAATTATTTCCACTCTTTCTGGACTCACAGAAGAGATAAGTAGACTTGTACAATCATACAATTATGGTAAAATGGTAAAACAGGGCTTATTAGTTCCGATTGTAGGGCCCCCGAACAGCGGAAAATCCAGTTTGTTAAATGCCTTCCTACAAGAAGAAAGGGTTATCGTTTCACCACATCCAGGTACCACAAGAGACACAATAGAAGAATCTTTTCAAAAAGGTGGTTTTCAATTTCGACTTATCGACACTGCAGGGCTGAGAAAAACAGATGATTCAATTGAAGGCTTGGGAATTTCCAGAACTCTGGATAACATCGACAATGCTGATATAATTCTTTTTGTTATTGATGTCACAAGACCTGTAATTGAATTTCTCCCCTATTTTCCAAAAAATGCTAATAATACTATTATAGTAATAAATAAAATTGACATAGCGTCAGAAAAACAAATAAATGCAATGACAACATACTTTCAAAAACAAGATATGGTTATGACATCAGCTAAAAAGCACTATGGTATTCATGAAATAGCAGATATAATGGTATTAACTGCAAAATCTAAGGCTCCAAAAGCAGAGAACGTAATTATAACAAGAAAACGACATCGAGACGCCCTATCTAAGGCATTAAACTCAATTATCGAATCTCTCGATAACGCTAAAAACGAACATTCTTCAGAAATCGTTGTAGTTGATCTGAGAATTGCTCTTGAAGCACTAGACGAAATCCTTGGAAAAACAACAAATGAGGATATTTTAAACACAATCTTCAGTAATTTCTGCATAGGAAAATAGATGTTTCACGTGAAACATACAGATTATGACATAATAGTTGTTGGAGGGGGACACGCCGGGGCTGAAGCCTCTTTAGCCGCCGCTAGGATGGGTATGTCAACTCTTCTTATAACTCTTGAAAAATCCGCTATCTCAAGAATGTCATGTAACCCGGCAATTGGTGGGCTAGCTAAGGGTCATTTGGTCTGTGAAATTGATGCCCTCGGTGGAGAGATGGCAAAAGTTATAGATAAAACTGGGATACAGTTCAAAATGTTAAACAGGTCGAAGGGCAGAGCTGTATGGTCGCCCAGGGCACAGGCAGATAAAATAGCATATCCCGAGGAAATGCGTAGGTGTATAGATTCGGAAGAAAATCTCTCCGTTCTCGAAGATTGTGCTACTGGAGTCATTATAAAGGGATCAATAGTTACCGGCGTATTAACTGAAAAAAACTCTTCAATAAGTTGTAAATCTCTAATTATCACGTGTGGCACATTTTTAAACGGGCTTATACATATTGGTCTTTGTCACTTTTCTGGGGGCCGCCTGGGGGAGAGAGGCGCTTTTGGGCTAACCAAGTCTTTAGCAGAAATCGGGATATTTTCAGGAAGACTCAAAACAGGAACCCCTCCTCGTTTAAAAACCTCCTCTATAGACTTCGAGAAAACAACGCCACAATATGGAGATGAACACCCTGTTCCCTTCTCCTTTCAGACCACACATTTTAACCCCATCAACATCCCCTGCCATATTACTCATACTAATCCGACAACACATAGCGTACTGTTCAATGGACTTGACCGCTCTCCACTATACACAGGAGTTATCAAGGGCATAGGTCCCAGATATTGTCCAAGCATTGAAGATAAAATTGTTAGATTTAAGGAAAGAAATTCTCACCAAATCTTTCTCGAGCCCGAGTGGAAAGATTCTGATGAAACCTATGTAAATGGATTTGCCACAAGCCTTCCTGTTGACATACAAACCAAAGCTATCCATTCAATCCCTGGTCTGGATAATGCAGAAATAATCCGTCCTGGATACGCAATTGAATATGATTACTTCCCCTCTTGCCAGCTTTACAGAACCTTAGAAACAAAAAAAATTGAATGCCTTTATATTGCCGGGCAGGTAAACGGCACTTCCGGTTATGAAGAGGCAGCCGCTCTTGGCTTAATTGCAGGGATTAACGCCTCCTTAAAAATCAGGGGCGATAAACCCTTTATTCTGAATCGTTCAGAAGCATACATCGGTGTTCTAATTGACGATCTCATCACAAAAAGCCCCGATGAACCATACCGTATGTTTACATCAAGTGCTGAGTACCGACTCCTTTTAAGGTTCGATAATGCTGATATCCGGCTCTCCCCAAAGGGCGGTGAAATCGGTTTGCTTCCTAAGTGCTTTTCCGATTCTTCCAAAAGTAAACGACTTATTTCGGAAGAAGCCATTTCCTTTATAAATAAAACCCACTTATCTCCTTCAGAAGCAAACTCTATCCTCTCTAGTTTAAGTGAAAATAACATTCAATCCGGTATCTCATTGTTTAAAATCCTCTGTAGGCGGAATGTAAATTTCAGTGACATTGAAAAATACTTGCCTTCTTATATTCTAAATAAGATTAAAAAGTATCCACGTTTTGATGATCAGATTGAGACAGATGTAAAGTATGATGGCTATATTAACAGACAGATCAAATCGATCAATTCCCTTAGGAAACACGAGGAGACTATAATTCCTAAAAACACTGACTATTTAAAGATTTCCTCAATCACAAAGGAGGCAAGGGAAAAACTTTCTAAAATCAGGCCGGAAACATTGGGGCAAGCATCCAGAATACCCGGAGTTTCCCCTGCTGATGTTACTTCTCTTATGATCTTGCTAAAGAACTAAGTGGCTGTTTCACATGAAACATTCAATAAACTTTTTAGATGTTTTCCATAAAAGGTTTTCCTGTCACAAATCCTTTTTAAAAACTCTTGCACTTCTTGAAAACTATACAAATCCTTTTTCCATTTCAGGATTATCTGGCTCATTCCTAAGTCTTTTCACATCCTCGCTAAGCAAGACGATCTCCAAATCCATATTTTTACTATTTGATAACATTAAAGAAGCCGAAGATATTCGTGATGATTTGGATTTTTTCCTTGGTGAATCTATGGTTTGCTTTTTACCAGATCCAGAGTGCCATAAAACCCTTTTCACAAATCTCAATTCAATATCAACATATTTTTATAATGACGCCGTTTCCAAGATAACCAGCAATATTAATCCCGTTATTGTTTCTACCGTAAGAGGGTTATCTGCAAAACTTCCTTCTCCAGAATTCTCAACGTCAAATACAATAAAACTTGAAGTGAATAAGCCTTTCGATCGAGATCTCTTTATCCAACTTTTAATGAATTTTGGTTATAACCGCGAAATAACTATAGAATATCCGCTTGAATTCAGCATTAAAGGCGGGATAGTAGACTTTTATCCTCCAAACTCTATTAATCCGTATCGCATAGAGTTTTATGATAATACAATCGAATCTATTCGCTCTTTTAATACTGAAGATCAGCTATCTATTAAACAAATCAGATCTCTAACTATTACGCCCCCCTCTAACCCAAAATTTGATGAAAAGGATACTGCGAGCATACTTTCATATCTTGACGCTGGCTCAATTTTAATCACCTCCCATTATGAAATTATTAACGATTCTCTTCCTAAAAATCATCCTCATTTGCAAGAACTATCTCAATACAAACGCATTAATCTACACGATTACATCAAATCTGATCTGTATTTTCGTGTTGATTATCCCATCTTTTCTGAGGGTAAAATATCCGCATTTAGAAAACATCTCTCTTTAATTAAACCAAAAATACGCACACCACTATTTTATTTAATTTGTAGCAATCAAAGCCAGGCTGAGCGCTTAAGGGCTCTTTTAGGTGACCTTGATTTGAGAATTGTGGAGGGTTTCATATCACAAAGCATAGAATTTCATGACATTAGCATTTATATATATGCTGAGCACGACATATATTCTCGCAGCAGAAAGACAAATACTTTTAAAAAACTCTCCAAGGATATTCCCATCCAACACATAGAGGCTGAGAGAATTGATCCAGGCGATACTATGGTTCACATAAATTACGGCATTGGTAAATATTTAGGTCTCGAAAAAATTCACGCTTTCGATTCTGTAAGGGAATGCCTCTCTCTTGAATATCATGGAGGTGATAAGGTTTATGTTCCCCTAGAAAAAATAAAAAACGTTCAGAAATACCGGGCAGCGAATGGTTTTACTCCTGTTCTTAACAAATTAGGGAGTAGCGAATGGGAAAAAAATAAATTAAAAACCAGCCGCTCTTTGGAAAAAATTACCAAAGAAATCATCCGTTTGTATGCTTTACGTATGCGATCCAAAGGGTTCCCTTTTGATTGCGATTCTGATTTACAAATTGAAATGGAATCAGAATTCATTTACTATGAAACTCCCGACCAAATTACTGCAACAAAGGAAATTAAAAAAGATATGGAGGCTCCACGCCCTATGGACAGGCTCCTCTGTGGTGATGTAGGTTTTGGCAAAACAGAGGTTACAATCAGAGCTGCATTTAAAGCTGTTTCCAACTCTAAACAGGTAGCAATTTTAGTTCCTACAACCATTTTAGCTGATCAACATTACAATACTTTCTTTGAACGATTAAAGAATTATCCTATTAATATCTCTCTTCTTTCAAGATTTATTAGCAAAAAAAATCAACATAAAGTCCTTAAGGAGCTTGCTGAAGGTTCTGCTGATATAGTTATCGGCACTCATCGTCTTTTTTCTGAAGACGTTCACTTCAAAGACCTTGGGCTTCTTATAATAGATGAAGAACAACGATTTGGTGTAAAACACAAAGATAAAATTAAAAATCTTCGATCTAACATTGACATTCTTTCGCTTTCGGCTACTCCTATACCAAGAACTCTTCAATTCTCGCTTATTGGAGCTAGAGATTTTTCAAATATTAATACTCCACCAAAATCACGTCTTCCTATTTATACTGAGATTATTACATATAACAAAGAAATTGTCAGAGCCGCTGTTAACAGAGAAATTTCACGAGGTGGTCAAATATATTTTGTTCATAATGAGATTAAAAGCATAGCATCTATTACATCTAAATTAAAAGACCTTTGTCCTGATATTAGAATAGGTTATGCTCACGGACAGATGCGTGAAAGAGAGATAGAGCCAATAATGAACAGCTTTATAAACCGCAACATTGATCTTCTTGTTACAACTACGATTATAGAATCCGGAATAGACATTCCAAATGTTAACACTATATTCATAAACAGAGCTCATAACCTAGGGCTTGCCCAACTTTATCAACTTCGGGGGCGCGTGGGTCGTGCTAATAGAAGGGCTTATGCATATCTAATTGTTCCTCATATGGGTCGCCTAAACCAAAAAGCAATAAAAAGACTCCAAAATATTCAGAGATATACATCGCTTGGTTCTGGATATTCAATAGCTATTAAAGATCTTGAACTACGTGGCGCAGGTAATATTTTTGGTTTAGAGCAAAGCGGATACATCCAGTCTATCGGTTATGACCTTTACGCAAAAATACTAAAAGAGTCCCTTGAAGAGTTAAATCAAGATGAAGGCGCCTCCCAGAATATAAAACCAATAAGACTAGAAGATGTAGAAATAGTTTATCATTACCCTTCGTATTTTCCTGATTACTATATATCATCTTCCTCTATCAGGTTAGATTTCTATCGTAGGCTGTCTGAATCTGATGATTCTTCAAAAGTTGATGAAATTGAATTAGAGTTAAAAGATCGATTTGGAAAAATTCCTCCTGAAGGCATCTCGCTTTTTGAAATCAGCCGTATTCGCATCCTTAGCATTACTTTAGGAATCTCAAAGATAATCTTTTCTAAAAATTCTGCTCACATATTTATAACTGATTTGAACCCTTTTAAAAGCACCGAGCGACTTACAAGTTTAATTAAAATGTCTTCCGGCAGAATTGGTGTGTTTTACAAGTTTCTTCCTGGTAGTGAACTCCAGTTAATTCTTTTTTATAATAATAAATCTCCTATAGATACTATAAAACATTTCTTGTATCTCCTTATTGAGACAATTAATTTATAAGGTTATTTAAATAGAAAGGATTCTTCATGAGCAAAAAATCATTCTTGCAATTCTTAACAGCATTTCTTGTAATAATCTTTTCATTATGTAGCCGTAAGCCTGAACCTGATACTCTCTTAAAAATTGACTCAAAATACATAAGTGTTGACAAATTTTATAAGTCCATTCCTCCAAAAAGGTTTGTTAATCTAACAGAAGACCAGAAGAGAGATAAAGTTCTATCCTTTGCAAAAAAAGAATTAATGAAATACGACGCTTTTAAAAAGGGCTACCACAAAAGAAAGGACATAATTGAAAAGGTAAATAACTTTAAATCCGAGACCCTTAAACGGTTCTATCTCGACCGTACAATTCTCGATTCGATTATTACAGAAAAAATGTTAATTGATCTTTATAAAAACTTGGGGGTTGAAGTAAAAGCAAGCCATATACTTATACCGCTGGATAAAAAATCAGCATCTCAGGAGCCCTCAAAGGACATAGCATATAAAAAAGCCCTGGAAGTATATAAAACAGCTGTCTCCGGGACCCCTTTCGAAGAATTAGCGAAGGAAAATTCTGCTGATAAAAACACCTCCAAAACCGGTGATTTAGGTTACTTTAGCTGGGGGAGAATGGCTCCTGAATTCCAAGAAACCGCCTTTTCCATGAAAGTAGGAGAAATCTCAGAGCCTGTTCTTACAAGGTTTGGTTACCATATCATAAAAGTTACAGACCGGAGAAACAAGGATATTCCCTCTTATAAAGAAATGAAAGAGAATCTAAAAAGACAGTCTATCCGCTCGTATAGACAAGAACTACAAAGTTCATATATGAAGTTATTGGAAAAAACGAAAAAGGATTATGACGTTACCTTACACAACGAAGATATAAACAGACTAATTATAAATTTCAATAAAAATAAGAAAAATTTAACCCGTGACAAGAAACAGAAAATAAGTCCTACTATTATTCTGAAAAGCTTTCCTTTAAATGAGGTTCTTATCTCTTATAAAAATGAAGTCTTTGATAAAGAATGGCTAATTGCACAACTTGATAAACATCCCAACACAGTTCCACGGAATTTTAGTAATGTCTCAACTCTCGGTGACTTTCTATTAAATATCATATTGGGAGATCTCTTCATTAAAAAATCACTTGAAATGGGACTTGATAAAGATAAAGATGTTGTCAGCGTTATTGACAACTATAAGAACCAGGTGGTTTTTGATAAATACACATCTGCTGAAATATCAGACAAGGTTGTACTTAATGAAGAAGCACTAAGAAATTATTATGAAGAAAATAAAAATAAACATTACATGGACCCGAAAGCCTCTGAAGTACACGAAATATATCTGAAAAATAAAAACACCTCAAAAGAGATATTAACTCGAGCACTTAAAGGTGAGGACTTTGCTTCACTTTCATCTAAACACACCACACGACACACAAAAAAATCTAACAAGGGCTACCTTGGCTTTATTACAGATAAGCAATATGGAGCTGTTGGAAAAATTGCACAAAACCTTGAACCCGGCACCGTCTATAATGATTTAATTCCCTCCGGTAAAGGCTTTTCTATCATCAAGGTTCTAGATAAACGTCCATCTGAACCAAAACCATTTGAATCAACAAAATCAAAAGTTCGTTCCGACTATTCAAGGTCCGAGCGATCTCGAATTGAATCAGAACTATTTAAGAATTTGCAAAACAAATATAACTTAAAAATCTACTGGAAAACCGTAAATATGAAAACTGATAGTAGCGAGATCGGTTAATGCGTTTGTTTTTAATTATCCTCTTTATTATCTTTTTTTTATCATGCAGTTCTACAACTGATAACAATGACTATATAGCCCGCGTTGGAAACATCCATTTAACTAAGGAAGATTTGTCAAGTCTGATACCTGAATCAAATGGCATAAAACCCCTAAATAAAGATTATTTGAATTCTACCGTTTTTTCCTGGATTAAAAAAGAAGTCCTCTTCCAAAAAGCAAAAGAATATCACTTTGATAAAGACAAAGGATTAAAAATAGAAGTTAATAATTTTTTTAAAGACCTCACCATAAATTCATACGTGAAGTATTACCTGCAAACAAATGTATCAATCAGCGAGCAAGAAATAAAAGATTATTATCTTAAGAATAGAAGGTGTTTTATTCGAGATATGGAAGAAGCAAAGGTCTCTCATATCGTTGTTCAAGATTTTAACGAAACAAAAAAAATCAAAAACACTCTTCATTCTCGTAACCATAAAGAACTTGATAAACTCTTCTCTAAGTATAAATTTGAAACTAAAATAATACGTAAAGGAGAGTCCTTAAGGGAACTTGATAAAACTATTTTCGAGACAGCACACCGAAACATTCTTGGACCTATTGCTTCGGATTATGGGTTTCATATTATTCAAGTTCTTGCAAGATATAGAAAAGGTTCCATAAGACCTATTGATGAAGTTCGCGATGAGATTACGCAGAGATTAACACAGAAAAAAATTCAGGAGAGTTACAACTCTCTGGTAGACAGTTTAATTTTATCAAGCGATTATGAAATAAACGATGACAACTTGTTAAATTTCTTGAGTATTCAATGATCAAACAATCAATTTTCTCTCTCTTATTACTTGTCTTGTTAACTCATTCACAAGAATTAATTGACGGAATAGTAGCAGTTGTAGGTGATAATGCAATTCTTAGAAGTGATTTAGAACAATTCGCTCGTATAAATGCATCTCAAATGAAAATTGACCCTATACGCGACCAAGATAAGTATATAGAACTCGTAAATAAATCACTTAATGTTCTTATTGAAGAAAATATTCTTCTTGAAGAGGCAAAGATCGAGAGCATTGAAGTCAAAGACCGTGACGTCGAAAATATGCTCGAGAATCAGATACAAGAAATGATAACGCAAGCCGGTTCGAGAGAAAGAGCTGAGGAAATGTTAGGAAGTCCAATTTTTAAAATCAAGAGAGACTACCGTCCCATTATAAAAAAGAGATTAATAGTGGAGACACTTCGTTCGGAAAAGTTCAAAAATATCACTGTATCCAGGCGTGAAGTAAATGATTTCTACAACGTTTTCAAAGACAGTCTTCCTGAAGTTCCACCATCTTTAGATTTTAGCCATATTCTCATAGATATCTCTCCTGGAGAAAAAGAAGAAAACGAAACTAAAGAAAAAGCTGATTCTATTCTAAACTTACTTAAAAGTGGCGAAGATTTTGGGAGGTTAGCTCGTTTATATTCTAACGATCCAGGTAGTGCAACTGAAGGCGGTAATCTTGGTTATATCAACAGAGGTGGATTCATCAAAAGTTTCGAAAAGGTTGCTTTTTCTCTTCATAAAGATGAAATAAGCGGTATCGTTAAAACAGATTTTGGATATCATATAATTCAGCAAGTTGATCGAAAAGGAGAAAAAATAAATGTTCGTCATATACTAATAACACCAAAAATTTCTGATCAGAATATTTTAGATTCTGAAAAATTATCTAATGATATTCATCAAAACATAATTAACGGTTCAATTACTTTTGATTCTGCCGCTGTTAGATACAGCGATGATAAAGATTCTAAAACAAATAAAGGACGTATTGAACGAATACCAAAAAACCAAATACAAAACCCTGTTTTTTTATCTGTTTTAGATAACCTCGAAGTTGGACAATTAAGTTCTGTATTCAAAACAGACCTTGGTTTTCATATTTTAAAACTAAATAATGTATATGACGATACATGGGTAATTATTGAACAATGGGCTTTAGAATATAAAAAATCTAAATTGTACCAAAAATGGATTAATGATCTTAAATCTCAATTCTACATTGATATAAAATCCAGCTTATAGATTGTTAAACGTAATGTTAATATCGTGTTTATATATCTTTTAATGAACATTCACTCTATTCGTAACCATTGAAATAACAACTCTTGATTCTGCTATTAACAGATTATCAACACAGTATTCTCAATAATTTTCACATTTCTTTTCTCAATAAAAAATGATTTATAAACAAATTAACTTCTTTATATTAAATAATCTTTATTTATAATTTTATGCTACTAAATATAAATTTATATATAAATATAAATTATCAGAAATATTCTTGTAAAAAAGTTTTTTTCTATGTAAAATTACTCGACGTGAAAGGTATAAAATAAGGAGATTATAAATGCATTTTTCAGTTAACAAAAATGTTCTTTTTTCACACATGCAGAAAGTTTCAAAAGTTTCTCCAATTAGATCTACAATGCCTATTTTAAATAGCATATTATTTGAAGTTAAAGATAATAACTTATCTCTCAGATCTTCTGATATTGAAATTACAATGAGTACAACTTTTGAAGTTAACGGAATTGAAGATGGTAGTTTAGCAATACCGACCAGGATAATATTGGATATCATAAATGAAATTGAGGAAGAAAATATAGTGATTAAAGTAAATGAAGAAGGAGTTATAAACTTAACAGCAGGAAAAGGTTTTTACGAAATAATAGGGAGACCAGGAGAAGAATTTCCCTCTATTCCAGTTATTACAGCTGTAAATAATGTTGAAATTGATAATAAGATGCTTGGCAGAATGATTAAAAAAACTATTATTGCTGTTAGTAAAGATGAATTAAAACCTTCTTTAACAGGAGTTCTTTTTAAAATAAAGAAGGATGAAATTTTATCTGTTGCCACAGATGGTCATAGATTAGTACGTACTATTAGAAAAGATTTTTCATCTGGAGGATTTGAAGGTGAAGTAATTATCCCTACTAAATTTTTAAATCTTTTAATAGGATATCTTGATAAAGATGGTGTAACATCTCTTGCCATTGGCGAAAATCATGTCAAGGTAGAGTTGGATTCGACAGTAATATATACTCGAATAATTGATGAACAATTTCCAGATTATGATAACGTCATTCCCTCTAACAATGAAAAAATAGTAGTTGTAAATGTAAATAACTTGATTTCGACATTAAAAAGGGTTTCTATTTTTTCAAATAAAACAACGCATCAAATATCATTTACACTTCACAGGGAAGTTTCAAGGATCAGTACACTTGATCAGGAAACTCGCTCTTCAGCTGATGAAGAAATTGAGTTGGAATATAATGATGAAGAGATGATGATTGGTTATAACGCTGAATATTTGAGAGAGATTTTAAAAAATATTGAAACAGAAAAAGTTATAATGAAACTTGATTCCCCAATAAGTGCCTGTATAATATTACCTAAAGTGCAAAAAGAGGATGAAAATTTAACGATGCTGCTTATGCCAATAAGGTTAAATGAATAAATAATAAATAAATTATTAATATAGTAAAAATATTTTATTTACTTTTTTTATTAGAAAATAAGTTTATATGATACTACAAAAATTAAGAATTGTAAATTATAGAAGTTATACTAATAGTAAGTTTGAATTTCATAAACAATTAAATTTTCTTAATGGAGAAAATGGAAGTGGTAAAACTTCTATACTTGAAGCTGTACATTTTTTGGCATTAACAAAAAGTTTTCGTACACATTCAGATTCTGATGTTGTTAGAAATAGTGAGTTGTTTTTCCAGATTTTCGGGATTTTTAATGATAATTCCGGAAAAGAAAATTCCGTAAATGTCAACTTTTCGAAAACCGAAGGGAAAAGAATATTTTTTAACAAAGTTACCTTAAAAAAGCGGGTAGATATGGTTGGAAGAATTCCAGTGATTATATTATCTCCAGGTAACCAGAGAGTAACAGAAGGTGGACCAGCAGGAAGAAGAAGTTTTGTTAATAGAATAGTTGCACAAATAGATAAAAAATACTTTTCCTCATTAATTGAGTATAAAAATAAACTTGGACAAAGAAATTTAATTTTAAACTCTTATAGAGAAAAGGGATTGTCATATTATGACATTTATATAGAAGCGTATGATGAATTATTTGCCGAATCTGCAAAAAATATTCAGATGGGGAGAATTAATTTTATAGAAAAATTTGATAAAGTTTTAAAAAAAAAGTATAAAAAGATTTCACACATAGAATGTGATGTTTCTATAAAGATAAATTATAATGTAAATGCCAATGAAGTATCATTTAAGGAAACATTCTTAAATAGGCTTAAAGAACGTTTTTCAAGAGATATTGTGTTTGGTAGAACTAGCTGTGGTCCACATCTTGATAATGTAATGATTATTTTTGATGGAAAGGAAATAAGGCAAATTGGATCTCAAGGTGAGCATAAGATTGTTCTCGTAGTGTTAAAAATGGCTGAGGGACAGTTTATAGAGGGAAGATTGAAAAAATCTATCATATTTCTATTGGATGATCTTTTTTCTTTGTTAGATGTTAAGCATTGCATGAAAATTATTGATGAGATTAGTAGTGATAATCAAGTTTTTATTACTTCTACCGATCTTAATGGCTTGTATAATTATGGATTTAAGCGGGGCGATTCAAACTCGAAAGTTTTCGAATTACCGGTAGGAGTTTCCTAGTGGTTACGACTCTTGGTCAATCAATCGATAAAATGTTGAAGAAATTCGATATAGAAAAACCTGTTCGTCAGGGGGAGGCTATGTTTATTTGGGATGAAGTAGTAGGAGAAAAGATATCAAAGCATACAACCCCAGAAAAGGTCTCATACGGCAAGTTGTATGTAAAAGTGGACTCACCGGTATGGAGAAGTGAACTTTTATTTAGGAAAGATGAAATATTGGAGATGTTAAACAAAAAACTTAATAGAGTAAAAATTAGGGAGATTGTATTACGGTAGGGAAAATTAAATTTACTGATGTATCAAGTTATAGTGCTGAAAAGATAACAGTCCTTAAAGGACTTGAAGCTGTTCGAAAAAGACCTGCTATGTATATTGGGGATACAAGTAAAAGAGGTCTTCACCATCTTGTCTTTGAAGTTGTTGATAATTCAATTGATGAAGCTCTCGCTGGTTATTGCACAAAAATTGTTGTAACGATACATATTGATAATTCAATAAGTGTTTTTGATAATGGAAGAGGAATTCCTGTTGATATTCATAAAGAGGAAAAAAAACCGGCAGTTGAAGTAGTAATGACAATGCTTCACGCGGGTGGGAAGTTTGATAAAGGAACATATAAAGTCTCTGGTGGATTACATGGTGTTGGTGTTTCTGTAGTAAATGCTCTCGCAGAGAGCCTACGCGTAGAGGTTTATAGGGATAATAACACATATTCACAGTCATATATAAGAGGTATCCCACAGGGTAAATTGACAATAGAAGGAAAAACGAGAAAAAGAGGTACTCTTATTCAATTCAAGGCAGATGAGGAAATATTCAAAAAGTTAGAGTTTGACTTCGGCATTCTCGAGCATAGAATGAGAGAGCTTGCTTTTTTAAACAAGAACCTTGAAGTCATATTGATAGATGAAAGAGATTCCAATAGAGAAAGATTTTTCTATAAAGGGGGGTTGAAAGAGTTTGTAGAATACCTTGATGAAACAAGACCTGCAATCACAGATAAAATAATATGTATAGAGAAGGAACAAGACGGCGTTCCAATTGAAATTGCGATGCAATATAATAGTTCTTATTCTGAGAACATTTTTACATTTGTTAATAATATTAATACTGTCGAAGGCGGATCCCATCTAGTCGGTTTTAAGACAGCAATAACGAGAACTCTGAATAGTTATGCCCAAAAGAACAATCTCTTTAAGAAAGAGGCTTTTACACTTTCTGGCGAAGATGTAAGGGAAGGGCTTACAGCTGTACTTAGCATAAAGGTGGCGGAACCACAATTTGAAGGGCAGACAAAAACGAAACTCGGTAATTCTGAGATCAGAGGTATAGTTGATTCCGCATTATCGGAAGGTTTGGCGGAGTACCTCGAACGTAATCCTGCGCGAGGTAAGCGCATTATTGAAAAATGTATGAGTGCGGCGAGGTCGCGTGAAGCAGCAAAAAAGGCAAGGGAACTCACAAGAAGGAAAAGTGCTTTTGAAATTGGAAAGCTGCCAGGAAAACTTGCCGATTGTTCAACAAAGGACCCGAGTTTATGTGAGCTATATCTCGTAGAGGGAGATTCGGCAGGTGGTAGCGCAAAGCAAGGACGTGATAGAAGAAATCAAGCTATATTGCCGTTGAGGGGGAAAATAATCAATGTTGAAAAAGCAAGGATCGACAAAGTTTTAAACAATAATGAGATAAGAACTATAATAACCGCCCTCGGGACAGGTATTGGTGAAGAAGAATTTAATATTGATAAATTAAGATACTATAAAATAATAATAATGACCGACGCTGATGTGGATGGAAGTCACATAAGAACACTTCTTCTCACTTTTTTTTACAGATATATGCCCATGTTATTTGAAGGTGGTTATGTATATATTGCACAACCTCCGCTTTATAAAGTTTATCAAAGAAAAAAAGAATATTATGCGTACGATGATGACGAAAGAGATACTTTGATAAAACGCTTATCAAAAGAAGGAAATAGTAAGGTTGAGGTTCAAAGATATAAAGGTCTTGGAGAAATGAATCCGGAGCAACTCTGGAAAACTACAATGGACCCAGAAACAAGGACACTCCTAAAAATCACTATCGAAGATGCTGCTGCCGCAGATAAAACTTTTTCTACTCTTATGGGGGAAGATGTAGAACCAAGACGAAATTTTATTCAAAAGAACGCAAAATATGTTAAAAATTTGGATATATAAAGAATGAATAGACAAGTAAATATAGATATTCATAGGGATAAAATAATTCCTGTCAACATTGATCAGGAAATGCGCAGTTCATATCTTGATTATTCTATGTCTGTGATAGTTTCCCGTGCGCTACCAGATGTAAGGGATGGATTAAAGCCTGTTCAGAGGCGAATATTTTATGGAATGTCGGGGCTCGGTCTATCGTTTAACAAACCAACAAAAAAATGTGCGCGAATTGTTGGTGAGGTTATGGGAAAATATCATCCTCATGGAGATGCTGCAGTCTATTTTGCTCTTGTTAGAATGGCTCAAGATTTTACACTTCGGTATCCTTTAATCGATGGGCAGGGTAATTTCGGGTCGATAGACGGTGACAGCGCTGCTGCGATGCGATATACAGAAGCGCGCATGAGCAGGATATCAAATGAATTGATGAGAGACATTGATAAGAACACAGTTGATTTTGTTCCTAATTTTGATGAGTCTCTAAAGGAGCCAAGCGTCTTACCAGCTGCAATACCATTGATTTTAGCAAATGGCGCCAGCGGGATTGCTGTTGGAATGGCAACAAATATTCCCCCACATTGCTTGACCGAAATTATTAATGCTTCAATCTACCTCATAGATAATCCAGAGTCATCTGTTGAAGACTTAATGTTATACGTCCAGGGACCGGACTTTCCCACAGGCGCTATTATATTGGGAAAAGAAGGAATTAAGAAAGCATACGAAACTGGGAGAGGTATAATAAAAATTAGAGCGCGAGCTTATGTTGAATTATCCAAATCAGGTAAGGAGAGTATAATAATAAAAGAGGTGCCATATCAAGTTAATAAGTCTAATCTTATTGAAAAGATAGCCCATCTTGTAAGAGACAAAGTAATTGATGGGATTACTGATATTCGTGATGAATCAGATAAAGAGGGAATTAGGGTTGTTATTGAGTTAAGAAGGGATGTTATACCGGAAATAGTGTTAAACCAGCTCTATTCTCACACACAGCTACAGGATAGTTTTGGTATTAATCTATTAGCGCTTGTTGGCGGTGTTCCAAAACTTCTAACTTTAAAGGATATTTTACAGAATTATATAGACTTTCGTCATATAGTTATTATCCGCCGTACTCAATATGACTTGAAAGCCGCAGAAGAAAAGGCACATATACTTGAAGGATTGAAAATAGCGCTTGAGAACATAGATGAAGTCATATCGATAATACGTGGCTCTAAATCTCCATCTGAAGCGAAAGATAAGTTGGTTGACATATTTGAATTCTCCGAGCATCAGACTCAGGCTATTTTGGATATGAAGCTGCAAAGACTAACAAGCCTCGAAATTGAAAAAGTTGTAGAAGAATATAAGGAAACACTTAAACTGATTGCTACACTAAAGGAGATTCTTGAAAGTAGAACCAGGCAAATGGAAATTCTTAAAGAAGAAATGCGGGAAATCAATAGTAAATATGGAGATGATCGTAAAACCGAAATTATTGGAGATGTTGGAGAATTTTCAGTCGAGGACATGATCGCTGAAGAGGATATGGTTATAACAATTACACACAACGGTTTTATAAAACGCTTCCCTGTTGATGTATCTCGTCGACAAAATCGAGGAGGCAGGGGCAGCCAGGGAGCTCAGGCAAAAGATGACGATTTTGTCAGAAATTTATTTATCGCAAGCACACATGACTATATGATGTTCTTTACAAACAAGGGGCGTTGTTATTGGTTAAAGGTTCATGAGATTCCGAGGGCGGGAAAAGCATCGCGCGGAAGAGCTATTGTAAATCTTATCAAGACACAAGAGGACGAACAGGTTAGAGCTGTTCTTAGTGTGAAAGAGTTTGATGAACAACGCAATATTATAATGACAACAAAGAGAGGGGTAATTAAAAAAACAAATCTATCTTTGTTTGGGAAACCCCGCAAGACAGGAATTAGGGCAATCAATGTTGGTGAAAGCGATGATTTAATTGATGTGCTGATTAGTAATGGAGAGCAGGATATAATTCTGGGGACATCCTGTGGTAAATCAATTAGATTCAGGGAAACCGACGTTAGAGCTATGGGACGGACAGCTGCAGGAGTAAGGGGGATTAAACTTCCAGGAAAAAATAATAAAGTCGTAGGTATGGTTGTTGTCAAAAGAGAGGGGGGTACACTGCTGGCTGTTTCTGAGAACGGGTATGGAAAACGGACAGATATCAAGGATTATCCAGTGATAAGAAGAGGCGGTGTTGGTGTAATTACTTTAAAAACAAGTGTGAGAAATGGCAAAATGGTTACGCTTCGAGAAGTAGTTGATTCAGACGATCTTATGATAATTACGGAAAAGGGTGTTTTAATAAGATTGCCAGTTTCTACAATAAGGACAATAAGCAGGAACACCCAGGGAGTAAAATTGATACGTCTCGATGACAACGATTCTATTTCTGCTGTTACACGTGTTGTCGAACACGAAGAAGAAAGAAGTGACGAAAAGGTTGAAGATTCCTCTCTTTTTGTATCTGAAATAGGAAATTGTGCGGACTAGACTTCTGAGATTCTAGAAATTGAGATTATAGACCCGTGACCTTTTGATTATGGAAGAAATGTTAAAAGATATTGATGGTGAAAAAAATATAGAATGTTCTATGCTCTGTAGGTAAGAAGGAAAGAATTATGTTTATAATTGGCTATTTTTTAATTGCAATTGGAAAGATCTTAGCATTTGTTATCAACTTGTATGTCATTTTGATAATTCTGGACGCTGTTCTCTCCTGGTTTCCGAGCGCACGAGCATATCGGGCAGCAGAAGTAATTAACACATTGGTAGAACCAGCATTAACGCCAATAAGGAATTTAATCCCACATATTGGTATAGATATTTCACCACTAATTGCTATTGGAGCGCTGTACTTTATTGATAGCTTTGTTGTCAGCGCTATTGTTCGTATGGGGCATGCGTTGTTATGATAAAGCCAAGCGACATTTTAGAGCGTGAGTTTAATAAGACATTCAGGGGCTATGATACTGTCGAAGTGCGATACTTTCTTGAGATGCTTGCTGAAGAATTCAAGAAGCTTGAGGAAAGACTACAAGAACTGGAGCCATTAGAAAGAGAGAAGGGAAAAAACGGAACTAAGAGCATTAAAGAAATTATGAAGGAGGCAGCCGAAAAAGCTGCAAGGGTAGTTTTTGATGCAGAGAAAGTTGCTACAGAAGCATTGAGTGCCGCACGTAAAGAGAAGTCTAAGATTGAGAACTCAATTATGGAACTTAAACATGATAGGGATAAATTAGTTCATGCTTTAAGGCAGGTCATTAACAATCAAACTGATCTTATAAAAATACTTGAAGGGGATGTTACGGAGTTTGAGAAGGATATTCTCGATGAGGGTAGTATAAGCCAGGAGGCTTAATAGTTTTGTCGCCAGTTAATCATAATAAGATATTCGAAAGCATTAAAAACCAGGTTAGATCGATTATATATGGCGCTGTAATTACAACTCTTCGTATTAACCTGACTGATTTAAAAAATGATGTAAATGTAATTAATATACCAGATAATCAAAATGTTAAGGTATATGAGTTTGGCGATCGCGGCATCTTATTGTTCTACTTAGATAATATTACAGATACTGAAGGATGGAGAGAATTAGTAAGGGCGTCAGTAAAACTCGGTGTTAAAAAGCTTCTTTTCATTGGGCATGGAAAACCAGTTGACGAATCTTCTGATTTTGTAGGGAGTATAATTACTGACCATGTTAATCTATCCGGCGAAAACCCGTTAATAGGGGAAAATTGTGACTATTTTGGTGTGAGATTTCCTGATATGTCAAATCTGTACGATTCAGAATTGATTAAGCGAATTAAAAATGCTTCATTAATGACAGGAATTCAGTGTAACAAAGGAATTCTTTTAATTCCTCTGAAAGTTGAGCAAAGGACCGAGCTGGAAGAGGAAGTTATAGATAAGGGCAATATAACAGCGATTTCGAATGATGTTTATGCAGGAGCAATAACCGCTAAACACGCAGGCAGTAAATCAGCGGGGGTGGTGCTTTTCAGGGGAGATTTGAATATAAATATAATAGATTTTGTCCGAGAAATCCTCGTCTCATAATAAATAACAGTATAGTCGGACAGTCCTGTTCGACAACGAACCAGGCGGTTCGTTGGTACATCCCAGCTAATAGTTTTTATAAACCCATAATTCTGGACGAAATTTTGGGCTTCCTGGATGGGACCGAGCCTAGCTTTGCGAAAGTTTGGAACTTTCGCAAAGCTGTCCACTACAGGAAAAGGATTTTGGAAAGGACTAATCAAACGTTAATTTTCTATGCTACAGCTTTTATTTCTTTCAACCCCTTTTTTGATCACGAAAAAATTGGGATAAAATTCCGATCTTCGAGTTAGGATACGCTGCGGATGAAGAATAACATGTATTATGATTATCCGCCTATAAAACTTCCATTATTGTGTATTGAAATGGATTAAAATAGAATTTTTTCATACTATAAGCTAAGTATTTGTGAAAATAAATGTTATGTATAGAAAAGTTTTCTTATAAATTTGTTAGCAGGAGAATATGTATTGTAGAAGGAGTTTAAATTTTTAGGGAGCGTGCGGATTTTTCTATGAGTAGAGAATCAAAGAGAGGACTGTTTAGTAAGTCAACTTTTTTCGTGATGACAACAATCTTAACAGTTCTTGCATTTACCGTAGAAGGGAGCAGCTTTCTTGAAAACTCCAATGATACATTAAAAGCCTGGATTTATTTAAAGGAGGGCCTTCAGGAAAAGTTTCTAAAGCCAATCGAATATCCGGAACGCACATTAAAAAGATTGAATAAAGTTGGATGGATAAAAAACAAAGACAAAAGTGACTATGGTCCCAGTAAAGAAATTATTAAGACTATAAAGGATAATGTTTTGGAGATAAGGCATTATTCCAGGGTTTTAAAAGCATTCAGTGCTGTAATTTCCATGGAGAATTATTTAAAATTAAAAAATCTTGAATTTGTTGATAGAATTGAACCTCTTCGTACCTTTGTTAAAAGGAGAAGTATAGAGACATCTTGGTTTTCAGAAAAAGACTTACAAAAAATTAGCGAGGAAGAGAATTTTTATGGAGAATCATACAAACAGCTAAATCAGCTCAATATTCCAACAGCGCAAGACCTTGGGTTAACAGGAAAGGGTATAAGGATTGCATTAATTGATGCAGGCTTTAGGAAAGACCACAGAGCTTTTAGAAAAATCCTGGATGAGAATAGGTTAATAGCGGAACACGATTTTATTTTCAATGATGGCAACGTACAAAACGAGAACACAGAAGATATGCAATACAATCAGAGTTCTCATGGAACTTCTGTATGGAGTTTAATTTGCGGGTTTGTTCCAGATACCCTAATAGGAGCGGCATACGGAGCGGAATTTTTATTAGCAAAGACCGAAAGAATTGGCTCAGAGACACGAACAGAGGAAGACAATTATGTTGCAGCAATAGAGTGGGCAGATTCATTGGGTGCAGACATTATTTCGACCTCTCTTGCATATCGGGATTTTGATGACGGTTTTTGCTATGACTTTAGCGAACTTGACGGACTAACAGCAGTAACGACCATTGCGGCGAACTGGGCTTATGAAAGAGGGATTCTTTTTGTGACAGCTGCAGGCAATTATGCAACCGGTTTCCCTGATGGTGGATTGTATACTCCCGGGGATGCTTATGGTGCGTTAACGGTTGGTGCCGTTGATGAAAATGGGAATATAGCCGGATTCAGCTCTCATGGACCCACTGCTGACGGAAGGATAAAGCCCGATTTATGTGCGATGGGAGTTAACAATTATGTTGCGCGAGATTATTCTATAGATAGTTATGGAACTGGGGGCGGAACCTCATACTCTACGCCATTGATTGCGGGGGCTGCTGCATTAATACTTGAAAGATATCCCAATTGGGGACCCTCTGATATTATAAATGAATTAAAAAAACATTCTTCAAGATCAAATAATCCTGATGATCATTATGGCTGGGGAACACCCGACGTTTGTAAGACCATAATTAAAAATGAGAGGATAGTAAAAAGAGGCGAGATTACTGTTTTTCCAAATCCTACAATGAAGAGCACTAATTTTTCTTGTAAACTTTCTTTTAGATCATTAGCTGAAAATAAACAAGCAGAATTAAGAGTATTTGATTTGTCAGGAAGCCTGGTTTGGAATTTTATTATCCAGCCCCGTTTAACGGGAGAGAATGGATATGTGAAATGGAATCTTAGAGACTGCTATGGAAGGAAAGTTCCTACGGGAATCTATTTAGTATATCTCAAAACAGGGAAAGAGGAGAAAATCGGCAAATTTTTAATTATAAAATGAAAGTAAGCTTTCTGAACAACAGCTATAAATTTTGAAATTATATTAACAATTGCGCCTTTCTTGGATATGCAACGGAAAGCAACATAGTACCAATAATCAGTGCTTGTATTGAAGGAAATGACAATATAAGATTGAAAAAAGTGATCTATGACAACTTTTGTAGAACACACGTTGTCTAAAAAAATGGAGATTTGGAATTTATGGAAAGAGACGAAGTTGAATTAATAAAGAAAGTGCAGGGTGGAGATAAAATGGCATTTCAGCAAATTATGAACCGGTATGGCGAAAGGGTTATGAGCGCTGCCTTCCACTATACTAAAAATTATCAGGACGCAGAGGACCTCTACCAGGATACATTTATTAAAATCTATCGAAATATAGAATCTTTCCGCTTTGAAAGTGAGTTTTTTACTTGGGTCTATAGAATTCTGTCTAATCAAGCTTTTAATTTTTACCGTAAGCGTAAACGGATAACAACTGTTGATCCCGGTGAAGATAATTATCTATGGAAAACAATTCCAGCAGATGAGTCAGATAATGCAGATCGAGAAACATACAGTTCTTCAATTCGCGAAGAGATAGACAGCGCATTGCAGAAACTCTCTCCCCAGCAGAGGGTTGTATTTGTTCTTAAACATTATGAAGGAAAGAAAATAAAAGATATTGCCGCCATTCTTGATTGCACAGAAGGTACAATAAAAAGGTATCTTTTCAGGGCAACGCGAAAGTTGCAAACATTATTAGTAGCGGCATAGTAAGGGAGATTAATTATGAAACATGATAAACAATTTGATGAAATGCTGATGCTTTACTTCTATAAAGAGCTTTCGTCTGCAGAGGGGCAGATTTTTAAAAATCATCTTGAGGAATGTTCACACTGTCAATATGAATTGAATAAACTGAAGGAAATGA
This sequence comes from Fidelibacterota bacterium, assembly GCA_016782645.1. Classification (GTDB taxonomy): domain Bacteria; phylum Fidelibacterota; class UBA2242; order UBA2242; family UBA2242; genus BS750m-G69. The sequence goes on along the minus strand of JADHYC010000002.1, from coordinate 8,280 downwards.
AATTCGCTATTTCAAAAGCTACAGAGGCGGTTCCTACAGAAGAGCTTATAAAGAGGGCAAATCTGAGGGTTCTGGATGAGATAGGCTTTGGTTCAAAAGCCACAGTTCTATCGAATATAAAGGTTAAAATTGATGAGATGTTAGACTCATTGACTTTTGTTTTCTCCCGTCCCAAATATCAACTAATAGCAGTTGCGCTGACATTCGTTGTAGGTGTTTTTATTGGGAAAATGTGGCTAAGCTCAGGACTGCTAAACGATCCGGAGATGCTTGTTAATTTTATTAGCCACAAGCCAAGAATGTCTGAAACGGAAGAAAACAATCTAAAAAAAGCGTTAGCTAATTATGTGCTTCATTCGGGAGACGTGGAGATCTCGGACCTTATCCAGAAACGAGGTGTTGAGAACATGGACGGAATTGTTTCGGTAAACGTCAGGATAAAAAAGGATTTTGAACTTGTAGGCGGGTTAGATGATCCGACTATTCAAAATATGTTGAGATATTCCGCACTTCATGATGAGAACCCAGATCGCCGTTTAAGGGCTGTGAAGCTGCTTTCTAAATCGGTACAAAACAGGGAAATAGAATCTACAATTATAGCGGTTTTGCTACAGGATGAAAATGTGGATGTCCGCCTTCGTGCTATTCAATCACTTTGTAGACAGGAGTGTTCAGAGCAAATATTGGATGCAATAGAATCTGTTGTGTTACGTGACAGTAGCGTAAGGATAAGGAGGTTAGCAATCGAGTATCTTTCTAATGTTAATAAAGAAGAAATTATTCCTGTAATTGCGTTAGTTTCTGCTAATGATAAAGATGAGACAGTGAGGTCTCTGGCCAGAGAGATTTTAGAGGAGTTGCGCAATAAATTTTTTAAAGATAATGAGAGAGGAGAATAGAAATGAAAAAGAGAGCAATATTACTGGTAATGATCTTCCCTGTTATTTTAGCGTATTCTTCGGAAGATAAGATGCATTTTGATGGTATACGATACATAGGTTCGATTAAAAAAACGTTCGATGTTAAAGATGGCGGAAAGCTGATAATGAAGTACATAACGGGTGATGTTTCAATCGTTGGTGAAGCCAGAAGCAGTGTTACAGTTACTGAAAAGTATAGAATAAATGCATATTCTGAATCAAGCGCTAAAAAGATACTTAAGAGTGAAAAGGCAAAGTTTGTCCAAAGGGGAAACACAATTATCGTTGAGAGTAGAGACAAATCGAGAAGGTATGGCAGTAACTTTGTTGTGAGGACACCGCTTAAGTTTGATGTTGATGTAGAAGCCTCTGGGAGCGATTTAGATGTTCAATCTATTTCGGGTAAAGTTAAGCTGGAAACAAGCGGGGGCGATATAGATATTGTTGATATTAAAGGGGAAGTCAATGGAAATACTTCTGGTGGCGATATTTCTGCAAGCAAATGTATGGGAAATGTAAGCATCACTACTTCCGGAGGAGATATTGATTTGCGAAGCATCGAGGGTAATTTGTATGCAAATACTTCTGGTGGCGATATAAATGTAAGAGATGTTAAGGGTAATGGCGAGGTGAAGACTTCAGGAGGAGACATCGACATTTCAAATGTGATAGGCGAAGAGTTCAAAGCAAGAACTTCCGGAGGAGATATTGGTGTTGATGATATGGATGCAAAAATAAAGTTACATACTTCTGGAGGTGAAGTTATTGTAGGTAATGTTCAAGGTGATATTAAATTGCATACGTCCGGTGGTGATGTTGAGGTAAAGAATGCGAGCGGATATCTAGATGCTAGTACCTCTGGCGGTGGTGTAAGCGTTGGAAAGGTTGTTGGGGCTTGCAAGCTCCATACTTCGGGTGGTGATATTGAGATCGGGGAAGCTCAGGGTGATGTGGATGCCAGTACTTCTGGTGGTGATATAATAATTTCAAGTGCTGTTGGAGCGATCTATGCTCACACGTCTGGCGGAGATATAGAGGCAAAAAAGTTGCTTAGAGAGGGAGTAAAAGATAACTCTGTCGACCTTAGAAGCTCCGGAGGCGATATAATTGTCTATATTCCTGACAATATGAAAGCTGATGTAAACGCAGAAATTAGGGTGAGCGACAGGTGGGAAGATAGTGAAATCAGGTCAGATTTTCCGATTAAAATAGAGAGAACAGAGAAAGGTTCGAAGATAATCATAACCGGTAAGGGATCCATTAATGGCGGTGGCGATCTAATTAAGCTCAGAACGAGCAATGGAGATATTAAAATTCGAAGGGTGTTTGAAAAGGATTAAAATGTTAAATTGTGTGCACTAATGATTGGTAAAGATAAGAAATACAAGAGGGTAAGGATGAAGGTAAAGGTACTATTTACTGTGATTATTTTGTTAACCGGAGTATATGCAGAGGATCTCACAGTTGAGCGACATGATATTCCGTATAAAGGAGAGAAGGAGATTGATGTTGATATAGAATTTGGTTTTGGTCAATTAGATATAATGAGCGGAAAAAGTGACGATTATATTCTAAAATCCGAAATATCTTATTATAAAGATAGGTACAAACCAATTGTTGAGTATAAAAGATTGGGAGGTAAAGGTAAGCTGCGTTTATATACAGAGAAGTTTGAAAAGGGAGCATTTTTCGGTCTCGGAAAAAGAGACAGGGGCTTTTCTGGGGATATAGAGAAGAACCATTGGAAACTTGAATTTAATAGAAACGTTCCGTCTGCTTTTGACATATCGTTGGGTTTAGGGCAGGGTTCTCTTGACTTTACCGACTTAAGAGTAAATGATTTAAGCCTGGAATGCGGTATGAGCGATGTAACGGTAGGCTTCAGGAAGAACAACGAAGAGGCACTAAGAAGTATTTCAATTGAAACAGGGCTTGGAAGTGTTGAGGCAAATGGTTTGGGCTATGCTAATATGGCACGTTTGGTGGTTGAATGTGGACTTGGATCAACAATTTTGAGTTTTGACGGGAACTTACGGCAGAATGTTAGAGGCCGGGTAACAGTTGGGCTTGGCTCTGTGGAAATTTCGGTTCCAAAAAGTGTTGGAGTAGAGATTGAAGCGGAGAGGTCTTTTCTTTCCTCTTTAAACCTTGATAATTTTAATGAGGTAGATGAGGATGTTTTTCGCAGTGAAAACTGGAAAGAGGCTAAGCGGAAAATCTACTTGGTGATAGAAATCGGTCTTGGAAGTGTTGATATTGACTGGATTGATTAGTTTAATTTTTTAGAGAGCTCCGTAGGTGTCTTTCCGTTAAAAAGTAAATTTATTGCTGATTTGTACCTGAACATGTTGGTACATTTCTTTTTATATGTTAGAACTTAGATAAGTAAGTTAGTTTTCGAGAAAATTTTCTCGGATGAGGACAAGAATATATGAATGAGGGACAATTAAGTATTTTTTACCTTCCAACTCTATCTCAATAGCTGATTTTCTCATGAAGATCGCATAATCACCTTCTTGAGCTTGAAGGGGAAGATATTGTGGCTCTTCTCTATCTTGTGTCCACGGTTCGTTGTCCAGATCCGCTGAGTTTGGGAGTGGGAAACCTGGCCCTGTTTTAATCACATATCCACCCTGAACCTTCTCTTTTTCCTTCACACCGGGCGGCAAATAAAGCCCCGCAGGGGTTTTGTTTCTCTCTGTGTCCGGTTCAATGAGTACCCTGTCGCCAACCAGTATAATTTCTTGTCCTTCTTTCATAGCACGGTTAATATAACGAATAAAGTGAAAATATTGAACAAGCAAAACACGGAATATCAATTTGGTGAGGTAAATTTTAATTAGAGAGATATAGTGTGTTAAAAAAAAGCAACGCAATTTTATGATAAGAAATCTTGCCGCCTTTCTAAATTAGCTATTAGATATCATCATTTAATTTGTAAGAGTAAAAAAAAAGACTTGACAATATGAACATACGTTCACTATATTATTTATGAACATTAGTTCATTAAAAGGAGATTATGTCCAGACCGATAAAGAAAAGAACTGTTCAGGAACCCCCAAAAATCCAGGGAATGAAACCTATTGGCGTGCCAGCAAGTTTTTTGGATAAGGTTATTCTTTCTATTGATGAATATGAAGCCATACGTCTTGCTGATTACGAGGGGTTGGAGCATCAAAAAGCAGCTGAAATGATGAATATTTCGCGCCCCACCTTTACTCGGTTAATTGAGAAAGCTCGTAGAAAATTAGCAGAGTCAATCATCGCTGTTAAGGAACTAGTAATTGAAGGAGGTAGTTTTTCATTCATCAGTGATTTAATAAGATGTCTCGATTGCGGGAAGATTTCACGATTTGAAGATCCAAATTATATACCTGAAACATGTCCACATTGTAAATCAGCAAACATAGTTCACCTGAACCAGTGGTTTTCAGGTGGCAGAGGACACGGAAGAGGTGGACGAGGGTTTAGAGGTGGGCGTGGTGGTTGGTAAATTTTTAAAAGAAAGGAGTAAATAAAATGCCAAGAGGAGATGGAACAGGTCCGACAGGTAAGGGACCAATGACAGGAGGCGGACGTGGTCGCATGGGTGGACCAAATGCGGCGGGCCCGAGCGGAGATTGTGTTTGTCCCAGTTGTGGTTATAAGGCGCCACATACCGTCGGGCAACCATGTAATCAGAAAAAATGCCCAAAGTGTGGGGCATTAATGACAAGAGAGTAAAAATTTTAGTAGGAGGTTTATTATGCCAAGAGGTGACAGAACAGGACCCGGTGGAATGGGCCCAATGACCGGACGCGCAGCGGGATACTGTGCAGGATATCCAGTTCCTGGTTACGCAAATCCAATACCGAGAGCTGGAGGAGCTTTTGGTCGAGGCTTTGGCAGAGGTGGCGGTTGGGGCTGGAGAAACCAGTATTATGCTACGGGATTAACTGGCTGGCAAAGAGCCGCGTATCCTTCCCCAGCTTACGCACCAGCAGTGCCGTATGGTGCACCAGTAGCTCCAGCTATGACAGGACAACAGGAGGTAGATATACTGAAAAGCCAGGCGGAATATCTTGAGAATTCTCTTAAGGAGATAAAAGAGAGATTAAGTGAGATTGAGTCTGAAGCTAAGAAGTAGTTAATATTGGGTTTAACAGGGTCAGGGAAAAATATCCCTGACCCAACTTGTTTTTATTGATATTTTATAAATTATGGAGAGAATAATATGAAGATAGCAGTAACAGCGAGCGGACCTGATTTAGATTCTCAGATAGAGTCGCGATTTGGTAGGTGCCAGTATTTTATAATAGTTGATACAGATACAATGGAATATGAAGCCATTCAAAACCCAAATGTTGCAGTTGGCGGAGGCCGCCGGTATTCAGTCAGCACAGATGATGGCGCAGAAGGATGTGGAAGTAGTTCTAACCGGGAATTGTGGACCAAACGCATTTCGGGTTTTTAGTCAAGCTGGTATAAAAATCGTGACAGGAGTGAGCGGTTTAGTTCGTGAATCCGTAGAAAAACTCAAAAGCGGTACAATAAGTGAAGCGACTACCCCATCAGTAAATGATCATTTTGGTATCGGTGGAGGAAAAGGAATGGGTAGCGGCGCAGGACGCAGAATGAGAGAAATAAGTGCGCCAAGCGAGCTGCCTTCTTCCAGGGCAGAAATTAGTAAGAGTGATGAGTTGGTTAAACTTAAAGAGCAGGCAGATCAGTTGAAAAGTAAGTTAGATCAATTAATAGAGAGAATCAAAGAGGTCGAGGACAGTTAAGAAACAGGTTTTATATGCGAAGAAGGGGTAGAGAAACAGCTATTGGTTTATTTAGTGGAACTGCAGTTGGAAGAAAAGGAACAGGTCATCGTAGATTCAGGAATTGTAGGGATTTTAAATCTCCAGATTTTGCTACGCAATATCCGAATTTAACTAAAGAGCGGAGTAAATTAAGTTTTGACAGTGTGGGAAGGTTTAAATCTTTCTGGAATGAAGAAAAGACTCAAACCACCTACAAATCCCCACAAGATTCTGTAAAAAAGGGGATAAATCCTGTTGCACACATTGACGAAAATAAATGTGCAGGATGTGGGGCATGTGAATCTGAATGTCCCCTTAATGCAATAATCGTAGATGTAATTGCGTATGTGAATGATAATATTTGTACCGGTTGTGGAATTTGTGCTTCTGTCTGTCCGATGGATGCAATTACTATACTATAATCCTTATTTTATAGTTATTCATATTTTTTAGGTATTATATTTAATATTGTGTAATTTTAAGAGGTTATAGATTGTTTGCATACGGTCCAGTGCCATCAAGGCGGCTTGGAAGGTCTATTGGCGTAAGCCCGATTCCTCCAAAAACATGCTCCTATTCCTGTGTTTACTGTCAGCTTGGCAGGACAAATTATCTTCAAGTTAAACGCGAGAGTTTTTTCCCAAAAGAGGATATATTTTGTGATATAAGAAGAATCGTAGAAAAGGTACCTGCTGATTATATCACATTTGTTGGAGATGGAGAGCCAACGCTTTGCAAAGACCTCGGCTGGCTAATCCATGAGTCGAAGAAAGAATTCTCATTACCAATTGCTGTAATTACAAACGGTTCCTTGCTTTATCGTGAAGATGTAAGAAACGATTTGAAAGAATCAGATGTTGTTTTGCCAACCCTGGATGCAGGAACGCATGAAGTATTTAAAAAAATCAACCGCCCACATAAAAAAATTACTTTTGATAAGATGCTTAAGGGGCTGGTTGATTTTAGGAAAGAATATTCGGGTAATATATGGCTTGAAGTGATGCTGGTAAAGAATTTGAATGACACTAAAGAGGCATTAAAAAGAACCAGAAGGGCAATAAAAAAAATCGGACCTGACAGAGTATATATAGTAACACCGATTCGTCCACCGGCAGAGTCATGGGTTGAACCTACGATTCCGGATAGGATACTTCTTGCCCAGAAAATTTTAGGAGAATCGTGGGATATAACTGGTAGAGAAAGCGGCGAGTTTGGTGTTAGTGAATTTTCAAATGCCCGTGAGGCGATATATGAAATTTGTTCACGTCATCCCTTAAGAGAAAATCAGGCACTGGAAATTGAGCGGAAATTTTCACAGGAAGGTACTCTAGAACAAATGATTAGAAATTTAGAATTAGTTAAAATTGAATATCAGGGTGAAACATATATCCTTCCCAAAAAGTTTGTAATAAGATAAAATTTAAAACATGAGAACAAAATAAGGGTCTTTCTGAGATAGATGCTGGTACAAATGTAACCTTTGGCTAAAAACCTTGACTAATTTTAATGACAGGAAAGTTTAAGTTTATTCAAAGTGTGACTTAGTGGAAAACGGAGGAAATGTAAAATGAATAACGAAATTCATGATGTTGTGATTATTGGCGGTGGTCCTGCTGGCTTAACAGCAGGAATCTATACTTCAAGAGACAGGAAGGACACTCTTTTGTTGGAGAAAGCAATAGTTGGCGGACTTCCAGCAGCAACAGACATTGTGGAGAACTATCCGGGGTTTCCTGATGGAATCAAAGGAATAGACCTAATGAATAAGTTCAAAAAGCAAGCGGAGAAATTCGGAGTAAAGTTCAGCGAGTTTGATGAGGTAAAAGGTATAGAAACCGGTGATAAATTAATCAAGGTGCGAACAGAGAGGAACGAATACTTTACCCGGACAGTTATAATTGCCTCAGGAAGTGTGCCTAAAAAATTGGGCGTTTCCGGTGAAGACAAATTTATGGGCAGAGGTGTATCTTATTGTGCGACTTGTGATGGACCACTATTTAAAGATAAGGACGTTGCTGTTATAGGTTGTGGAAACTCAGGTTTACAAGAGGGAGAGTCTCTTCTAAATCATGTAAAAAGCATAAAGTTTGTGGAGTTTTTACCGTATATGAATGCTGAAAAAATACTTCAGGAAAGATTAAAAAATCACGAAAACACGAGTTTTTTTCTTAATCACCAGCTCTTGTCAATTAACGGTGATGATTTTGTAAAATCTATTACAGTGAAAGATCGTTCAAGTGGAGATGAAAAGCGTATTAATGTTGAGGGTGTTTTTGTTTATGTCGGTTTTTTACCGAACACAAAATTCTTATCTAAAAAGGATTCTTCCGAGAAGGACAGAGTCGAATTAGATAATTATGGTTATATCATTACGGATAGATATATGAAGACATCACTGACCGGGGTATTTGCTGCGGGCGACGTTCGCTCAAAGAAGTTTCGCCAAATTGATGAAGCTTGCGGAGATGGAACCATTGCAGCGCTTTCTATCGCAGAATATTTAAGAGAACTTTAGAGATAGGACAGGAATCGGTCTGAAGAGTCACAGCTCAAGGTGTTTCCATTTGAATATA
>JADHYC010000015.1 GCA_016782645.1 Fidelibacterota bacterium | reverse complement strand
CCGCCTAGTATTTTCCCGAGTGTCTTAACTAAATCACCTGCTTTTATTCTATATTTCTTTATAGTTGAATCTGCTACAACCACTACAATAAGAGGTTCATTCTCAATAACTGTAGCAAGAACTCCAACACCTTCTTTAAGATTAGACCTTACAATATCTCCCATTCTCTTGAATTCGTCAATATTTTTCGAATCAACCTGTTGAGTGAAAATTTTAAGTTCACCCACTGATGGAGAGTTATCTATTCTCTCTTTTAGCTGAAACTCCAAAGCTATTTTGTTTTGTTTCTCAAGTTCTTTTTCTAAAGTTTTGATATCTTTTAATAATCTCTCAATTTTCTTTTCTAATTTATCTTTGGAAATATTAGTTATTCTTTCAAGACTGCTAATAATATTTTCACTACGTCTGGCTTCTTCAATTGCTGCTTCACCTGTAATTGCTTCAATACGACGAATACCAGCAGCTACAGATGATTCAGATATGATTTTAAAATATCCAATATCGCCTGTTCTATTTACATGTGTTCCACCACATAATTCTTGTGAATATTCACCTATTGTAATAACTCTTACAATATCACTATACTTCTCACCAAAGAGAGCCATAGCGCCGGATTTCTTTGCTTCTTCATAATCCCTATTCTGAATGTCAACTTTTATATTTTCTCTAATTTTTTGATTCACTATATCTTCTACTTCTTTTAATTCTTCTGGAGATATTTTTAAATAATGTGTCAGATCGAATCTAAGTCTATCAGGGGACACAAGAGAACCCGACTGATGAACATGATCACCAAGTACTTTTCTTAATGCGGAATGAAGAAGATGTGTAGCAGTATGATTTAATCTAATCTTCTGGCGGTGTTCTTTATCTATTTTAGCGAATACTTCTGGGTTATCACTGATTTTTCCATTCTCTAATTTTCCAAGGTGAATGATGAAATCGTTGGATTTAAAGGTGTTTTCAACATTTATAGTAAAATCTTTCCCAGTTATTATTCCTGTGTCTCCTACCTGTCCTCCAGATTCAGCATAAAATGGAGTTCTGTCGAGAACAATTTGGATTTCATCTCCATCGATCAGATAACGGAGAATTATTGCATTGGAACTTTCCGATTCACAACCAACGAATTCTGAATCCTTTCCCTCTGTTATTACAATCCATTTATCAATACTACATTTTTTATTTACCTGAAATGATACTCTGGCTCGAGCTCGTTCTCGCTGTTTTTCCATCTCGTTAAAAAAGCCATTTTCGTCAATACTAAATCTTTTCTCTTCAGCAAGAAGAGCAGTAAGATCAAATGGAAACCCATAAGTGTCATAAAGTTTAAAAACATCGGGACCCGGAATTACATTTTTTTTCTTGGCTTTTAATTCTTCCGTGATTGTTGAAAAGAGTTCCAGACCTCTATCAAGAATCCCACTAAAGGATTCTTCTTCAGTTTTAATAACTCTCTGAATATGGATTTTTCTCTCTAATATTTCAGGATAAATATCTCCAAATATCTCAGTCACTGGCTCCACAAGTTGAAACATAAAAGGTTTATGCATATTTAACATCCGACTAAATCGCGCTGCCCTTCTTAAAACTCGCCGGATCACATATCCTCTACCCTCATTTGATGGCATTCCACCATCAGCAATTGAAAAAGAAAGCATCCTTATATGGTCTGCTATTACACGATGCGGTATTCCTTTTTCTTGTGTGTAATCAATACCTGTTATCTCTGAAATTCTTTTAATTAAAGGAGCAAAAAGATCAGTATCATAATTAGACTTTTTCTCCTGTAATGCAGCAACTATTCGTTCAAAACCTGCTCCTGTATCAACATGCTTGGATGGTAAATTATGTAAAACGCCTTTTTCATCTCGATCATATTGAATAAAAACCAAATTCCAGAGTTCTATATATTCTGGATCACCAATATTTATATTCCTTGCATCTTGCTTCTCGGGTGAATTACCAATATAGTAATGTATTTCAGAACAAGGACCACATGGGCCGGTATTCCCCATTTCCCAAAAGTTATGCTTTTCACCAAATCTTAAGATCCTTTTCGAGGGAATATCGGTTACCTCTTTCCAAATTTTCGCACTTTCATCATCTTTCTTGTAAATAGAGACCCAGAGACGTTCTTTCTGGAATTTCCAGACCTCAGTTAATAGTTCCCAGGCTAATTCTATTGCTTTTTCTTTATAATAATCACCAAATGACCAATTACCCAACATCTCAAAAAAAGTATGATGATATGTATCTTTACCTACTTCCTCAAGATCATTATGTTTTCCACTGACACGTATACATTTCTGTGAATTAGCAATTCGAGGATATTTTGGATTTTCTTCTCCTAAGAATATTCCTTTAAATTGATTCATTCCTGCATTAGTAAAAAGTAACGTAGGATCGTTTTGTGGAATCACAGGCGCACTTTTTACTATTTTGTGATCGTGATTTCTAAAAAAGTCAATAAAATCTTCTCTTATTTCTCGAGATGTTTTCATTATACCCCTGAATGAGAATTTTCAAATTTTCTGAAATTTAAATATAAATAAAATTTCAATTAAATAATCCATTTTTCAAGTTGTTAAGTTATTTTTTAGTAACTTGAGAAGCAAGGATTTACCTTTCTATAATGCAATACATTATACTAAGGAGAGGTTAAGCCCTTTCGATGTTTTTGACCTTTTCCAAAGGAATTTCTTACATAAAAAATCCCGTCCCAATAGATAGCATTTTTGTACAGAGTAGAAATTTATATGGTATTTGGAGCAAACCTTCACAAGGTTCTGTTACAAATCATTAAGATTGAAACTTAAATTTTATTAACAAGTTCTGCTATAAGTGAACTCGCGCTAATAGAATATTAAAAATTTACTTGCCTTTGCATCATAATACATAGAGCCAGGACACATTGCGGTAATTAAATACCAACTTTATAAATTATCGTCGAGCCTGCAACTGCCGAATTAGATATTCAAATTGGACAGTTTGTAATTACACATTCAAGTTTCGCTATTAGTTCCGAACCTGGAGGTTCGGGGTACGGTTTATTTTTCACGATACTGAGAACGCCCTTAAAAGCTATACTTTACTTTCAAATACACATTATCATTTCTGTTAAACTGCCCGAAAATAGTATCGCTATCTCCTTCTAAAATATCTATGCCAAAAGTAATTATAAAACTGTCTGAATAGTTCCAATCTACCATAATTCGTGAAAGTGAGGATTTATTATCGATGTTATATAATGTTAAAATCATCGGGAGAACCGTCTCATTAAAGAATCTTCCACGAATTAAAAAAGTTCCAATAGAATTCGCATCGTCATTAACTATTCCATCTTCATAGTCAAGTATCCTCTCATGAATTGCCTGAACCCCTATATCAATATCACCGGTTAGCTGGTAGTCTATTCCGAGCATGCCTTGAACAAACCCTTTTTCCACCAGCATTCCTTCATTTATATATTTCACACCTTCTGTATCAAAAAGTCGCTTCGTGTAATATCCTCCCTCTCCTCGAAAAACAGAGGTCCCAAAAGGTCTGGAAAAGTTCGCACCGTAAAATGTAACCCATGGATGGGATGGAGTAAGGTTTACTCCATTATGTAAACCGTAATTATCTGCCACTATTTGTTTTAAATATATTAGCTTATCTTCCCTTACTTTAAGATATATTATTGATAAATCTGTGCCGAGCAAGAATGTATTAAATTTAAATCCATATTCAGCTTTACGAATAGATTTTTCTTGTATTTTATCCTGTTGATAACTCAAGGGCAAACTGACAATAATTGAATTAATTGGATCGATTAGTATGTCAATTGAATCAGGTCTCTCAAATCCCCAATCTCCTTTAAAACTTATTTTAGTGAGTTTGAATTCAGGAATTACTAATACTTCCAGTGAGTGATTTCCAAAGTATAACTTAGTGTTAAGCATAGTTGTTGCCATACGAATATCATCAAAATCTTGTAGAAGAAAATAGGATAGATCAAGTGGGTTCACAATATCATTAATAAAATATCCATCTGCTTTTCCCCAAACTACCTGCTGCTTACCAATCCTGAAATCAACAAATGAACTGTAGATATCCAGATAAGCTTCTCTTAAGTTCAGAATATTTATAGCTGAGTCAGCTACGTCATTTAAAATATCAAATGAAGCAAAAGCATAAACATTATCACCCCAGAGCTCAGAATTTAATCGAAGTCTATTACGCAGGAGCATAGCATCATTTGGCTTATCCACTCTAAAAGCACTGTGATTTCTCACAAACCCATGAAATTCAACCTGTGCAAAAAGATCAGTAAAAACAGAGAGATTAATAAACATTATCACAAATATTATTAAAACACACCTCTTTCTTTGATTCATTTTACCCTGCCCCGCTGTAGTGTTGTTTTCATAAATACTTGATCTTTTATTTCAATATTATATTTCATATCTTCAACTTCAATTACGGTCTGATGGTTTTTACCAAAATTATTCATGTGAAGCTTAAAAGTAGTCCATATATTACTAACTTCCCGAAAATCACTTGCTCTTAATTCTTTAATTAGTTTTCCTCTCTTATCGTAAAAATCAACTTTGAACACAACCCATTTTTCGGGTATCACCCAACCAAATTTTTTACTGTACATATCATTTTTATCAACAGGTATTGACTGAACTTTATAGCAATTGATACCATCAATTTCATCTTGTCCTAAAAGTTCGTGAGTATCTTCATCTACCTCACGTCCACCCATATCATCATAAGTGAAATCTGTTCCCATAAAATAGTTATTCTTACTTTCTCCAGCAATCCGCTTTATTTTCTTTAATGCAGGTAAATAGAGCCAGCGATCATCGTCTTTCTTAATGTCTTCATAGCTCCATAAAAGCAGACCTGTGCCTCGTATATCAGGTGGATATTCGAAGAATATAAGAGTCTTAGTATCAATGCCTTTCTCACCATAGTATGATTTTTCGTATCTCAAAACATCACGTATGCGTGTTTTACCTCTCTTATTGATTAATGTCATTTTGGTTTTGGCATATTGACTTTTTACATCCTGCTGTTCATCTACTTTTATCATTATATCCCGTCCAGTTAACTGAGAATAACCAAACTTATTGAGAGAAAGTAGCAATATTGTTATAATAAAAATTATAAATACTTTTTTCATTTCAACCTCCAATTCTATATCATCCTTCCAAAGGTTCATTCCAAAGGAATCCCTCTGGGAAAACCTTCGGAAGGATTAGTATTTCTCTTTCTTCCCCATGCAGCTATCATAACCAGTGGTGTCATTATCAATCCAAGAAAAAACGCCTTCAAGAAATTTTTCCTGTATTTAAACTCAGCAATACCAGCTGCTTGCAGGCATATAATTATATAAATCACAATAATAATACTCAGATTACTCAAGCAGAAATTTCCAATACTCAACCACCATCCAGAATTATAAGAAGAAAGTCCTGATAGCCAATTATATAACTTTATCAACTCCGTTATGATCCAATAAATTACTATTAATATTGTAGGAACGAAGAAAATTTTTGAAAATATTTCATCTCTTTTATCTGTCATCGATATTCCTCTTTTTACTGAAAATGAAAGCCGGTTTAAAAAGTACCAACAGTGCAGGCATTACCGATAATGCTCCAAGTAAACAACCGGTAATTGAAAATACGATTAAAAACCCGAAAAAATAGATGGGTAGAAATCCGGAGATCATCAATACTGAAAATCCAACAATAACCGAAAGTGCATTATAGATAATTCCCTTTCCGCTAGTTGTTAGAGTTAGTGTAACTGCCTCTTCCGCACTAGCACCTTTTTTAACTTCCAGCCTATACCGATATAAGAAGTGAATCGTATAATCAATTCCAACTCCTATCATTATACTTGAAAGCATTACTGTCGCCATATTTAAATCAATATGTAAGTAGCCCATTAATCCAAAAACTATAACAATTGCACCACCGAGAGGAACAATTGATAATAATCCACCTATGATTGACCTAAAGATTATTGCGCTTACCAGGCAGACAAAAAAGATTGAAAGTATAAGACTTCTAATCTGACCCTTAATTACCAAATCCGATAATACACCGATAAAAGCTGTAACACCTGTAATAGACGGGAAATTTTCTTCACCCAGCTCATTTTTAACGAACACTTTTGCTTCATTATATAATTTAAACGACGCTGCCGAACCGGTTTCATTTACTCTCACCAATATCTGTGCCTGCTCATAATCATAATCCACAAAATGATCCAGGTCCTCAGGATCACCTGTTAGAGAATAGAGAAATAGATATTGAGCAACTTCATCGCGAGTTTTGGGAATTACTTTATATTCAGTACTATCACTGTGAAAGGATTTATTCATTAATTTAAGCTGGTCAATGATAGAAGATGTTTGAGTTATATTATTCTTTTCATCAAGAAAGTTGGTTAATTGCTCTATTTTTTTTAAAAAATCCGGCGATTTTATATCACCTTTTGCCAGGATTGCTAGCTGCGATGAACCACCAAATACTTTATCTATCACCTCATTACCTCTACGAATCTCCGACGATTCTCTAAAGAAGTAAATTGGATTTGTATCCACATTGATCCTGGTTATCCCTGTCGAAATAACCAGACTGGTTAGAGCAACAATCAGTAAAAAACTTGATTTATGTCGAGTAAATAAATTTCCCCATTTTCTTAGAAATCTGTTCATTTTCTCTGTTGAATTTCCTGTCGTCAAAAAAACCGGATAATCCAAGAGTTTTAAAGCTGCCGGTACAAAAGTAAGACTTAAAATAAAAGCTATTGTAATTCCAAAAGACACAAATAAACCTAATTGCCTTACTGGTGGGAGAATATGTGATTGAAGACTTAAAAATCCAATAATAGTAGTAATACCAGCCAAAAATACCGGGGTTTGGAGATGTTGAAGTGTTGATTTGATTATTAGGTCTTTACTCCTATAATCACGATTTTTATACTCTTCAAAATAATGAGCAACAATATGAATACTATAATCGTTAGCAATGGCGATCAACATTACCGGAGTCATTATCCCAATAAAAGTAAATTTTATCCTGAGCAATGCCATCAGTCCAATCATATTAATAATGCTCATAATAACAACTATGAAAGGTAAAAAGGCACCGATCCAGCTCCGAAAACAAAAAACTAATAAAAATATCATCAAGACAATCCCGAATGGGAAAAGTGTTTTTATGTCTGACTGCATTGTATTAGTGACTTCATAACGTGTAAGAGGCATTCCGGCAATATGAATCTGTTCAGATCCTTCATATTTTTTAATTACCTTATTAAATAAAAATGATATTTCATCATCATCACTATCTCCGGTTGTTACTTCCAATATGGAAATTATAGCCGACTTCTTAAAATCTTTCGACACAATGTTGCCATAAAGCATTTCATTGTCAATAATGCGTTGTTTGATTGCCGTTACTTCTTCCGTGGTTTCCGGATAATCCTCAAAAAGTTCACCAACTTCAAATCCATCTTCAGTAGCCTTTATATCAACAGCATTAGTCAATGATAAGACTTTCTCGACCATTTCGATTTCTTCTATTTCCTCTGTTATGTCATCAATTTTTTTAAGAGTGCTTTTATTAAAAATATCATCAGAAGAAATTGACATGACTATTAGTTCTGAGCCGCCAAATATATCCTCCATTTCATTCATAGAAACAATTATGTCAAAATCCTTGGGAAACATTGCTTTCAAATCTGGTTCGATCTCAAGTTTTGGAATATTCCATCCCATTAAAACCGTTATTAAAATGCAGAAAGCAATAATAGTTTTCGGATATTTTAATACAAAATCAATCCAGGATTTCATAAATAATTCTCTAAGTTATGGTTATAATATTCATGGTTTTTATTCTCCAACCTGCTAATAATCACTATTTATCCTCAATTAAAGAAAAGTCAAAGGACTTATCTTTTTCCATAAGTCCATTCATCATAAGGTCTATAAACATTTTTATTATATCGGACAATGAATAAGACGAACAAATTAAAAATTCAGGTTGAAAAACAGTTTGGATAATTTTCATAATCAGATTTGCATTGAACTTTAAATCAATATCTTTTCGAATTAATCCCATTCCCTGAGCTATAATGAAAGAATTATAAATTTTGTCAATTACTTCTTCCCTAAATTTCTCAATACTGTTCCATACCTTTGGATAGAAAAGCTTTACATCGTACACTAACTCTGAACTCATTTTCGATATATTATTAAAAATCTCTTGTAATACCATAAATACCGTTTTTAACGGGTCTTTATCATCAGGTTGGATTGCATCTACACTTGAAAAAAGCTCGTTATAATTGTAAAACAAAACTGCTTCGATGAATTCTTCTTTTGTACTGAAATATTTATAAATTGTTTTTTTGCTGATATGTAGATCAGAAACAAATTTTTCTACAGTAAAATTTCTTATGCCATAAGCCATAATTTTTTGTCTGGCATATTCAATAATTGGTCTGAATTTCTCAGGTAGTTCTTTATTGCCCACTGGAAACGTTTTTAGTTCCATACGTTTCCAATTTACTAATTAACCTTTATATTTGTCAAGAATATTTTCATAAAAAATATCACATAGATTTTTACCGTGAAATATTTATTCCATAAATTTTGCTATTGTTATCTTAACTTTAGGCGGCACAAACGTAGAACAGACTTTTCAGTATATAAATAATCATCTCCTGACTCATCAACTATACGAATTTTCAGTTTCGTCAGATCTGAGGACCTGACGAAACTGAAAAGATTCTGAAAATTCCTTCTATATCGACAAAGTTCATTTTTTGTGTGCCGCCTAATGAAAACGGGTTTTCATACTTAGATTCTTTTTCGATTTCACACTTCCATCGAACCTTTTGTAAAGAAAATATCCAGTACCATAATCATTGCGCCTGTGTGAGTATCAAGGTTCCCCATGATTTCTTCGACACCTTCAACAACGCTGGATACATCACTTTCATCTACAATAGCCATGATTGTTTTGCTGACTTCTTTACGCTCTCCTAAAAAATCCAGAAAACCGCTGAAGAGTGGAATATTTGAAAGTTGGTCTTTGATTCCGGTTGATTCTAAAATATTTACACCACGGATTCCTTTTTCAAGAAACAACTCTATAATGTCTTCAAAAAACCGTATTTCATATAAAACTATCATTAAAAGTTTATTTTTACCTTTTTCCTCTTTCTTAATTTCAGCACCTGAAACATACCGGATAAATGCTTCTCTTAATACTAAAGCAGTTGAAGCATTCAACATTTCTCTATGAGCGTTGTGATTTCTTGAGATTCTTGATATTTGTGCAAGAATTTGCAAGTGTCCCTCTGTTTCTTCTTCCGGACCGATAACAGTAAAAAGTATATGTGTTTTTTTACCATCTATACTGTTAAAATCAACACCTTTTTTGGATATGGCAATGCTCATAGCAAATTCGCTCAAGCCTTTCATTTTCGCATGAGGAATTGCTACACCGTCCTCAAAACCGGTGGACCCTAATTTCTCTCTTTCCATAAGTGAATCATATATATCCTGTTCTGATGCATTCTCAACATTTGTAGACAATAAATGTGATAACTTTTTCAAACAGTCATCTTTATTTCTTGCGACCAAATTCGTTGTACACGATTTATCATTTAAAATATTAAAAATATCCATAATCAACCCATCCTAAATTATAAATCAGCCCCTTTTTTAATTCCGTATTTTGTAATTGCAGGACCGACTAATTCATTAATAAAAATGCTGAAAAGTACAATATTCACTACTAAAACAAGAATTTCTTTTACAACAGGTGGAGCATATTCCAATACCGGTGATGTCTGCACAAGCAATACAAGACCTATAGCGACTCCCGCTTGAGGAAAAAGACAGAAGCCTAAATAATTCCTAATGTTTTTATCCGTCTTTGTTATTGCTGCTGAAAAATACGTCCCTGCATACTTCCCTACAAAACGGCTTATGATATATACTAATCCATAAACAATCACTATACCCTTAGCAAAAACACTAATATCAATCTCAGTTCCAGCTAATACAAAAAACATTGCAAATAACGGAGGTGTAATAGGCTCTATAATACGAAATATTCTTTTATTTTTTACTGACAAGTTTACAAGCATCGCTCCAAGAACCATATTTGCAATCAATAGAGAAAGATTTAATACTATTGCTATGGAAGTAATCAGGAAAATAACAGCAATTGATATGATCAATATTTCATTAAGTTTGTACTTTTTTCTCGTGAATAAATGAAGGAGAATTCCACTAATAAATCCAAGTAAACATGAAAAGAAGAGATCAGTAATTGCATGAACCAAACCTGTAAGCATACCGACTGCAGTTTGAATTGCTGTGCCTATTAACATCGGTGTAACTAATGCAAATACAATACTGAAAAGGATAATACATAAAGCATCATCAAAAGCAACAACACCATAAAGGTAATCAACAAATTTACCGCGAGCACGTAATTCTCTAACAATGATGACTGTAGCAGCAGGTGCAGTTGCAGTAGCAATTGCACCAAGAATGAGAACATATCTTAACTCCATGCCTATTATGAAAAGAGCAATCACTACGAATATGAAAGTAAAAAAAACCTGAAAAAATGTAATAATAATTATTGTTCTACCAGTTTTCTTAAGTTTTGCAATATCAAACTCAGCACCTATTGTAATTGCAATCAAACCAAGCGCTATTTCCGTAACACTTGTAAGCCGATAAGCCATATCCTCATGGATAATATTGGTTACTGAGCTACCTAAAAGCAGACCAGCGATGATATATCCTGTTATTGACGGTAGCCTTATTTTCTCTGACAATTTTCCTGTAAAATATCCGATTAACAACAACATTCCCGTACTAAAAACAACATGATGTCCGAAAAGGTCTTTAAAATTTTCTAATAAACTAATAAACACATCCATTTATCCATCCCGATTCCAATAGATTAAAACACTTTTTAAATAATTTCTATATTTTAAATCAAAACGAAGCACAAATTATTTTAAACTAAGTGGAGGAAAATTCAAAGAGATTTTCTTTACAATAAGACGCAACGAATATACCACGTTGGTATTAAAAACTTGGATTAAGTTCGCTTTTTCAGTAGGGTGTCTATATTTTAGAAATATATCTTCGAGATAAGATAATGCTTTTAGAATTTTAAAAATTAATGTAGCGAACTTGACTTAAGGTTGACGGTTGTAACCATGTTAATTCAAGTCTTGATAAAAGACTTTTTACTCGAAATTGACATACTAATATTTATCACATTATCATAGAGAATAATCACTTACTCTGTAATATTATAACAACAATAACCATCCGGTTCACCGGATGGACAGAAGTGCTACCCTCTTTACCGGCTTTATCCGGTTGGAATAAGTGATGACGAATAGGTAAAAGAAAACGCTGTTAATTCAAACTACTTTTAAAAAAGTCCCAAGCTGACGCCCATGGTCAGCCGACAGAGACCAAACGGGATTATTGATTCTTATACAAGCAAATATTAAGGTTTGATTTTTATTTAACCATCTTCGGTTGTTTTACAAAAAACAACAAAAGTATAATACCTGCTAAAACCAGTGCAATTGAACTGAATTGATAGTTAGTTAATCCCATAGCTACTTTTGGATTAACTCGAATAAATTCTAAAAAAAAGCGTTCAACACCTGCAAAAACTAAATAGATAGCAAATGTTGATCCATTCATTTTCATTCTTGGTCTTATAACTTTTATCAGGATAAAAAAGAAAGTGAAATTTAATATTGTTTCATATAATTGAGTTGGATGGACCGGGTAATTTGCTGGAGGTGCAGCATTTGGAAAAACAACAGCCCAGGGTAGACTGCTTGCACATCCATGGCAGCATCCGGCAAAAAAGCAACCTATCCTGCCTATACCTTGTCCAAGTAGAAGAACCGGACCGATAAAATCCGCATAAACACCAAGTGGTAATTTTGATTTAATAATAAGACAAACGACCGCAATGGCACCCCCAATAATTCCACCATGAAATACAAGACCAGCGCCGGAAAAGATCATTCCTACAGGGTCTTCGACTATAAATGGGATGTTCTCAAGCAGATAGAAAATTTTAGATCCTACTATCCCACCAACAGCTGCCCAAAACACAATACTACTGGCAAAATCAGGACTACCTCCAATTCGCTTTATTTCCCATTTCAATACAAAATAACCGGTTAAAAATGCCGTAGCCATCATAAAGCCATAAGTGTAGATAGTGACAGGTCCTAATTTTAAAAGCACTGGATGCATATCAGTCTCAACTCTTAATTCATTTCAATAAATATGATTTGGAAATCATCTAATTATCTTTCTTCCATTCATTAATCTGTAGAATATCTTTTACAGATCTTTTTGGAACATGTAAAACCCCAACTTTATCCTTCCAATATTTTATATCATCAATAGCCATTTCAACAACAGGGGATTCATCCGGATAACCCAATGCTATAACTGAATCAATCGAATAACTATCAGGAATATTAAAAGAATTTTGTAATTTTTCTCTATTTACGGATGCTAACCAACAAGAACCAATTCCAAGACTCCAGGCAGATAGAATAAAATTTTCAATAGCAGCTCCAGCATCATGCTCCACTCCGGTTTTTCTTATTGACTTATTCACCAAAACAATCAGGTAAGCTATAGGTCTTCTCCCCTCTTCAGGATTTCCGTCAGGTGCAATATACCCAGCCCATTTTAATAGTGGAAAAATAGCCTTTACCTTTTCAGAATCAGTAATCAAAAGATACTCAATAGGCTGAAGATTTGCTGCCGAGGGAGCCAATCCAGCGGATTTGATGCACTTTATTAAATCTTCAAGAGAAATTGAATCCTGTTTGAATTGACGTATTGTCCTTCTTGAATTTATCAAAACCAATATTTCTTCACTTTTTACCATTAATTACTCCATGCTTATATAGAAATTAACTTAAGTTTCCCACATAAATAAATTTCAGCCTCTGTCATACTTTTTCACTTTGTTTTCCTATTAAAAACTTTTATCACTAGCTTTGCTGTTCAAATCACCTCCCCTTTCCAAAGGAACTCCTGCGTGAGCTATCCCCTCCTTACAAAGGAGGGGAAAAGGGGTGGTTAATGGTTATCGATCCCGACGTGTCGGGAAAATCAATTGTTTTAAGGTTTGTTACAATCAATTGTCAAAGACAGATTTTTCTCTACAAAACTTGATTAGTTAAAACTTATTGTAAATAGTACTGTTAATTAGCGTATTGAATGTTTACCTACAATAATATTAGTACGAATTACTTAAATAATAGTATTTCTAACTTCAAAATTCATCATTCGAAGTTTTGCTGTTAGAATTTTTGCTATATTTCTCATCACAATAAAACCGACATGCTCCTTTTCTTCTAAGTAACGATGAAAATCCAGGTAATCAACGAAAATTAAATCAGAATCCTCATCAGTTACTACTGTCGCTGATCTTGAAGTTCCATCTATCATAGAAAATTCGCCAAAAATGTCGTTATCTCTAAGTGTTGTAATTTTTTCTTTTTCTCCCGGTTGGGAACTTGAGTAAATCAATACTCCAACGCGACCTTTAGAAATAATATAGAGCTCACTACTCGGATCACCCTCACGAATTATTACTTCATCTTTTCTAGCATGTTTGCTATGAAAAATTTTCCCCAAATCTTCAATTTCTGAGTCATTCAAACCATGAGCAAGCTCATTCCTCCTTAAAGCATCAATAATATTCATAGTTAATCCCCCCACTTCTTTTTGTTTCGTATCTCTCTGCTAGGTATAGTGTATTAGCAATAAGCATTGAAATCGTCATTGGACCAACTCCTCCAGGAACCGGAGTGATTGCATCCGCGATTTCTTTTACTTCATCAAATTTAACATCTCCAACCAATCTGTAGCCTCTCTTTGATGTCGGATCATCAACTCTATTAACTCCAACATCAATTATAACAACACCCTTCTTTACAAACGATCTATCAACAAACTCGGGTTTACCAATTGCTGCAATCAAAATATCAGCCTGACGTGTAATTTCTTTAAGATTACGGGTTCGGGTATGGCAGAGAGTAACAGTAGCATTACCCATTTCTCTCTTCTGTATTAAAAGATTAGCAATAGGTTTTCCTACGATATTACTTCTACCAAGGACAATAATGTGTTGACCTGAAGTATCTATTTTCGAATATTTTAACAACATTATTATACCATGAGGAGTACAGGCTAAAGGACATTCTATCCCTAATAACATTCGACCCATATTTGTAGGGTGTAATCCATCAGCATCTTTATCAGGATCAATCGCTTGCAGGATTTCCATACTATCCAAATGATCTGGTACAGGTAGCTGCACGAGAATTCCATGGAATTTTTCACTTTTATTCAAATCATCTATCAAAGATAAAACTGATTCTTGATCAATATCAGCTGGCAATCTGAAAGTCTCTGAAACAAGGTTCATAGACATAAAAGCTTTAGATTTCATGCTGACATACACTTTTGATGCGGGATCATCTCCAATAAGGACCACAGCCAATCCTGGAACTATTCCTTTCTTGGAAAGACACTCTATCCGAAGAAGTAAAGAATCTTTTACTTTCTTAGATATTTCTTTGCCATCAATAATCATAAAATCACTCATTTTGCATAGCTCACGCTTCTATGTTCTCTAACTACGACAACTTTCACCTGACCGGGATAATTTAATTCAGACTGAATCTTATCTGCAATATCTTCTGCCAGACTATCTGTTCCCAAATCATCTACTATTTCATTTTCTACAATAACTCTTACTTCACGACCCGCTTGAATAGCAAAAGTTTTCGAAACACCGTCAAACGAATTAGCAACTTCCTCTAATTTTTCAAGTCTTTGGATATAACTTTCAAGAGTATCACCCCTGGCTCCTCTTCTGGAACCGCTTATCTGGTCTGCTGCTTGTATTAGCACTGATATAGGATGAGTTGCCTCAACCTCTTCGTGGTGAGAAGCAATAGCATTAATAACAATTTTGTTTTCTTTATACTTTTTGCCTATTTCTGCACCTATTGAAGCATGTGTACCAGTAACATTTCTATCAATAGCTTTTCCAATGTCATGCAATAATCCGGCTCTCTTTGCAAGTTCACCATTTAATCCCAACTCTGATGCCATTAAACCGGATAACCACGCAACTTCAATTGAATGATTTAAGACATTCTGACCATAAGAAGTTCGATATCTTAATTTTCCAATTAATTTCATAAGTTCAGGTTGAAAAGGTGGAAGATTTACTTTAT
This sequence comes from Fidelibacterota bacterium, assembly GCA_016782645.1. Classification (GTDB taxonomy): domain Bacteria; phylum Fidelibacterota; class UBA2242; order UBA2242; family UBA2242; genus BS750m-G69. The sequence continues at coordinate 28,437 of JADHYC010000015.1, read as the reverse complement.
CTATTGCCTCTTCGGCTGCTTGAATTATAGATTCTTCAACTTCCTTCTTTGCCTTTTCTACAATTTCTTCAATCCTGGCCGGGTGAATTCTACCATCAAGAACAAGTTTCTCCAGAGCAACTCTGGCAATCTCTCTACGTACAGGGTCAAACCCGGAAAGAACAACAGCCTCAGGCGTATCATCTACTATAATTTCGACACCGGTTAAAGATTCAAAATGTCGAATATTTCTACCTTCACGACCTATAATTCTACCCTTCATATTATCATTTGGTAAATTCACAACGGAGACTGTAGTCTCAGCGGTATGGTCTGCTGCTGAACGCTGTATAGCAGATATAATTATTTTCTTAGACTCGCGATTTGCCTCTGCTATTGCAATATCTTTAATCTCCTTAACTTTCTTAGATATGCTCTTTTTAGCCTTTTCCATTAGATTTTCCATAAGGATTTCTTCAGCCTCTTTCCTAGAAAGACCTGCAATGCGTTCTAATCTATCAGTTTGGCGTTCAATAATATTTTGAAGTTCATTCTCTTTGTGAGCAAGCTGTTCTTTTTGCTTTTTTAGATTGTCTTCCTTTATCTCAATATCATCTAATTTTTTTTCTGCGACCTCCATTTTTCTCTCAAGATAGAATTCTCTTTTTACCAACTTTTTCTCAAGGTCCCGAATTTCTCTTAATTTAATTCTTGATAGATCCTCTGCCCTATGTTTAATTCTGAGTGCTTCATCTTTAGCTTCAAGACAGGCTTCACGTCTGATATCCGATGCTTCTTTCTTTGCATTTGCAACAATTTCAGATACAGAAGAGCGAGTATGTTTTAATTTTTGGATGTAAAAATAAAGTCCAATAAAAGCGCCTATTGCAGCACCACCTACTCCTATTATAATATAAATCCAGTACATTGTACTACTCCTTTAATTTTTAGATAAAAAACCCTCTACTTAATAAATGTACTACTTTAAACGGAAATAAAATTAAGTAGAGTATTTACTAATATTTATGAAAGATGGATTATATTTGCTCGTTTAATTCTTCATCAATAATGTCAACAAGAAATTTTGCTTTCTCATCAACATTTCGTAAAAAGTTATCTTTATCTTTATTACAGCTAAAAAACTCATCAGTAATATTCATGGAAGCTAATATGGCAACACGCAAAGGAGACTGAACAGTTGTTAAGGAATTCTCAACTTCTTCCATCTTATCATTTACATGTTTAGCGACACTGGTAATATATGAAGCCTCAGCCTCACCTTTGACTGTATATTTTTGACCATATATTGTTACACGAACTAAATTATCTTTAGACTCTTCCATCTTTCATTTATTTTATATTTTCAAATATCACCTATTTAAAGTTACTGAGGAGCTTAAAACTTTTCTAAAAGTTCCAGCATGCCCTCTATTTTTTTTCTTAATTGTTGACGTTCTTTATCATTTATTTCTGTCTCAATAGAAGTACTTACTTCCAATTTCTCCATTAACCTTTTATTTTTTGCTCGTAAGTCAACAACAAGCGATAAAAAATTTCTAATTTTTTCCTCTAACAAATTTAAGGACGTTAATTCCATAATACACCCTTAGCGCAGTTTTGCATTAAGATCATTTTTAAGAACTTCATGAATTGCTAACATCCTCTTATCAACTTCTTTATCTTTCAAAGTTCTATCAGCTACCTGAAAAACTAAATTAAATGTAATACTTTTTAAGCCGTTGTCAACATTTTTTCCATAGTATAGATCATAAAATTTAACTTCTCTAAGTAATTCACCGCCTTCTCTTATAATTTTTTGATTTACCTCTTCAATTGGAATTTTCTCTGGTAATAATATCGAGACATCCCTCTCAATAGCAGGATAAATAGGTAAAGGCTTATATCTTATTTCAAATTTTGCTTGATCCAATAATACGGAAGCATTAGCATCTAAAACATAAATAGGTACTTCGATACTCCATTCACTTTGCAGATATTCCTGATTAATCTGTCCTAAATAGCAAAATTCCTTCCCATTAATATTAGTTCCTAAAAGATGTCTAAAATAGTTATTCTTACATTTTTCAAATTTCAGGGATTCAATACCAAACCGGTGTGTAAGATCCTCAATTACTCCCTTCAATATAAAAACATCACTTTTTCTTATCTGGTATCCCCAGTGTTCATCCTCAATGGCTCCAGTTATGAGTACTGAAAACTTAAGGATTTCCATAGCATGAGTCTCAGAATCAGGATCGAAATATTGAATAAACCCCAGTTCAAAAATCTGTAGATCACAATTTCTTCTATTTATATTCCGTCTGGCGGTATTTATCAAGCCAGGAATTAGTGACGTCCTTAAATAAGCCATATCCAAACTCAGCGGATTCCGTAGTTTTACTGGTTTTACAGGCTTAAAAGTGAATTGGGTCTGTTTTTCACTAACAAGAGAATTATTAAAAACTTCAAAATAACCATAAGAACAAAGAATTGAACGAAGTTTCTCTATTAAATCATAACGGGAATTTACTTCATTCGAAGGTTTAATTTGTAGCCTTTTCGCTGAAGGAATTTTATGCATTCCATAAATCCGAATAACTTCTTCTATATAATCAGCTTCCCTTTCCAGATCAGGCCGCCATGTAGGAGAAAGAACTTGAACACTCTCATCATCACTCTTAAGTATCCTGCAACCTAACTTTTCAAATATTTCCTTAACCCAACTCTTTTCAATGTCAATTCCAATTAACCTGTTTATTCGTTTGAAGCGAACCTTAACTTCTGCAGGTGAAATTTTTTTAGGATATTTATCAACAATTCCTTTGCATACTTTACCGCCAGCAAGCTCAATAATTATATCTGTGATTCTATTAACTGCATTAATTATTCCCTCAGGATCAACTCCGCGCTCAAATCTGTAAGACGCTTCAGTAGATAATCCTAAATATTTCGATCCGTTCCTTATAGTTGTAGAACTAAAGTAGGCGCTCTCAATAAGTATATCTTTCGTTTCAGGAGTAATTTCAGAATTACTCAAGCCCATAACTCCCGCAATTGCTACAGGATGTTTAGCATCACATATAAGTAAAATATCCTTTGATAGAGCTCGTTTAATACCATCGAGAGTCTCGACCAGCTCTCCCTCTTCAGCGTTCCTTACAACAATTTTCTTTCCCTCTATTTTCCTGTAATCAAATGTATGTAATGGCTGACCTGTTTCCATTAATACAAAACTCGATGCATCAACTATATTATTAATAGAGCGAATTCCGACACTTTTTAGGTGATTTATTAGCCATTGAGGTGATGGTGCAATTTTAACATTCTTTATAACTCTCGCTGCATATCGAGGACAACCATCAATATTTTCAATTTCGACATCAATATAATCTTCAGTAGATTCTTCAGATTCTTTAAACTTAATTTCCGGAATTTTCAGTTCTCCTTGAGTCAATATAGAAATTTCGCGTGCAACACCAATATGGGATGTACAATCAGGACGGTTTGGAGTAAGGTCTATATCAATGCTCGTTCCTTCCCCTGATAAATATTCAGACAATTCCATTCCCAATGGCGCTTTTTCATCTAAAACCATAATACCACTATGATCGCTGGAAATTCCTAACTCATCCTCAGCACAAATCATTCCCTCAGAATTAATACCCCGTATTTTAACTGGTTTTAATTCCATACCATTAGGTAAAACAGTTCCTAACAATGCCAAAGGCACTTTTTGCCCTTTTGCAACATTCGGAGCACCACAAACTACATCCTGCATATCAAAACCGGTTGAGACTTTACAAATAGACAACCTGTCCGCATTTGGATGAGGTGAAACATCCAATACCTCAGCAATAATGACTCCTCTAATTTTATCAACAGGGCTTTTCTGTATTTTTGATTCCAGCCCAATATAGGTAAGATGTTCCTCCAATTCCTCTGGAGAATATGGAATATCAATATATTTTTCCAACCATTTCGTATTAACTATCATACAATTATTGAATATTGATTATTGACGATTGTCTATTGATTATTGACCATTTTCCCAATTCTTTGTTATTCACTCTTTACTCTTAAATTTTCAATATTCGCTTTTCAATCTTTAAAATTGATTCAGAAAACGAATATCGCCTTCAAAAAACAGTCTAATATCATCAATTCCATACTTTAACATTGCAATCCGGTCAGGTCCCATTCCAAATGCATACCCGGTATATTTTTCCGGATCAATTCCAACAGATATGAAAACGTTAGGATCAACCATACCGCAGCCCAAAATTTCCAACCAACCAGTATGCTTACATACACGGCAACCGGAGCCGCCACAAATAAAACATGAAATATCAACTTCAGCACTTGGTTCAGTGAATGGGAAATAGCTAGGACGGAACCTAAGTTTAACATCTTTACCAAAATAGCGCTTTGCAAATATTTCAAGAGTGCCTTTCAATTCACAAAAAGTAACATTCTCATCTACATACAAACCCTCAACCTGATGAAAAGTACAAAAACTGCGAGCGCTAATCGCCTCATTACGATATACTCTACCAGGTGCAAGAATCCTGATAGGCGGTTTTTGCTTCTCCATTGCTCTAATTTGAATTGGTGAGGTATGGGTGCGCAATAAGATTGAATCACCAATAAAAAAAGTATCTTGCATGTCTCTCGCAGGATGATTCTTGGGGAAATTCAACGCCTGAAAATTATAATAATCAGTCTCCACTTCCGGACCAAATTCTATGCCGAATCCCATCTCTCTAAAAATCGAACAGATTTCGTTCATCGTTTGAGTAACTGGATGTAAATGCCCTAACCTTGGAAGCTTCCCAGGTAAAGTATAATCAAAGAAATCCTCGTCAATACCGATACTATTCAAGCGCTGTTTTAGTGTATCTATGGAATTCTCAGATTCTTTTTTTATCTGATTTAAAATTTTACCACATTTATGTTTATCCTCAACACTTAGAGAAGTGAATTCACGGAAAAGAGCGGGGATATACCCCTTCTTACCCAAATATCTGAGTCGAAAATTTTCGACAGATTGAATATCTATTTTAACTTTAAAGAGGTCCTTTTTAAATTGAAAACGAACTTCCTCGGCACGATCCAAGAGGTTCATGAATCTAAGCCTTTGCTATTTTTACTAATTTTGCAAAACCATCAGGGTCCTTAACAGCAATTTGCGCAAGAATTTTTCGGTCAAGGTTGACACTATTTTCCTTCAAACCATGAATGAATTTACTATACGACAGACCATGTTGACGTACACCGGCATTTATTCTGGCTATCCAAAGTGCTCTGAAAGTTCTTTTTTTAGTGCGTCTATCTCTATACGCATATTGTAGGGCTTTTTCGACAGCATCTTTTGCATTAACATAAAGTTTGCTTCGAGCACCTCGATACCCTTTAGCCATCTTCATAATTTTTTTATGTTTTCTATGATGTACTACTGAACTGTTTGCTCTTGGCATTGTCCTACTCCTATGTTACAATCATTCGTTTTACACGTTTCACATCACTTGCAGCAACTAATCCCGATTGACCTAAATTTCTCTTTCTTTTAGGTGATTTTTTTGTAAGAATATGAGAGAAATTAGCCTTGTTTCTCTTAATCTTACCAGTTCCGGTTAATTTAAATCTTTTTGCTGCAGATCGTCTAGTTCTCATCTTTGGCATAACAACCTAACTCCTATTTTGAAATAAGAAATGATATAATAGTACGCCCCTCACTTACTGGCGCTTTATCAACAACACTTACATCAGAAAGCTCCTCAACCACTCTTTCGATTAAATTGAACCCATCTTCTTTATGAGCTAATTCTCTTCCTCTAAACATAAGTGTAATTTTTACTTTACAACCGTCATTAAGAAACTTTCTGGCTCTATTGATTTTCATAATCAGATCATGCTCACCTATCCGCGGCCGAAATCGAAGCTCTTTCAATTTTATAACATGCTGTTTCTTTTTACTTTGACGGTCTCTCATCTGTTGTTGATATTTATATTTGCCGAAATCCATTATTTTACAAACTGGCGGATCAGCCTGTGGTGCAATTTCAACAAGATCAAGACCGTGCTCTTCAGCAATCTTTAAAGCTTCGGTTGAAGAGATTATACCTACCTGCTTCCCGTTTTCATCAATCAGTCTCACAGACGGACACGTAATTCTTTCATTAATGCGTAATCTTTTTTCTATAATTATATCTCCCCTTTTATTTTTATCTCTTCATCAATGAGTTTTACTGCCTCTACCCAAGTGTAAACTCCTTTATCACCAACTTTCCTCCTACGCACCGAAACAGTGTTATTCTTATATTCACGCTCTCCCAAAATATACATATAAGGAATTTTCTTCAATTCGGCTTCACGAATTTTCGCACCAACTGTATCACTCTTGTCATTCAATTCTGCTCGGATACCTTTTACAACAAGAGTTTTATAAAAATCCTCTGCAACATTATTCTGGTTTTCCGTGATTGGAATTACAACTGCTTGAATTGGAGCTAACCAAACTGGAAAATCTCCTACAGTATGCTCAATCAAAACCCCAACAAATCTTTCAAGTGATCCCATTATTGCTCTATGGATCATATATGGACGCTGTTTCAATCCATTACTATCTATGTATTCCATCTTAAATCGCTCGGATAGATTAAAATCAAATTGTATTGTTGTACACTGCCATGATCTATTTAGAGCATCACGAATCTTTATGTCGATTTTCGGACCATAAAAAACACCACCACCCTCATCAATATAGTATTTAACATCAAACTTTTCAAGAGCAGATTTTAAGGAATTTGTTGCTTCTTCCCACATTTCAAATTCGCCAACATATTTCTCTTTTGGACGTGTTGAAACATAAACAACAAATTCGGAAAAACCAAATGAACGAATAAAATCGAATGAAAATTGAACTAATTTTTCAATCTCTGAGTCAAGCTGATCAGAAGAACAAATAATATGTGCATCATCCTGAGTAAAACCTCTGACCCGCATTAATCCATGTAATACACCGGATAATTCATAGCGGTAAACAGTTCCTAATTCTGCATACCGGATAGGCAAATCCCGGTAACTTCGAGTCTTTGATTTATATATCATTATGTGAAAAGGGCAGTTCATCGGTTTGATGTAGTACTCATCTTTTTCAACATTCATTGAGTTAAACATTGACTCGCGATAAAAATCCAAATGCCCGCTTGTTTCCCACAATTGCGATTTTCCAATATGCGGAGTCTGGACAAGCTGATATCCTCTTTTTAGATGCTCCTTGATCCAATACTCTTTTATTACTTGAAGCAGTGTAGTACCATTTGGATACCAGAGCACAAGGCCAGGTCCTACCTGCTCATTTATTTCAAAAAGTTCTAAACTTTTCCCAATTTTTCTATGATCGCGTCTTTTTGCCTCCTCTAAAAAGTTAAGGTACTTTTTCAATTCTTTTTTAGAAGGAAAAGAAGTACCATAAACACGCGTAAGCATTTTGTTAGCCGAATCTCCACGCCAGTAGGCTCCTGCAACATTCAAAAGCTTAAACGCTTTTATCCTGCCTGTTGATGGAATATGCGGTCCTCTGCAAAGATCAATAAAATCATCTTGTGAATATATAGATAGAGTTTCCCCTTCATCGATATCTTTAATTATCTCAACTTTATAATCTTCATTAAGGTCTGAAAATAATTTTATCACCTTATCACTCTTTAATTCCTTCCGAACGATTGGATAATCTGCCTTTATAATCTCGTTCATCCGCTCCTCAATTTCCCCCAGGTCTGCATCTGTCAGGGGAGGCTCTATATCAAAATCATAATAAAACCTGTTCTCTATAGCTGGACCTATTGTTATTTTTACATCAGGATAAAGCTGTTTCACTGCCTGTGCCATTACATGTGATGTAGAATGCAGTAAAATTTCACGCGATTCTGGTGAATTATAGGTAAGGATTTCTACTACAGAATCTTCTGTAATTGGAGCAGATAAATCAACTATTTGACCGTTGACCTTTGCTGCAAGAGCACGATTGCTTAGACCCTCACTAATTAATTTTGCAACATCACCGGCAGATGCACCTTGCTCTAATTCCAAAGTATCGCCGTTCGGTAGTGTTACTGTAATTTTCTGTATAGGGCCCAAAATCTATTTCCTTTTCACTCTTTTTTAACAACTCAACCTCTTCAAAATCATACCAATTTATTTGAAGGAATGTAATAAATCCTTCAAATAAGTGGGCGATACTGGACTTGAACCAGTGACCCCTTGCATGTCAAGCAAGTACTCTAACCACCTGAGCTAATCGCCCTCATTAATCATAAATACTTCAAAAATCGGCACTTAATTTAAATAACCATCAGAATACAGGCAAAGGAAAAACTTTAATAAAACTTTAACGAGAACTTCTCCTGAAAAATAAAAAAAATCAATTATTTTATATGTTTTTAATATACTAATATGAAAGCGATTGTTTTAAATAATTGTGATGGTTTTGCATGAGATGAAGGAAATATCAATAAAAATTCGGATAAACATGGTATCTCCAAAAATGAATGTGAGGAATTATTTTTTAATCAACCATTATTTGTTGCAAGTGATGAAAAACATTCAATTACTGAAATTAGATGTTATGATCTTGGGAAAACAGATGAATCAAGTCTACTGTTCGTAGTATTTACAATAAGAAATAATAAAATTCATGTAATTTCGGCTAGAGATATGAGCCGCAAATAACGGAGGGTTTACAATGAAAAAACAAAATAAAATACCAGCATTTAAAAACGAAGATGAAGAAAGAGAATTTTGGTCAAAACACAATTCTACTAAGTATATTAATTGGAATCAATCAAATGTGGCTATTTTCCAAAAATTAAAACCAAGTACAAAGACAATTTCACTAAGACTACCTGATTATATGCTTGCAGAGTTACATACAATAGCAAATAAACGAGATGTTCCTTATCAATCATTAACAAAAATATTTTTAAAAGAACAAATAGATAAAGAACTGCAAATCGTGAATTAATCAATTTGTACTTTACATTTTAGTCACTTATCACTTTTTACTTTAATCACCTGCCCGCCCTCCTACGTCGGGATCAGGCAGGCTTTAGCCATTTTTCACTTATCCATTAAAACTCAATTTATCAGGTTACCATCGTACTTTCCAGCGTATTAAAATTAGCGAATCATCAAAGGCTTCACCTAACGGGACAATTTCCATTGATTTTTTATTAACCAGCAGGACTAAATCAGCTTCATCCAACCTTCTATTCGGACTGCCCCTCGCTTTAGAATCTATTGGGCTTCTATCCTTATACATAACCGCACATTTGCTACCCTTAACAATGAAATCACCGACATTATAAGCATATTTATTCAAATAGACTGGTTCACCATCCAAAGTAATATAATTTCCCAATGATAAAAATGTCATCCTGCTATAATAATCCGTAACTTCATAAAAATTAATCTCCGGTAGCGGAATCTTGTGAATATATTTTATTAAAGGTCTCCCTGCCAATTCAGCAGCTCGAACAATAAAAGTCTGTAAATCTCCACCTATCCACTCTACAGTTTGATGCTCCTCCCAATAATTGTTCCAGCTGCCTGTATTTTCGATATAGGGTAAGTTTCTAAAAGTAAGCAAATAATCCACAAAACGATTCCCACTTCTACCCTTCATAGTCAATTTAAAAACATCTTTTGACAATCCGCCATAATCACCTGACATAACTATATAACGGCTCTCAACACCGGGAGTAGAAACATATTGACCTTGAAATGCTATCTCTGCCTTAAACCACAATGTACCGGGGAAAAAATTATCAATATTATTTAATGACTTCATGGAAACAGACCAGCGATTATTCCACTCAGGGATCGGAACTTCACAATATTTTATCCTTGCCCATGGTAACAGACTCTTAAAATTATTCATATAAACCGTGTCAAGTTTGTCCGGTTCAACTTTATAAAACCTTATTAAAGGATCAGAATATCCAAGAAAGTCCCATGGCCTAATTCTATTATAAGGTATAGTATCACCTGCAATAGATATTGAATTTATAGGAGAAATATATATTGATGAGAAATAATCATCAACTCGTGCCTCAAGAACAAGATATAAACGCACTACATCACCTAATTCCACTATCCGAGATTGGTCTGTTGCAATTGATTCGTTATTTATTATGGTTACTATATTAAGTTTGCGGAATTCGATCTGGGCAAAAATGTTAACTGAAAAAATAACAATCAGCATTGGGGTTTTAAACAAATATCTGCCTCTTAATTGTATATTAGAGAAAAAATTTATAAAGAAAAAGTTCAGTAAGAAATTTAAATGTAAGACTGCTCGAGATATTAACATGTGACTAATTGTCATCTTTTTTCTTTTCAAGTAGTTTTTTTAATATTTTAGATATTGTCCCTGGATTTGCTTTACACTTTGTACATTTCATCACCTGTCCCATAAAGAAACCGAAAAGTGCTTTTTTACCTGCTTTATATTTTTCTACCTTATCAGGATTTTCCTGTATTACTGATTCTACTACTGATTCAAGCTCTGACTCATCACTAATCTGAGCCAGCCCCTCCCTCTCAACAATTTCTCTGGGATAATCAGAAATCCCAAGCATTCTGTTAAACACTTCTTTTCCAACAGAAGCTGTGACGACTTTTTCTTTAATAATTTTAAGTAACTCACCTATTCTGTCGGGAAAAATAGTGAATTGGGAAATATCAATATTTTTATCTTTAAGCACTCTTAATACTTCAGATTGAATCCATTTACTCGATAAAGAAGAATCTTTAACTATTTTTACAACTGCTTCAAAGTAATCAGCCAGTTTAAAATCAGAGGTTATAATATTTGAATCATAAGGTCTAAGGTTGTATTGCTTAAGAAATCGAGTGTACTTTTCACCGGGGAGTTCAGGAAGACCATTTTTAACTTCTTCAATCCACTTTTCGTCTACAACAAGTGGGACAAGGTCTGGTTCAGGAAAATATCTATAATCATCGGATTCTTCTTTTGTTCTCATTACTTTTACTGTGTTTGTATTCTCATCCCAAAGAAGTGTTTGCTGTAACACCTTGTTACCATTGTCCAATATTTTCGACTGCCTTTCAATTTCATATCATAATTCCTTTTTGACTCCGTGAAAAGAATTCATATCCTTCATTTCAGTTTCTACACCAATCTTCTCTTGTCCTTTTGGACTTAAAGAAATATTAGCATCACATCAAAGGCTTCCCTTCTCCATATTACAATCGTATATTTCAAGATATTCAAGAACCTGCTTCAACTTAATCAAGTAAGCATAGGCTTCTTCAGGAGACCTAATGTTAGGCTCAGAAACAATTTCTATCAGTGGCACACTACATTGGTTAAAATCTATAAGCGTTTCATCATTGTTATGAATTGATTTCTCTGCATCTTCCTCAAGATGAATACGCGTAATACCAATCTTATTTTCTCTTTCTTTTACTTTAATAGTAATTTCACCATCGTAACATAACGGTTCATCATATTGTGAAATTTTATAGCTTTTTGGTAAATCCGGGTAGTAGTAATTTTTTCGGGCAAATCTGGAAAATGGAGCAATCTTACATCCAGTTGCCAATCCCACTTTCAATGCAAAATCAACAGCTTTTTTATTTAAAACAGGTAAAGGTCCTGGCATTCCAAGGCAAAGCGGACAAGTTTGGGTATTTGCTTCCTTGCCATATATATTTTTACAATAGTAAAAAATTTTCGATTCAGTTAGTAGCTGTGCATGAACTTCTGACCCGATAATCACCTCATAATCATTTAGCATTGTTCAACTTTATGCGTTTTTCAATATTATTTTCATTTTTATCTACTGTATACTGCTACTGCCAACTACTTCTCTTACGGTACCCTTAACGGTATGATCCATATCTCGCTATTATAATCGCCGTTAGAAGTAAATATAGTTTCGAGGTCAATAAGATCAATAAACAGCCGATAAATCTTTTCACCGTGTGAATCAACAGTAAAACTACCTGAATGAGTACCATTATTGTCAATATCAGACAAAGCTACACGTTTTTTATCTACATTAATTTCACGTCCAAAATGAATCAGTACTAATTCCCCCGGATCATATACAAAAGGAGAATTATTTTGAACTTCAACATCAACTGAAATTGTTGTATTGAAAATTAAAGATGGTAATGTTTCCCTATTAAAAAATGTCTGTAATGGATCTGCTCCGGAAATTGATGGAAAATTAACAACAGAAGTAATATTAACATGCTTAATATTCAATAGAGAATCTAAATTATTCTGGATAATAAGAGGCGTAACATATTTTAATTTCCAGTCTTTATCTGCATTATTCGTATTTTGATCTCTTAAAAATATGGCTTTTTGGTGAGTTATGTGATTAAATAATTTGCTAGTTGAATCAAAAGGTACACAAGTTGTATCATAGTCCCATGATGTATCTGAAATAGTTGTATCAATAGAGGAAATGGTAGAATCTATAATATCTTTGTATGAAACAATTTTAAACGTTCCTTTAAAGTAATACTTTAAATCAACAAAAGCAGAATCCCAATGTATCTCACAAAGAATTGTTGTGTCAGTAATCTGAGAAATGATTCGCCCAAATTTTATTTTTGAATAATCATAAGGCAAAGTATCGGAAGAAGTACTTTTTCCAAGAGCTGAAGATACATAATTATAAAATCTTGGTTTTCCATCATCAAGCCCTTTAATTGACATTGCTTCATCATTTAGTGCTTTATCAATCAAAGCATTTGCAATCTCCTGCCTCTCTGGAAGCAAATAGATTTTTTCGGTTTTGCTACAACTTACAACAAGAAAAATTAAAGTCAGATAATATATTAGAACTAAACGTTTCATTTGTTTGATAATTTGAAACGATTTTTCTAAAAATAAAAGGATAAATAGAGTCTTTGTTTATTACTTTTAAAAAATTTCCTTTATTAACGATTTGAAGGTAAAATTTAAAGCACTATGATTCTACAAATATGGTAGATTTTTTAATGAGTCTACTTAAAAAAGGTCGTAAAAGTAATTAATTGGATGTCATCCTGAGTTCATCGCTCCGAAAGGAGTCCCCATCGGGAAAGGGAGACATCCTCCAAACACACTTCGATAACATCACAATAAATTGTGATTACTCAGTGTGACAGGGATAAATTTTAGTTTTTTAAGTAAACTCATAAATATCAACAAATATTTTCTTTTCAAATTTTTTCTATACTAAGTAATTCATCATCTACCATGGCTGATCCCGATGATTCGGAACGGGAAGGGAATCACACCTGTCTGTGTGCTCGCACAGGCAGGCTAATTAACACTAATGATTTTAAAACTTTATAACAATTAACGTCCACTTTAAATAACTCTAAGATAATGTTCACTCAACGTTCCATAACTAATTGTGTAATAAACAATTCGTGTGCCGGAGGCATCTCTTTGAGATAATTCGTGGTGAATAATCCAGGCTATAATGATTTTCTTAAAAGTAATTTGTATTTATTTTCGATAAATTTGGAAAAACTTGATATCCTGGAGGTTTATTAAAAAATGTCTGAAAGAAAGTTAATCATTCTTGGCACTGCATCTCAAGTTCCTACTCGTTATAGAAATCATAACGGATACTTTATTCGATGGGATAAAGAAGGATTTCTTTTTGATCCTGGTGAAGGAACTCAGCGGAAGATGATCTACGCAGGTATTTCATCATCAAATATAACAAAAATCTTTATAACTCATTTTCACGGCGATCACTGTCTTGGTCTACCTGGAATCATTCAGCGAATTTCTTTAGACAAAGTAAATCATCCTGTTGAAATTTATTATCCTGCTTCCGGTCAAAAGTATTATGAAAATCTAAAAGAAGCCTGCATTTTCCATGGTTCAAGCAACATTCAGGAACACCCTATCTCGATTCCCGGAATAATATTTAAAAATGACCAAATTACAATAGAGACTAAAAATTTAGAGCATACAGTGGATACTTGGGGTTTTAGAATTCAGGAAAATAAAGGATACACTATGCTTCCGAAAAAACTGGCTGCTGCTGGAGTTAAGGGAGAGGCTGTCCGAAAGGTTAAAAGGCTTGGGAAAATTAACATAGATAATCATACATTATATTTAGAAGACGTAAGTGTTCCTAAACTTGGGCAGAGTATGGCTTTTGTTATGGATACTCGCCTCTGCCCTGCTGTGTATGAACTTGCTAAGAAAGTTGATCTTATGATTTGTGAATCTACATACTTATCATCAGAAGAAAATGAAGCAGAGAAATATTATCATCTAACTTCATCTCAAGCTGCAGGAATAGCAAAAACTTCCAATGTAAAAAAATTGGTTCTTACACACTTTTCCCAGAGATATTCATCAAATGAAGAGTTTGTAAAAGAAGCCAGTATAATTCACTTAAATGTTATCGCTGTAAAAGATGGAGACATTGTAACATTTCCTGAACGAAAAAGAATATTGTATTGAAAATCCAAAGGATTTCTTTATCCACTGTAATAAATTTGTTCTTGACAAGATATCAATTTATCCTGTATAAATTAAAGTAGTTAAAAAATGACTGAAAAATATTTATCTCAACAAAAAATTACACTTGCTATCATTAATGCAAAGATTTGGACTGCTAATCCTCTAAAACCCCGGGCAGAAGCTATTTCTGTAAGTGGAAACTTAATCACCACCGTTGATTCCAATAAAGAAGTCCGAAAATTACTTAATAAAAATACACTGGTAATAGACGCAAAAGGTCAGATTCTAATACCGGGATTTACGGATTCACATCTGCATTTTATCGAAGGAGGTCTTCGATTAAAATCAGTCCAACTTCGTAATGCTCGAACTCCTGAAGATTTCATTATAAGAATTAAATCATTTTCTGAAACTATTAAACCTGGGACATGGATTACTGGTGGTGATTGGAATCACGAACTATGGGGTGGAGAACTACCGTGTCGTGACTGGATTGACAAAGTAACTCCCAATAATCCAATATGGATTAACCGGCTCGATGGACACATGGCTCTGGCAAATAGCATAGCACTAAAAGCTGCTAATATCACTAAAGACACACCGGATATCAAAGGTGGAACAATTGTTCGTTCCTTAAATGGAGAGCCGACCGGTATTTTTAAAGACAACGCTATGAAACTTATTACTCGCATTATACCTGAGCCTTCCGAAGAAATGAAAGACAAAGCCCTAAAATCCGCTATGCAATACGTCGCCAGGCAAGGTGTAACATCAGTTCATAACATGGGAACATGGGATGAACTAAAAGTATTTGAGAGTGCACATAAAGCAGGAAAATTGCGTACACGGATCTCTTCGGCTGTACCTCTCGAAACATGGGAACAGCTATATGATAAAATAAATTCCAAAGGAAATGGCGACCAATGGCTACGAATAGGTGCTTTAAAAGCTTTCATGGACGGCTCTTTAGGATCACATACTGCTGCATTTTTTCAACCTTATACCGACGCACCAAATGATACCGGGCTTCTGCTCACTCAACAAGAGGAACTCTACCATCTAGTTTCACATGCAGATAAAGCCGGATTACAGATTATCACTCACGCCATTGGTGACCGTGCTATAAATATATTGCTCAATATTTATGAATGTGTTGCACGTAAAAATGCTCGCCATGATAGGCGCTTCAGGATTGAACATGCACAGCATATTATTCCAAAAGATATTCCGCGTTTTAACAAATCGGGCATTATTGCAAGTATGCAGCCTTATCAAGCAATTGACGACGGACAGTGGGCGGAAAAAGTCATTGGATCAAATCGTTTGAAAACATCTTTTGTCTTCCATTCTCTATTAAATTCCAAAACTCATATTATTTTCGGTAGTGACTGGTATGTAGAACCACCAATTCCGCTGGATGGAATATATGCAGCTGTAACTCGCCAAACTCTTGACGGTAAGAATCCCGATGGATGGATATCTGAGCAAAAGATCAGTGTAGAAGAAGCACTGAAATGTTATACAATTAATCCTGCTTATGCTACATTTGAAGAAAAATTGAAAGGCTCCCTTGAACCGGGGAAATTGGCAGACTTTGTAATTATCAATAAAGATATTATAAATATTCCACCTGAAGAAATCCAGAATTCACGTGTAATGACAACTGTAGTTGATGGAAAAATTGTATATGAACGATAAAATAAACGTAAATGTATATTCTATCCTTTTATCACTCCCATCGGTGTAAATCTCGCAACCTTTTTAGTCATTCCGGCATTATGCATTGTATTAACGACTTCAGATACATCTTTATAAGCGTAAGGCATCTCCTCGGCAATTGTCCCTTTACCTTCAGCCATAACAAATACACCTGATTTTCTTATCTCTGAAAATATATCAATTTCTCTACTTCGTTTTTTCGCCTGTCTGCGTGACATGACACGTCCTGCTCCATGACAGGAAGAACCAAAAGTCTCCCGCATTGCCTTTTCTGTCCCAACACACAAATATGATTCCGTTCCCATATCGCCGGGAATTAGCACCGGTTGACCGATTTCTTTATATTCATCTGGTAGATCAGGACTTCCCGGTCCAAATGCACGTGTAGCGCCTTTTCTATGAACACAAACCTTGATTTTCTTTCCTTTATAAGTGTGCTCTTCAATTTTTGCAATATTATGTGCTATATCCCAGACCAATTTAAATCCCAATTCAGAAGGTGATATATTTAATGACGAAATCAGAGATTTTTTTATTAATGCGTATATAACCTGCCGATTAGCAAAAGCAAAGTTGGCAGCAGAGCGCATTGCAGCTAAATAATTTTTCCCTTCTGAAGATGATAAAGGTGCACATGCAAGTTGACGGTCAGGAATCTCTATACCATACTTCGAAACTGCTCTTAATGTAACTTTCAGAAAATCATCACAAACCTGATAACCCAAACCACGTGAACCTGTATGAACAATTACAACTACTCCTCCCTGCTTTACTCCGAATATCTCTGCAGCTTCAGGGTAAAAAATCTCCTCAATCTTTGATACTTCTACAAAGTGATTTCCTGAGCCAAGCGTACCCAATTGAGGAGTACCACGCTGGTATGCTCGTTGCGAAATCATATCCGGATCAGAACCCTCAAGACATCCTCCCTCTTCAATAAATCTTAAATCATCCGCAAAACCGTATCCATGTTCAACTGACCATTTTGCTCCGGTAATTAAAACTTTTTTAACATCACCAATAGATAGTTTCTTTATAGCCCCATGAGAACCTACACCTGTTGGAATACTGTTAAATAGAGACGCTACAATTTTCTTAATTTTGGGTCTTATTTCTTCTGCTCTTAAATTTGTATGTATCAGACGCACTCCACAGTTGATGTCATATCCGACGCCACCCGGAGATATTACTCCGGTTTCTACATCAGTGGCAGCAACACCGCCAATAGGGAATCCATAACCCCAGTGTATATCCGGCATTGCAAAAGAATAACCAACAATCCCAGGCAAGTGAGCGACGTTTGCAACCTGTTTAAGACTTTCATCATGAAGAATAACCTTCATTAACTTTTCACTGGCATAAATCCGTCCTGGAACACGCATGTTACCAGTTTTGGAGATTTCCCACAAATAAGGAGATAACTTAGTTAAATTTTGATTGTTCATCGTTTGCCCCTTATATATCTAAAACAAAACGTGCTTTCCATTCGCCTTTAACACGTTTTACTTTAAGTTGATGATATGTCACACTTTTAATTTCTCTTTTAAGAATATGTCTCTCAGTGTCAAATTTCTCACCACATACTTTTGCATAAAGTGCATTTTCACTGATTTCTTTGATATTGAAAGACTTAAAAAGAAATTTATCCACAATTGACAAATACAAAAGTTCACCAAGCCATTCTCTTAATAATAATTCTATATCATCACTTTGAAGTGAAATGTCACGACACTCTTTATTCTGTACTTTTTCAAGAGATGTCATTAAATCAAATAAAGCAACACCGGCATTCTCAAACAAATTATGTAATTCAGTCCCTTTAACCTCTACTCCAAGGTCAGATGTTTGATCAAAAAGAGCATATATTTTATCAGGTTTAGAGAACATAATAATGATAAATCTTTAATTTACGATAAAACATAATTTCTGATTTCTTTGTTATTAAGAGAAGCTATAGTTATTTTCCCTTGTTCCATAGAAGTTTTAGTGTGTTTCCAATATTCAGACGGCTTCCCATTATTTTTTAGCATATTTTTAAACTAATAGGATTTTCACCAATATTTTTTTATCCTGAATTTTCCCTTCTTTTCACTTCCTGTTTTCCATTTTTAATCTCTTCTAAAGTAGCGGTTCTTAGCATATTGTTCTCCTATTTCCTCTGGTTGAATTTATCTCTCAATAAAAGCAAATGCAAGGTATGGATTGTTGTAAAATATTATTTACTCATAGATAAAAATATTTTATTAATTATTTTAATCAATAACACAGATTTTGTATGAATTATTTAGCATTATTTTCCAAAATTACTAAACTGTATTTGACTTTTACAAAAATAGATGCTATTATATATTAAGTAAAAAATATTAATGAGGAGATGTTAAAATGAAAAGAACAATTCTCTTAATGCTTTTAACCCTTCCTATTTTTTGCTATGCTCAAGAAAGTATGATAGCTGATATAACAGAATCAGTCGAAACAGAATTTGGTACTTATATTCCCTATTTAGTTGAAATTGAACCTGATGCAGCTCAATATGAAATTGAATCCGATTTCAGTAATGTTGTAAACTTTACCGATTTCAACTTTACAGAAGCACAAAAAGCAAAACTTCTGCAAAACCACTTTTTAGTTATTCCAGGTAGAGATTCGAGTCCATCTGGCTATAAGGAAATCTACGACATTTATAATGAAGCCAGAGAAAAGGACATTCCGCAGTTTATTACTACTGATGCTGTTTTGCATACTTACCACAAACTTTATGACAAAATTTTAATGACTGCGGAAGAAGATTTCTTCATACAGTTCTTGATACATATGGACAATCTATTACTTGAAGAAGCTTTGAATTACTACAATAATTCTTCTGATGATTTTGCAAAAGAATGTTTTAGAAAAGTAGTCGCATATTTTTCAGTTCCTCTAAAAATTCTTGACGAAAATTTTATCATTCCGGATTCAGTCGCCGATATTGTAAATCAGGAACTTACTCTAATTGATGCACACGAGGGTTATGTCTTATCTCCCCTTTTCAATGCTTATGATGAAGATTACAGCCAGTACAAACCGAGAGGACATTATACAAAAACAGAAGAATTGAAAAAATATTTTAAGGCAATGATGTGGCATGGAAGACAGACATTTACTCTATTCAATGCATGGTACTATAGCAGCTCCCCACATCCCGATCTTACCGGTGCTGCACTTGCTTTAATTCATCTTATAGAGAACATACAAACCAAAGGGACAATATGGACCTATTGGAACAATATTTATATCCCGACAGTATTTTTTGTTGGTAAAGCCGATGACTTGCTTCCACAGGATTATTTAACCTTTGCAAAACAATATTTCGGAGAAGATTTCAGTGAACAGCCTATTGAAAATAATTTAATTGAAACTACAATTCTTGATTTCATAACTCAGGCAAATGAGTATTTCCCTGAACCACTAATCACAACAAATACACCAAAAGGTATGCGGTTTATGGGACAGCGATTTATTCCCGATTCCTATATGCTTGATCAACTTGTATTTCCATTTGTTCCTGATAGGTTAATGCCAAAATCGCTTGATGTTCTTACAGTTATGAATTCAGATGAAGCCTATAATCTTCTAAGTGAAATGGGAGAAACTAATTACATTGGATATATCCAGCAATTGGCTTATTTAAAAGATCTATATGAAAACTATCCTGATGAACAGTGGACAGAAAATCTTTATTGGAACTGGCTTTATTGTTTGATACCGCTGCTCTTTGAAAAAGGCGAAGGCTTCCCTCCTTTTATGCAAAATCTGGCTTGGCTGCGAAAGGATATAAATACTGCACTTGGTTCATGGACCGAATTAAGACACGATACAATTCTATATGCAAAACAGAGCTGTACAGAATTAGTATCAGATAAACTGATGAATAATAATATTCAGGGTTATGTTGAACCCAACCCATATCTTTTTGCTCGTCTTGCTTCATTATCAAAATTAATGTGTGAAGGATTGCTTGGATTGTCAATACTAAATGAAGAAATGGAAGCAAAACTGACTACATTAGAAGAATTATTATTGACTCTGAAATCAATCTCGGAAAAAGAATTAACAGGTGGAAATATTACAATGGGCGAATATAGTACTATTTGTGATTTCGGTAAAATTATTGAGGATCTTGTGACCTTTGGTGAAGAAGCTGAATGGGGAAATGGACCTGATCCATATTCATCAGAAGATGAAATGCCAGTAATTGCTGATGTCCATACGGATTCAAATACCGGAACCTGTCTTGAAGAAGGAGTTGGTTATCCTTTCAGAATTTTCGTTATATGCCAGGTTGAAAATGAGTTAAAAGTTACTGTTGGCGGTATTTTTTCTTATTATGAATTTATACAGCCACTTTCAAACAGATTAACAGATGAAGAATGGGCTGAAATGCTTGTCTCTGAAGATCCTCCACAACTGCCATACTGGACATCGGTATTCGTTGACACGATTTACGAACTTTCTAATAATAACCCTGATTATTATTATCTCTATAATGAAGGAATTTTTACCTTTAGCATCAGTTTTTCAGATTCTACTCCGGAATTAGGAGACGAAGTAACACTGTATATCGGATTATCGGATATCTGGTTTCAATACCATGATATGTCTATTATTATCGAAAACGATGGAATCGAAACTTTTGAACTTCCAATAAGCTCAACCGGTGAAAACTCACACGCAGGAACTTTCTCCACGGAGGGAATGACTGAGGGTAAAATTTACATTACTATCTATTATTACTCATCAGGATTATACTACAAAACCAGTATAAATGTCGTCAATCCCGTAAATACAATCAGCGAGAAACAACTCCCGTCGGAATTTCTACTGCATCAAAACTTTCCGAATCCATTCAATTCTTCTACACAAATACAATACGATTTACCGATAAATGGCTTTGTTAAGCTTTCTATTTATAACATTCTTGGTGGAGAAGTATTAATAATAAAGAATGAATACGAAGAAGCTGGATATAAGACAATCACATGGAATGGAAAAAACAAGAATGGAGAAGAAGTTCCAACAGGTGTCTATTTCTACAGTGTAGATTTTGGTGACTACCATGTGACAAAGAAAATGTTATTGTTGAAATAGGAGAAATTAAAACTTGAGAAGGTTTTAAAACTTCACACGGTTATAGTTAAAATAGGAAAGTCTAAAAATGAAGAAACTAAATTTATTAATTATGCTTTGCTTTATAATGATTCTCATTCTTCATCAAGCAAAACCAATTTATTCACAAGTTAGTGAAAATGAAAAGAGATACATTCGTATAGGTTCTTTACAGAGCCATTTTACTGCTTATGGTTCTGAAAGAGCATGGAATAATGTTTATTATGAAGGTTTAGCCTGGCCAGCTGATTACTCCTATCAGGATAATGCTGTTATTAAACGAGCATGGATAGCAGCAAGGGATTTTACTGATGCAAATGGTTACCATTGGGATTACTGGGGTACGTATATTTCAAAAGGTTATGTCGGAAATTCTCTATATCCTATGGAGCTGAAACAAACTGCAAAATTTGAGCCGCCCACCGTCTATGTTGATGGTATTAATATAACTGCCCCTTATGCATGGGACGTAGATAAAATAAATCCTGATCAAATTCCAGATCGAATCGTTACTAATATAGTAAATACTACACTTGGTCTTACGATGACCAGAAGAATTTTAGCATTCAGTCAGCAATATCACGATAACTATTTTATTAAAGAATTTATTTTTAAGAATACTGGCAATGTAGATTACGATGAAGAAATTGAACTTTGTGATTCATTAAAGGGTGTACGAATTGGATGTGGAACACGTTACAGTGTATGTCGAGAAGGTGCTATGAAAATAGATAATCAGCAGATATGGGGTAAACATTCATGGGTTACAAAACGCGGTGAAGATTATCATCTTCATGCAAATGATCATATACCTGATGATTATACAATTGTGGATTGGATCAGATGTGGATTCAGCTGGTTTGGTCAATCAGAACGGGTTTCATTTGATAATGTTGGTGCTGCTGATATAAATAGTGATGGGCGGCTTTGCGCTCCGCAGCATGCTGGCATAGCTATTCTTCATGTTGATAAAAGTGCAACTGATGATAGTGATGATCCAAATCAACCGGTAGCTTTAGGATGGCATGCAGGCGATACATATCCATCGGTTGGTGATATATCACCATCGGATTCTATTAATATTTTAAAACTTTATAATTTCCTAAGTGGAAATCCATATCCTAATGAAAATATGGGTGGCACAGACAGGATGGATGAAACTTATTTATCATCAATCACAGATCCCGTGGACCCTTATACTATTCATGGCGATGGTGGTGGAACAAATGTATGGATATGTTATGGTCCGTTTGATCTGGCACACGGTGATAGTATTATAATAGTCGAAGCTGAAGGGATAAGTGGATTAAGTCGTCAGATGTGTGAGGAAATAGGTGGAAGATGGAAACAGGCATATGACAATCCTGGTGATACAGGGCCATTTACGTTACCGGATAGTTCCACTACAAATAACAAAGATGTATTTAAAAACACATGGGTTTGTACTGGTAAAGATTCTATCCTTTTAACATTCAGTCGAGCAAAAAGAAATTACGACATGGGTTATTATATTCAACAACCACCTCCGCCACCTTCAATTTTTGAGGTAATATCCTTTACTGACCGGATTACACTCCTTTGGAACAATAGTGCGGAATCATCTCCGGGTTTTGCCGGCTACAAAATCTATTGTGCCGAAGGGAGATATGATACCACCTTTCAGGAAATTTTTGCCTGTGGTCCGGGCACGGATCATCCTGATGTCGTGAATAGTTACGAAGATACAGATGTGACATATGGTCATGACTACTATTATTATATCGTTTCATTTGATGACGGAAGTGCAAATAACGGTATTCCTTTATAGCAACAGGTTTTGGACCCGAACCACAGAACCGGCATATTTACGCTCTGGGGTAGATGCGGACTTATATGTTGATCCTAATGGTAGTAATGACAATAGTGGTCTTACTCCCGATAAACCCCTACAAACAATTACCGCTGCATTAGCCAGAATATTTGCGAACAGTTATCATCCACACACTATTTATCTTGGTGGGGGGACCTACAGTCCATCAATAAATGAGGAGAGTTATCCTTTGAATTGGAAGAGTTATGTTTCCCTTTACGGTGCTGCTGAAGAGACAACTATTTTAGATGCAGAAGGAGTAGGTGGAGTTCTCTATTGTTCAAATGACGTCAATTTTGTTATTGAGAATTTGACAATTCAGAACGGATCGACAGATTATGGCGGTGGGATTTACTGTGAATCTTCCAGCCCCACCTTAACTAATGTGACGATTACCGGAAATTCGGCTAGTATTAGAGGTGGCGGGATTTGGGTTAAAAACTCCAACTTGTGTTTGTCTAAAGTAACTATTACTGGAAATTCGGCAAGTGATTATGGTGGCGGAATTTATTTCAGTTGGAATTCAAGTGTAACTTTTGACTCTGTCAACCGCTGTAATATTTTTTTGAACAATACTGGTTTTGTTGGGTACGACCTTTATTCTGGTTCTATAATTAATGTTGTTGTGGACACCTTCACGGTCATGCATCCAACAGACTATTATGCCTACCCTTCTGAGAATTTCACCTTCGATATCTTGAATTTCGTAGTGGAGCAAGCAGAAGCGGATTTGTACGTTGATCCGCTTGGTAATAATGATAATAGTGGCTTATCTCAAGATGAACCTTTACAAACGATTACTTGTGCTCTCTCATTAATCTATGCGGATAGTCTCAATCCACACACCATTTACCTTGCTGAAGGAACTTACAGTCCATCAACAACCGGTGAGAATTATCCTTTATATTGTATAAGCTATGTTTCACTATCCGGTGCTGCTGAAGAGACGACAATTTTAGATGCAGAAGGGTTGGACAGGGTACTATATTGTTCTAATGTCAACAATTTTGGTATTGAGAACTTAACGATTAGAAATGGGGTTACATATTATGATGGTGGTGGCATTTTCTGTCGGAAATCCAGCCCCACCTTAACTAACGTGACAATTACTGGAAATTCGGCATCTTCTGGTGGTGGGATTTACTGTTGGAATAATTCCAGCCCGAGTTTAGAGAATATCACTTTAAGCGGGAATACGGCATATAGTGGTGGCGGGATTTATTTTGGTTACAATTCCAGCGCGACCTTTGACTCTGTCAACCGTTGTAATATTTTTTTGAACAATGCTTATGATGTTGGAAAAGACCTTTATGCTGGTTGGGACACACTTACTATCAATGTAGTAGTGGATACCTTCACAGTGTTGTATCCCACAGACAATTACGCTTATCCAGTTACTAACTTCACCTTTGATATCCTGAATTTTAAGATAGAACAAGCAGTAGCGGATTTGTACGTAGACCCGAATGGTAATGACGACAACAGCGGCCTTTCTCCAGACGTATCTTTACAAACGATTACTTATGCTCTTAAATTAATCTACGCAGATAGTCTGCGTCCACACACTATTTATCTTGCTGAGGGGACCTACAGCCCCTCAATAACTGGGGAGACCTATCCTTTGAATTTGAAAAGTTATGTTTCTCTTTCAGGAGCATCTGAACAGTCCACAATTTTAGATGCAGAGGGGGAAAGTAGGGTTATCGATTGTTCTAATGTCAACAATTGTGATATTGAGAACTTAACAATTAGAAATGGAGTTGCAAGTTCTGGTGGCGGGATTTACTGTTGGAATAATTCCAACCCGAGTTTAGAGAACGTCACTGTGAGTGAGAATACGGCTACTGGTAGTGGTGGCGGGATTTATTGCTTTGAGTCCGATCCAGCCTTAACGAATTTGACGGTGATTGGGAATTCTGCTACACAAGGTGGAGGGATTTACTGTAGATATTCCAATCCTACATTAATCGATGTGATATTTAGTCAGGATTCGGCAGAATATGGTGGGGCTATTTGTTGTATAGAAAATTCTAATTTAGAGTTGGTTAGTTCAGAAATATTTAGTAATTCTGCTGGTAGTCGTGGTGGTGGAATTTATTGTGAATCTTCCTGCCCTAATTTGGACAGTGTTATTATTGGAGAAAATTCAGCTATATATGGAGGTGGAATCTATTGTATGAAATCCAGCCCAACTTTGACCAATGTGGTTATTAATGAAGATTCTGCTAAATATGGCGGTGGGATATACATTACAGAGTCTAATGCAGTTTTGAATAATGTAACCATTACTGGTAATTTTGCAAGTAGCCGGGGCGGTGGAATTGCCGTTTGGTTTAATTCTAATCCGATTTTAATAAACACAATCTTCTGGAATGATTCACCACAAGAAATTTATTGCAGGAGCTCCAGTTCTATTGATGTTGCATATTCAGATGTAGAGGGGGGACATGATGGTATTTACGGCAGCGATTATGTTAACTGGCTGGATGGAAATATTGATGCTGATCCCATGTTTGTCGGAGGAGATCCATTTGATTACTGTCTTACAGAGAATTCTCCGTGTGTTGACGCTGGAATTGCGTTCTTTGTGTGGAATGGAGACACTATTGTGAACCTACCCGATACTGCGTATAAAGGTAATGCTCCTGATATGGGAGCCTATGAATCACCCTACACAGCAGCTATTTATACTGAGGATGTATTTCCGGAGCATTTCGCTCTATACCCCAATTATCCTAACCCGTTCAATCCAATAACTAACTTAAAATATGACTTACCCAAACAGAGTATAGTAAAATTGATTGTGTACGATATCCTTGGCAGAAAGGTTCGAACGCTTGTGAATGAGACTCAACCCCCTGGATATAAATTAGTCAAATGGGATGGAAAAGATGACACAGGGAAATCCGTGGGATCAGGCATGTATATATGCTTGTTTAAAGCATGTGATTTTATTCAAACGAGAAAAATATTGTTATTGAAATAGTAAAATTCTGACTAATTTACAGTGTCTTTGAAATAAACGAGGCGTTGACTACGGGTCCAAATACTGGTTTGAGATCATAGTACCAGGGCGTCAGGACCTGTCAATAATATTGACACTAATCCCATAATTGGGAGCGCCAATCTCATTGTAGCAGCGCCTCGTTTTTTTATTTACAAAAAAATATCCGCTCATTCCTTATAAATTCCTTTAATCTAATAGTCCCACTTTAGTAACGTAAAACAAGAAACTTCAACATATTTTTATTTTGAGATTAAATCTTCCTTCTATATATTCAACTAGAAAGTGACTAAAGTATAAAGTGCCTAAAGTGAAAAGTGAATAATGTTTTATAGGAATCCCTTCGGAAAAACGTGAATTTTTAAACCTATGAAATTAATGAAGGATGTACCATGAAAATATTAGTAACCGGAGGAGCAGGTTACATTGGTAGTCATACTTGTTTGGAACTTCTGCAAGTGGGATTTGAAGTAATCGTAGTTGATAACCTCAGCAATAGCAAGGAAGAATCTTTAAAAAGGGTTCAAGAACTTACAGGGAAAACTCTATCGTTTCATAAAGTTGATCTACTTGATAAGAAAGCTTTAAATGCTGTTTTCGATAAATATTCCTTCGATGCTGTAGTCCATTTTGCAGGTCTTAAGGCAGTTGGCGAATCTGTAGCCATTCCACTCCGCTACTATCATAATAATGTCATAGGAACTATGATCCTTTGTGAAATTATGAATAAACATAATGTGAAAAATATTGTATTCAGCTCATCTGCAACTATATATGGAGACCCACATAAAGTTCCAATAACAGAGGATTTTCCACTCTCTCCAGCAAATCCTTACGGCTCTACAAAGTTAATGATTGAAACAATTCTAAAGGACCTCTATCATTCTGATAAATACTGGAATATTGCTTTATTGCGCTATTTTAATCCGGTTGGTGCTCATCCAAGCGGTAGAATTGGTGAAGACCCAAATGGAATCCCCAATAATCTTATGCCCTACATTTCACAGGTTGCTGTTGGAAAACTCGATAAATTGTCAGTTTATGGAAATGATTATCCAACTCACGATGGTACGGGCATCCGAGATTATATCCATGTTGTTGACCTGGCACAAGGACATTTAGTGGCGCTTGACAAACTAAAAACTAATCCAGGCTTGATCATTTATAATCTTGGTACAGGACGCGGACACAGCGTTCTGGAAGTGATAACTGCCTTTGAAAAAGCCTCAGGCAAGAAAATACCTTATGAGGTCGTTGGACGCCGTTCAGGGGATATTGCTATATGCTATACTGATCCTTCAAAAGCGCAAAAAGAATTAGGCTGGTGTGCTGAAAGAAATATTGATGATATGTGTGCTGATACATGGAGATGGCAGTCTAATAATCCAAATGGCTACGAATAATTGGCAGAATATTTAAAATTTGAACCGTTTCTTATACTCATCCAAATAATTCTGTTTTTTTCAACATTAAGACAAAACTTAATTGGATTTCTACCATTTTTGAATCTTCACTTCACAAAATTTTAAATACAATCTTCTAAAAGGTACATTTTATGATAGATAAATACATCATAGCACATGACATGGGGACAAGCGCTGATAAGGCTGTTTTAATTACCATTTATGGCGAAATAGTAGATTCTTCTAAAAGGGATTATCCTTTGTACCATCCTCATCCCGGATTTGCAGAACAGGATTCCCTTGATTGGTGGAATGCTGTTTGTGATACGACCCGTTCAGTTCTAAAAAAGACAGGAGTTAAGGTTGAAGATATTGTAGGAATGACATTTTCATCTCAAATGCAAGGTCTTGTTCCAATTTCAAAAGAGGGTAAACCACTCATGCGAGCAATGACCTGGCTGGATTCTCGTGCTGCCGAAATTATGCGCAGGAAAATATGGACTCCGCCGCGAATTGAAGGCTACAATATATTTCGCCTTTTGAAGTTTTTACGTATCACTGGGGGAGCTCCTGGTCATGCAGGAAAGGATATAATCGGGAAGATTTTATGGCTACAGGAGAACAAGCCTGAAATATTTTTGAAAACATATAAATATCTCGGTGCTAAAGATTTTGTCACTTATAATCTTACAGGAAATATGGTAAAATCAACTGATCTGGCTGTTGTATGGTGGCTACTGGATACTCGACGAAACCGTAATCAATGGCATCCGAAATTGTGCAAATTGGCTGGAATTGGCGTAGACCAATTACCTGAAGTGAGAGAAAGTGG
>JADHYC010000065.1:5000-14228 GCA_016782645.1 Fidelibacterota bacterium | reverse complement strand
ATTCTCTCTGATTTGGCTGCTCAGCTTGTTGGCGGATTGGGTTTCGCATGCAGTGGAAATATCGGCGATGATTATGCTGTTTTTGAGCCCACACATGGTTCTGCTCCAAAATATGCAGGTATGTATAAAGTCAATCCAATAGCGATGATTCTTGCAACGAAATTAATGTTGCAATGGCTGGGAGAGATAAGCAAAGCAGATGCAGTAGATAATGCTGTTGCTGATGTAATCAAGGAAGGAAAGGTACAGACTTATGATATGGGTGGAAATAATACTTCATTGGAGGTTGCTCAGGCGATTGCGGATAAACTGTAGTTTAATAATTTGGAAAATATGAGAAATAAGGGCAGAAATAAGTATGATAAAGAATCACAAACTAATTGAAAAATTTGAAAAGAATCTCATAAAAACAGAGAAGATAGATATTATCAGGAATTTTCAAATTATTGATGCAATGTATAATGAA
Organism: Fidelibacterota bacterium; assembly: GCA_016782645.1. GTDB lineage: Bacteria > Fidelibacterota > UBA2242 > UBA2242 > UBA2242 > BS750m-G69. The sequence goes on along the minus strand of JADHYC010000065.1, from coordinate 13,762 downwards.
GCTGTTGAACTTGGAATATTCCCCTTAAAGAATCCTCTTGATGGAATAGATAATGATATAAGAATTGCGAAAGTGGTAAATTATGTTTAGAGAATTACTTAAAAAAATTGCGGTGGTATTGGATGATCTTAAAATACCCTACATGGTTATTGGTGGTCAAGCGGTGCTTCTATATGGAGAGCCAAGATTAACAAAAGATATTGATATAACTCTTGGTATGGGAATTGACGGAATTGAGAGAGTAAAAAGATCTGCTCAGGATTTAAACTTTAGGATTTTAGTTGATGATCCCGAGGATTTCATTAAAAAAACAATGGTTTTACCTATTATTGACGATAAAACTGGTATTAGAGTCGACTTTATTTTCTCTTTCTCAATGTATGAAAAACAGGCTCTAAAGAGATCTGTTGATATTGAGTTTGATAATATTAAAGTGAAATTTGCTTCTTGTGAAGATTTAATCATACATAAAATAATAGCTGGTAGGCCAAGAGATATTGAAGATGTAAATGTGGTTTTGTTAAAGAATCCTAATTGCGATATTAGGTACATCGAAAGTTGGTTGAAAAAGTTCGATGTATCCTTAAACGGGAGCTTTTTAGAAATATTCCGAAGAATTGTTGATGAAAATAGTAAAAGATGAGGCGATAGCTATTTGTGGGAAGTAAGCAGAATTGGGATTTATGATATTGATTAAAGTTGTACAGGCGATTGCTGATAAGCTGTAAAATTTTTACCTGCGAAATACGCTAAATATAATAATTTGTGAATAAAATTTATACGGAGATAAACAAAATGGACACTATTTCTCGAAAAATTGCTCGATTTGCTCTTAATCTTAAATATGAAGATTTGCCTGAAGAAGTTGTTTATCAGGTAAAGCGTTATCTTTTCGATTCTATCGGGTGTGCATTTGGGGCGATGAATACCAAAGATGTGAATGCCATATATAAGATTTACAGAGAAATGGGCGGTAAACCTGAGGCAACAGTTATCGGTTTCGGTGATAAATTTCCAGCTGTGAATACAACACTTATTAATTCATTGATGATCCGTGCACTGGATTTTAATGATATTTATTGGAAAGAGGACCCTTCACATCCCAGTGACCTTATTCCTGCTGCTTTATCAGTTGCTGAACGGCAAGGTAAGTCAACAGAAGATGTTATTGTTGCAATTGTTTTAGCTTATGAATTTGAGCAGAGAATGTGTGAGTTTGCTGTTCCTGGTGTTCGGGAGAGAAAATGGCATCATGCAACCATTACGCAATTTGTATCCCCTATCGTTGCTGGAAAGTTACTTGATCTGAATGAAGACCAGATGGTGAATGCTATTGGTATTAACGGCTGCCACAATCATACAATCGGCTGCCCGACTGCGGGGAAATTGACAATGATGAAAAATACTGTCGATCCGATGTCTGTACAGAGTGGTGTTTTTGCAGCGCTGATGGCTAAAGAGGGATATACTGGAACAGAGGCGATTTTTGAGGGAAAAGAGGGGTTAATGGATGTTTTTGGTCCTGATTGGGATGAACAGAAGTTGCTAAAAGGACTTGGAGATTCATTCAAGATTCTGGAATGCTCAATGAAAGCATTTCCAACGGAAGCATTGACTCATACACATCTTACAGCAACACTTAAACTGGTTAAGGAAAACGATATCAAGCCGGAGGAGATTAAGGAAGTAGTAGTCACGACGATTGCAAGAGCTTGCGATATTTTGTTTGATCCGCATAAATACAAACCTGATTCACGCGAGACAGCGGATCATAGTTTGCCGTATTGTTTAGCTGCGGCTATTGTTGATCGGCAGATTACCACAAATTCATTTTCAGAGGAAAAATTGAAAGACCCTAAGATACGGGCTGTGATTAATAAAATTAAAGGCGATGCAAGCATTGAATTCGAGAAGATGTTTCCTGCTAAACAGCCTTCCAGAGTCATTATCCGAACAAATAAGGGTGGAGAGTTCAGCCAGTATCTTGAATATCCGAAAGGAGACCCGCGTGAACCAATGACAGATAAAGATATCGCTGAGAAATTCAATGCATTATCGAGCAAAGTACTAAATTCAGAGCGTCAAAAAGAAATTCGAGATGCTATTTTTAATTTTGAAAAAATAGATACCATAAAAGATTTCATGGAAATGCTGGCAGTTAAGGTAAAAACGTGATTAAAATACTTTACACTATATTAATATTGTTGATCCTTTGGTGGTTCATTAAATCCGTGAAGAAACAAGAGAAACATGAAATGGCGATATCTATTGCCATGTTTTGCTTATTGACATTATGGTTTGAATTAGTTTTTGGAGTATTTGAATTTAAATATTGGATACTTCCGGAAATAAAAACCCTTAAAATCATCGGGAGTATTGTGAGTTCTCTCGGGGCTGTTGTTTTTATAGTTACGGTTATTACGATGAAACTTTTAGGAAAGCCGGGAAAAGGTTGGGAACAAACAACCGTACTTATTAAAACAGGACTATTTTCAATTATTCGGCATCCGCTGTACTTTGCAGTGTTTCTTGCAATTTTGGGATTTTTTATGATGCAGATTTCTACTTTGTCGATTGCACTTTTTATAGTCGGATCAATTTGCTCGTTTCTCGCTGCAAAATTTGAGGATAAATGGGACTTGGAAAAATTCGGAGAGCCATACAGTGAATATATTTCCAAAAGCAAGTTATTTTTCCCATTCTTCTATTGAGGTACTAATGTGAAAAAACTTGAAGATTATCGAAGCCTGTTTCCCATTACGAAGGAAATGATCTATCTCAATCACGCTGCTACCTCTCCGCTTTCACTTCGAGTTATTGAGATGATTGAGGAGCATTTCCACCAGCGCAGTACAATAATTGTTGAGAATTGGGATTTCGTGCTGGATAAAATAAAAGAGCTTAGAACACTTCTCGCTAAATTAGTAGGAACTGACAATTCACGAATTGCACTTGTTTACAATACAAGCCACGGTTTGAATATTGTAGCTTCCGGTCTGGAGTGGAAAGAAGGCGATGAGATTTTAATTCCTGAGGGAGAGTTTCCCTCTAATGTTTACCCTTTTCTCAATCTGAGAAGGAAAGGAGTAAAAATTAAGTTAGTTCCGACACCTTCAGGAGGTTTGGAACCAGAAACGCTTCTTTCTGCAATAACACCAGTAACAAAATTACTTTCAGTGAGCTTTGTAGAATTCCTTAGCGGTTATAAAACTAATCTTAAGGCAATTGGTGAAATTTGCCATGATCATGGGATTATATTTGTTGTCGATGCTATCCAGGGGTTGGGAGCAATTCCGATCGATGTAATTGATTGCAGTATAGATGCTCTTGCTTGTGGAGGGCATAAATGGCTAATGTTTCCCCAGGGTATTGGGTTTTTGTACATTACTAAAGAATTACAAGATAAAATTCAACAGTCACATCTTGGATGGATGAGTGTCGAAAACCCGGAAGATTTTCTCAACTATAATCAGAAACTTTCTCCTGATGCAAGGCGTTTTGAATGTGGATGTTTGAATAGTGCAGGAATTATTGGAGCTACTGTATCATTAGCAATGCTTTTAGAAATTGGTCAGGATATAATTTATCAACATCTTATATCTTTAACTTCAAGATTAATTGAAGGACTTGAGGAGAGAGATTTTAGAATTTTTACTAATAAAGATTTAAAAAAGCGATCAGGTATTATTACATTTTATCCAAGAGATAAGAGCAAATCTGAAAGGCTTTTCAACTTTTTTGAGGAAAATAGTATTGGAGTATCTATTCGTGAAGAAATGATTAGAATTTCTCCGCATTTTTATAATACATTAGAAGAAATGAACTTCGTACTGGATATATGCGGTAAATTTCAAAGAAAACATTAAATTATCTCTATATTATAGTTATTTAAAACATTTAGGGAGTTAAGTATGAAAAAAGGATTGATAGTTCTTATTGTTATTGTTGTGGTTTTATTATTGATTATCGGTCGCTTCATAGGAATATATAATTCACTTGTTTCACTTGAAGAAGGCGTAAACCAATCATGGGCGCAGGTGAGTAATCAGTATCAGCGAAGAGCCGACCTGATCCCGAATCTCGTTGAAACCGTTAAGGGATATGCGAGTCATGAAAGAGAAACGTTCTCTGCAGTAACAGAGGCGAGAGCGAAAGTTGGTCAATTGACAGTTACTCCTGAGGTATTGAATAATCCTGAAGCATTTTCGCGGTTTCAACAAGTTCAGGGAGAAATTAGTTCAGCTTTAAGCCGATTGATGGCAATTTCAGAACGATACCCGGATCTTAAAGCAAATGAAAACTTTCTTGCTTTACAGTCCCAATTAGAAGGCACAGAAAACCGAATATCTGTAGCAAGAAAACGGTTTAATGAGACAGTACAGAGCTTCAATACGCGTATTCGCAGGTTTCCTACAAACATGGTTGCAGGGATGTTTGGATTTGAGAAGAAGCTGTATTTTAAGGCGCAAGAGGGTGCAGAAGTTGCTCCGAAAGTCAGTTTCTAAGAATGGAGCACTGAATTACCACGTGAAATACTTTATTTATGCACATTTTTCTCATTTTTTATTTACTTTTATTTCACGGGATGAACATAGATTACACAGGTATAAAACTAATTATAATCAGTAAATAATCAGTGTCTATATGCCTTGAGGTTAAACAATTTTGAAGTAAGGTGTTTTTTATGAATTCACGATTCTTAAAAATATTATTAATTGTATCTTTATTGATTTGTCTTGTATTTCAAGCATTTGCATTAGAGGTTCCTCCACTTAAAAGGCGAGTTACCGATTTAGCGGGAGTTCTTTCTCCCACAGAGCAGATGCGACTGGAGGAGAAATTATATCTTTTTGAGACGAAAACCTCAAATCAAGTTGCGGTGTTAATTATTCCATCTCTTAAAAGAGAATCACTCGAAGATTATTCGATAAAAGTAACTGATAAATGGAAACTTGGAGATCAAAATAAAGAGAACGGTGTCTTATTACTTATTTCTATTAATGATCGTCGTATCCGGATTGAGGTTGGTTATGGATTGGAAGGTGCACTAACCGATCTGATTTCTTCAAGTATTATCAGAAATGAGATTGCTTCCGGTTTTAGAAGCGGGAGTTATTACTCAGGTATTGATGCAGGGATTACATCTATTATGTTAGCAACAAGGAATGAGTACAAAGCAGATCCTCGAAAATATCAACGTTCTAGAAGAGAAACAGGATCATCACTCGGATCGCTTATTATATTTATTCTTTTCTTTCTTCTGTTCTTAATAAGTGGAAGAAGAGGTCGCAGAGGGTTATTCTGGGCTCTACTTGGTGCAAGTATGTTCCGCGGCAGTGGAAGCGGTGGCGGTTTTGGTGGAGGATTTGGTGGTTTCTCCGGTGGCGGAGGCGGCTTCGGTGGAGGTGGCGCTTCTGGAGGATGGTAGACTACAAAATTTCAAATTTCAAAATGCGAATTTTAAATTTTAAATTTAAAACTTAATAGAAAATCAAAGAGTATTATTATGGCGTTGGTTGATAGATATTTTTCAAAAAGGGATTTGTATACAATTACAAAAGCATGTGGTAAAGCAGAAGAAAATACATCCGGGGAGATAAGAGTAAGTATTTTCAGTAAAAGACCGGGGAAAATGAGGGGTCTTGACCTTCAGGATATTGCACTTAATGAATTTTACAATTTGGGAATGGATGAAACCCGAGACAAAACTGGAATATTGCTCTTTATTTTGCTTAAAGAGAAACGATTTCAGATTCTTGCTGATACGGGAATTAATTCTGAGGTCGAGCAAAAGACCTGGGATAATATAGCGCTTGGTTTATCAGATTATTTTAAAAAAGGTAACTACTTGGAAGGTATCGTTAAAACTGTTGACAAGATGGGTAAAATTCTTTCCAATCACTTCCCTAAAAAAGCAGATGACTGGGATGAACTGAGCGATGAAGTTCATGTAGGTTGATGAAGTTTAAGAAAATCATTCTAAAGATTGATTGAGAACTAGAGTCTGTACATAATTATTTTTAAGAACTTGTAAAAAAATGGATTTTTTATCGAAGATTTTAAAAAAGTTTTTTTCTAACTATTATCTATCTTATCCGATACTGATTTGGATATTATTTTTACTATTTGCTGCTTTTTACCCTTATAGTTTTAATGTCGAGAATAGCAGATATTTGCTCAGTGCCATTTCTCAGGGTATGGCTGCTATATTCGCAATAATTTTTACAATATTGTTGGTCTTCACGCAGGTATCAAGATATTCGTCATACAAAATGCTCATTGACAGAGGAACACTGATTTATGCAATATTATTCATTTTCAATATCTTCTTTCCATTAATATTGCTTCATATAGATAGACTAGATTTAGCTAAGTTTGGTTTGTCATTCGCATCATTACCTGTTTTATTGATATTCTGGTTTCTTAAACATACTGAGTTTTTATATAGTCCGGATAACATTGTCAAAATGGTAGGAAGTAAATACGCTAGATTTATTGATCGCGGTGAAGATTTTACATTTCAGGAATTGCATGATATTGCCATAAAAGCATTTAATAACAACGACATTGATATTTTTTTCAAAACAATATTTCAATTTCTTAAGCAAGCTAAATATAACTATATGAAAAAGTACTTAGATAAGTTTTCTGATACTTATGCAATTCACAGTAATCAGTTTGGATTTAATGATGCCATTTATCGTATAAAACAGATTGGTGATTATGTGATAAATGATTCACGATCTCTCGATGTTCTTTGCAAGAACTTAGTTGACGTTAGCGAATTTGTATCTTTATCAAAAGTTCCTGGATGGTACAGCTTCTGTGATAAAATCTTGGATATATTGAATTACTTAAAAAGTAGATTTAACATAAGAGATGTGAGTCTAATTGGAGATAACATCCCGAGAATATATATTTGTAAGACTTTCATTCATTTAAAGTCTAGCAGTGAAAATTACTACAACTATCGATTGGATAAGATGAATGTGAATAGTCTTAATTCTTTAAAAGACGATTTAAATTTTCTTGACTGTTTAGATGAAGAAAATCAGTATATGTCTGGGTTTTTTAGAAAACAACATCATGATATTATTAGGGAAATAAAACTTGATATTAAAGCTCAAGTAAGGAACATGAGTAAGCCATAGAACTTTCACCGTGTTTCCTTGAGCAGATAGCTTCGTTACAAAATAGTATCTTTCGAAAAAATTTATGATAATTTTCCATCAAGTGCTAAATTATCTACCAGTTAGTGGTAAATTTGCATTACAATTACTTTTTATTTGGTAGTCAAAGAAGGAGAATTTTTGTTCAGGAAAGGGGAGTATAAATGAAAAAATTATCAAGAGTGAGTAATGTTTCGAATTCATTTGCTACTTTTGGATTTGTAGCTATTTTGCTTGTTGCTATATTTATTCAACAATGTGAAACTAAAATTTCAGAGGAAGCCATGTTAGATGAAACTTTTATACAATCGGTAATTAAGGTAATGATTGAAAAATTTGGCGATAAATATTCAGAAAGGATTGAAACAGGAGTAACACAGGTACAGAAATTTTGGCGGGAAGAGGACGGAAACCGTGAAGAGTTTGAAAAATTCTGCATGGACAATTTTGTGATTGATAGTAAAAAACTGAAGAAATCTTTTCAGAGATTAGAGTCCACATTTGAAAACATTAGTGGTCTACTGACAGAAATGAGAAGGGAACTCCATTGGCACCTTCATGTAAACACCGGTCCAATTTTACCGATAGATTATTTAATAGCTAATTTCAGTTTGAGTGCTCATGTAGATGAGGATTTATACAAGAGCAAAGTTGCATTTTTTGTACTATTGAATTTTAAAGTACATACTCTGGATGATTGTATCAAATATGGAGATGAATGGTCCAGAGAAAAATGGGCTCAGGCACGTTTAGCACAGATGTTTACAGAGCGCGTTCCATCACACATCAATCAGCAGATTCATGAGGCTTTTGTTTCTGCTGATAATTACATCAGCAGTTACAACATTTATATGAACAACCTATTAACCGAAAATAATAAACGACTCTTTCATAAAGACTTAAAATTAATTTCACACTGGGGATTACGTGATGAGCTGAAAGCACAATATAACGAAGAAAATGGGCTACTCCGACAGAAGATGATTTATGAAGTGATGAAAAAGATTATTACGCAGGAAATTCCTGCTATCGTTATCGATAACTCGGATGTTGAGTGGAAAGTAAGCACAAATGAAGTTTTCGGTGAAGATGTGGATAATTCACCTGAACCAAATACCAGGTATGGGCACCTGTTCAATATTTTCAAAGCAGTAAAATCTGCTGATTCTTATTATCCTCTTTATCCGACCTTTATTGATCGCCGCTTTAATAAACATAGAGAGATTCCTGAGGATGTTGTCAGGCAGTTATTTGTTGATTTACTGACCTCGGAAGAGTTTAAACAAACAGGGGAATTGATCAAGAAGCGACAAAAAAGAGATCTGCAACCATTTGATATCTGGTATAATGGATTCAGAGGTAAGGAAAAGTATAGCCAGAAGGATCTGGATAAAATCGTTTCTAAAAGATATCCAAATATAGCTGCATTCCATGCCGGTGTTCCCGATATTTTACTGAAACTCGGATTCGATATAGAAACTGCTGTATTCCTGCAGTCAAAGATTGAGATTGATCCTGCACGGGGTGCCGGTCATGCAATGGGAGCTGGAAGAAGATCTGATAAAGCTCATTTGAGAACACGCGTTCCGGAAG
>JADHYC010000064.1 GCA_016782645.1 Fidelibacterota bacterium | reverse complement strand
CCGCTAATCCCTGCTTGTTCAATATTAATGTCATTGCTGCTGTTAATGTAGTCTTTCCGTGATCTACGTGACCTATCGTTCCTACATTCACGTGAGGCTTTGTCCTCTTAAATTGTTCCTTTGCCATGGATCTCTCCTTAGTTTTGCAAAAACTCAGGTATAAAACCCTCTGTTTTTTCAATTATCGTTTTTTGTATTTTTTGCTCACAATAATCATATTTTGAAAATTCTAATGTAAATACTGCCCTTCCTTGAGTAATTGATCTCAAATCTGTCGCATAGTCAAATACCTTTCTTAAAGGAATCAACGAATTAACAATGTTAGTATCGTTCCTTTTGCGTATACCAAGAATATTTGCTCGCCTTGAATTAAGATCATTAATTACATCACCTAAATAACCATCTGGCACAATTACTTCTAAAGACATTATTGGTTCCAGAATTGAAGGTGCCGCTTTTTTCAAAGCATCTTCCAAAGCAATAGAGCTGGCAATTTCAAAAGACAATCCTGAAGAATCAACCTCATGATATGCCCCATCAATAAGAGTAACTTTTATTTTTTGAATAGGATAACCAGCTAAAATTCCACTTTTTAACCTATTACGAATTCCTTTTTCTATCGCCGGTATAAATTCTCTTGGAATTGCTCCTCCAACAATTTTATTATTAAAGGAGAAATCGCGAGTAGTACCATTTGGTTCAATCTTTATCTCTACAACTCCATACTGTCCTTTGCCACCAGATTGCCTTATAAATCTGCCTTTCCCTATTGCCTCTTTTGTAATTGTTTCTCTATAAGAAACCTGAGGTTTACCTACATGTGCCCTTACATTAAACTCTCTTATCATCCGGTCAACAAGAATTTCTAAATGTAGCTCACCCATTCCTGAAATGATAGTCTGACCAGTTTCTTTATCCTGATAAACCTTAAAAGTCGGGTCTTCAAAAGTGAGTTTCTCCAAAGAATTATATAAATTTTCCGTATCAGTTTTACTCTTAGGTTCAATAGAAACAGATAAAACCGGTTCTGGAAAATCCATTGACTCTAAAATAATAGGATTCTTTGAATCGCAAAGTGTATGACCTGTAAAACTATTTTTCAATCCTATTACTGCTCCAATTTCACCAGCATATAATTCATCTATATCTTCACGTTTGTTTGCATGCAGCAAAAGAAATCGACTTACTCTCTCCTTTTTTTGGATAGATGAATTGAAAACAGAAGATCCCTTCTTCACTGAGCCAGAATAAACTCGAACAAAACCCAATCGTCCAACATGCGGATCTGTCATGATTTTGAAAATAAGAGCTGAGAAAGGCTCATCAGCATTTGCTCTTCGTTCAATTGAAGTACCTTTTAGATTTACCCCCTTTATTGCAGGCACATCAAACGGAGAAGGAAGATAATCAACAACAGCATCTAATAACGGCTGTATTCCCTTGTTCTTAAAGGCAGAACCACAAAAAACAGGAACGATTTTATTTTCAATTGTACCTTTACGTATAGCTCTTTTTATCTCATCAGATTGAATTACTTCACCACTCAGGTATTTTGAAAAAAGCTCTTCATCATAATTAGCGGCTTCTTCAATAAGAACTTTTCGATATTTGTCTACTACACTCTTTAAATCTTTCGGAACTTCGCCAATAAAATATTTATCACCTAACGCTACATCATCATAAATAATACTCTTTAGTGAAGTCAAATCAACAACACCAGTAAAAAGTTCTCCCGACCCTATAGGAAGATTAATAGGTATCGGGACTGATTTTAGTTGATCTTTTATCATAGATAATACATTAAAATAATCTGCTCCTGCCCTATCCATTTTATTAACAAATGCAATTCGAGGAACATTGTATTTATTAGCCTGTCGCCAAACAGTTTCACTTTGAGGTTCAACACCGCCTACACCACAAAAAATGGCAACAGCCCCATCTAGCACTCTGAGGGACCGTTCAACTTCTGCAGTAAAATCTACATGACCGGGTGTATCAATAATATTAATACGATGTTCATTCCAATAACAGGTTGTTGCTGCGGATGTAATCGTTATACCTCGCTCTTTTTCTTGATCCATCCAGTCCATAGTTGCAGCACCATTGTGAACTTCCCCCATCCTATGAACTCGACCTGTATAAAAAAGAATTCTTTCAGTCGTAGTGGTCTTACCAGCATCAATATGTGCCATAATTCCTATATTACGTACTTTCCTGAGAATTCTTTCCTTCATATTCCTCAATATTATCTATATCCAAAATGAGCAAATGCTTTATTTGCCTCTGCCATTCTGTGTGTATCATCTCTCTTTTTAACTGCCCCGCCTTCATTATTGGCGGCAGCCATCAATTCACCTGCAAGCTTTTCTGCCATCGAACTCCCATGCCTTGATTTCGCAAAGGAAATTATCCATCTAGATGCCAAAGTGAATCTTCTCTTAGGCCTTACTTCGATGGGTACCTGATATGTTGCGCCTCCGATTCTTCTTGACTTAACTTCCATAACAGGAGATACATTGCTCATTGCCTTTCGAAAAACATCTAATCCGTTTGTTTTTTTCTTGTCTTCAATGATATTTAAAGCATCGTAAAAAATTCTTTCAGCCAGAGATTTTTTTCCTCTTCTAAGAATATAGTTTATAAACCTTGCTATTCGAATATCACCGTATTTGGGATCAGGTAATATTCGTCGAGATGGGATTCTCTTTCTTCGAGCCATAAACTAATCTCCTATACTAAGATGGACGCTTTGTACCATACCTTGAACGACTATTTCTCCTATCACTAACACCACTTGTATCAAGAGTACCTCTGACAATATGATAACGAACACCGGGAAGATCCTTAACACGTCCACCTTCAACTAATACTATCGAGTGCTCTTGAAGATTATGTCCTTCACCAGGTATATAAGCATTCACCTCTTTGCCACTTGTTAGTTTGACTCGAGCTACTTTCCGCAAGGCAGAATTTGGTTTTTTAGGAGTGGTTGTATAAACCCTTGTACATACACCACGTTTCTGAGGGCACCCATGCAAAGCTGGTGATTTATCCTTTTTAAAAACAACTTTTCTTCCCTTACGAACTAATTGATTGATCGTCGGCATACACTCTCCACTATAAAAGCCCACAAACATACAATAATTCTATTTTTTAAGCAATATATTTTCAATAGCAATATTCTTTATTTTTGTAGAGCGGCGAGTTCTTCTTCCTTAGCCTTTTCTTTCTCGCGCAACAACTTCCACTCATTAGTTTCTTCTTCTGGTTCTGTAACTACAATATCGTTGTATTTTCTTAAACCTGTTCCAGCTGGAATTAACCGCCCCATTATAACATTCTCTTTTAAACCTCTCAAATAATCTGTTTTACCAGCAACTGCTGCATCAGTTAAAACACGAGTAGTTTCCTGAAATGAAGCGGCTGATATGAAAGATTCTGTATTTAATGATGCTCTTGTTATACCAAGAAGTAACTCAGTAAATTTAGCTGGATGAGCTGTCCTAGCTTTAGCCGGATTCTTACCCTCTTCCTTAAGCAAGCGGTTAAACTTTGCAAACTCTTTTTTGGAAATAACATCACCCTCATCCCAATCAGAGTCACCAACATTTGTGATGATAACATAATCTTTTATTCGCCTGTTTTCCCTAATCAGCTCATTTCGATTTACTCTATCTTTCTCAAGTAAGCTTGTATCGCCTGAATCTTCAATGTTAACTTTCTGCATCATCTGCCGTACAATTACCTCAATATGCTTATCGTTAATTCTAACCCCTTGAAGTCTATAAACCTCTTGTATTCCATTCACAAGGTATTCCTGTACCTTACGAGGATCCTGTACTGCAAGGATATCCTGAGGAGTAATAGGCCCTTCACATAGTCTTTCACCAGCTTGCACTTCATCCCCCTGATTAACTAAGACGTAACGACCATAAGGTATCTTGTACTTTTTCTGCTGACTATCTGGACCAATAATAACAATTTCCCTTATACCTTTTTCAGTTCCCCCAAATTTGACTTTCCCATCAATTTCAGAAATAATCGCTGGATCCTTTGGTCGTCTTGCCTCAAATAACTCAGCAACACGAGGTAAACCACCTGTAATATCACTTGTCTTTCCCATCTCTTTTGGAATTTTTGCAAGAACACCACCGGCAACAACGCTTTCTCCATCTTTAACTACCAACATAGCACGTACAGGTAGCATGAACCCGGAAATGACTTTCTCTTTACCATTTTCATTACAGATAATATCTATTCTCGGTTGAATTGTCCTGTCTTTTGATTCAATGACAATTCTTGACTTATGTCCAGACTCATCAGCTTCTACACTAAAGGTAATGTTCTCTAACAGGTCAATAAATCTAACATAACCGGAACGCAATGCTAAAATATGATCCATATAAACATCCCAGCGAAATAGGGACTGTCCTATATTAATCTGTTCATTTTTTTTCACGAAAACATGGGAACCATAGGGCACATTATACGTTGATGTTACTCGATTATTTTCATCAATGAGACTTAAAAGGGCATTTCTGGAAAAAGCTACAGAATAATTGCCCTTTTTATTTACTACAGATTTGTAATTATCTGAAAAAGTGGCTCTGCCTTTACTCTTCGCTTCAGCTTCTGATTCTTCAACAACCCTTGCAGCTGTCCCACCATAGTGGAATGTTCTAAGTGTAAGCTGTGTACCCGGTTCACCAATAGATTGGGCTGCCATTATTCCCACTGCCTCTCCAATATTCACCGACTTATCACTTGCCAGATTTCTACCATAGCATTTCCCGCAAACGCCTCGAAGAGATTCACAAGTCAACACCGATCTGATACGAACTTTTTCAATTCCACAATCTTGAATTTTACGTGCTATTATCTCGTTAATTTCTTGGCCTGCCTCAACTATAATTTCATCCTCACTCTCAGGATCATAGATATCCTCCTGGGCAATACGTCCTACAATTCGATCGGCTAAATTCTCAATAATACTTTCTTCTTTTTTCAATGCGGTAATTTCAATACCATTAATAGTACCACAATCTTCCTCAGAAATAACAACATCTTGAGCAACATCCACTAAACGACGAGTAAGATAACCTGCATCGGCTGTCTTTAATGCAGTGTCTGCTAATCCTTTCCTCGCTCCGTGAGTAGAGATAAAGTACTCAAGCACCGAAAGACCTTCTTTAAAGTTTGAAGTGATCGGAGTTTCAATAATTTCCCCTATCTGACCAGTCATCGTTTTCTGCGGTTTTGCCATTAAACCACGCATACCTGCAAGTTGCTTAATCTGCTCACCACTACCTCGAGCGCCAGAATCAGCCATCATAAACACAGGATTAAACCCTTGCCTATCATTTGAAAGATTTCCGAGCATAACATCAGCAACTTTGTTCGTAGTGTGAGTCCAATTATCTATTATCTTATTATAACGCTCACCTTCTGTTAATATTCCTTTTTGAAACTTTTTCTGAATATCTTCTACACGTTTAAAGGATTCATAAATAAGTTCAGGTTTCTCCTTTGGTATTATAATATCCGAAATTGAAATTGACACACCAGACCTTGTTGCATATTCAAATCCGATATCTTTTAATTTATCAAGGAACTCAACAGTTTCATAGTTACCGGCTTTATGATAACTTGTAAGGACTATCCTTTCCAACCGGCCTTTAGAAATGAGCTCGTTAATATATCCTATTTCTTTCGGGAGAAGGCTACTAAACAATGCTCTTCCAACAGTTGTATCATATATTTTACCGTCCACCCGAATCTTAACCTTAGCATGAACATCCACTTCGCCAGCCCAGTATGCTGAAAGCGCCTCATTAGTTGACGAAAAACGCATACCCTCACCCTTTGCTCCTTTTCTATGACGGGTAATGTAATAAACACCAAGAACCATATCTTGCGATGGTATAGCAATAGGAAATCCATGTGCAGGGTGAAGAATATTATGGCAGGACATAACTAAAACTCTACATTCCATTTGTGCTTCAAAGGATAGAGGTATATGAACTGCCACCTGATCTCCATCAAAGTCAGCATTAAAAGCAGCACATACTAATGGATGGATTTGAATAGCCTTTCCATCAATCAAAATAGGTTGAAAAGCTTGAATGCCTAACCTGTGAAGTGTAGGTGCCCTATTCAGTAAAACAGGATGATCTTTTACAACATATTCAAGTATTTTATATACCTGAATGTCCTTATGATCTACCATTGCTTTAGCAGCTTTCGGAGTTTTGGATATATTACGCCGAATAAGCTGATGAATAATATGCGGCTTAAATAGCTCAATTGCCATTTCCTTTGGCAAACCACATTCATTCAATCTAAGATTCGGTCCTACAACAATAACAGAACGTCCACTATAATCAACACGCTTACCGAGCAAGTTCTGTCTGAAGCGCCCTTCTTTCCCTTTAAGCATATCACTTAAACTTTTCAAAGGACGTCTTGTACCACTCCTGACTTCAGTACGCCTTCGGCTATTATCAAAAAGTGAATCAACAGCTTCCTGAAGCATTCTCTTTTCGTTCCTTAGAATAACATCAGGAGCTTTAATCTCAATAAGCTGCTTTAATCTATTATTTCGAATTATTACTCGTCGATATAAATCATTTAGATCACTTGCAGCGAATCTACCACCTTCAAGAGGAACAAGAGGTCTGAGATCAGGGGGAATAACAGGTAATACCGTTATAATCATCCATTCAGGTTTATTAACAGGTTTACCTTCCCTAGGCAAAAAAGCTTTCACTACTTTAAGGCGTTTTAATATCTCAGCTTTCTGTGTTGCCGACTTCTTAGATTTTAGATTACTTTTAAGTTGTCGAACAAGAACATCTACATCTAACTTCTGAAGGAGTTCCCTTATAGCTTCCCCACCAGTATTAGCAAGAAAATAACTCTGAGCTTCTTCATCATCAAAAAGTTCACTCTTTGGTCCATATTTCATCATGTTTTCAAAATATTCTTCCTCTGAAATAACAGAGCCATACGGTAAGTCAGATTCCCCTTGATTGAGAACGACATATTTTTCATAGTAAACAATTTCCTCAATGTTCTTTGTTCTAATATTTAAAAGGTAATACAATTTACTTGGGATAGATCTCAGAAACCATATATGCACAACAGGAACAGCAAGAGTAATATGTCCCATGCGCTCACGTCGAACTTTTTTTCTGGCTACTTCAACACCACATCTGTCACAGATTATACCCTTATATCTAATACGCTTATATTTGCCACAATGACATTCCCAATCTTTAACAGGACCAAAAATCTTTTCACAAAAAAGTCCGTCTTTTTCTGGTTTGTAAGATCGATAATTTATTGTTTCTGGTTTTAAGACTTCACCATGCGAACGCATCAAGATCTCTTCCGGGGAAGATACATGTATAGTGATACTTTCAAATTCTCTATGATAACTAAAAGGTCTTGAAAAATTCATATTAATTTTAATTCCTCCAGCCCTGAAAATCTTTCTGGACTAATTAATATCCATTTCTATACATAAACCTTGCAGCTCTTTTAAAAGGACGTTGAATGACTCAGGAATACCAAATTCTGAGAAATTTTCTCCTTTTACAATTGCATTATAGGCTCTTGACCGACCTTCGACATCATCAGATTTTACGGTAAGAACTTCCTGCAAGGTATAAGCAGCACCATAAGCTTCTAAAGCCCAAACTTCCATTTCACCAAAACGCTGTCCTCCAAATTGGGCCTTGCCGCCTAATGGTTGTTGTGTAACAAGTGAGTAAGGTCCGGTTGATCTGGCATGCATTTTATCTTCTACTAGATGTGACAACTTCATCATGTAGATATATCCAACTGTAACAGGAGCATCAAAAGGCTCTCCAGTCTGACCATCATAAAGAGTTACTTTTCCACTTTCAGGTAAATTAGCTTTCCTAAGTTCTTCTTTTACCTCTTCATGAGAGGCACCATCAAATACAGGGGTTTCGTAATAAACACTCAGTTTCTTACCTGCCCATCCAAGCATCGTTTCATAGAGCTGTCCTAAATTCATACGTGATGGTACACCGAGAGGGTTAAGAATAATGTCAACCGGAGTTCCATCTTCTAAGAAAGGCATATCTTCCTGAGGTACAATTATCGAAACTACACCTTTATTACCATGTCTACCAGCCATCTTATCACCGACAGAAATTTTTCTCTTGTTTGCAACATAGACTTTAGCAAGTTGCAAAACTCCAGGCTGGAGATCGTCACCAACTTTAATCTTATAAATTCTTTGTTCTAACTCTTCATCAATCTTCTGTGAAAGATCAAAATAACTTTTTACTACCTTTTCGACTTTTTGATTTGCCTCAGAATCAGTAGTCCAAGTCTCCTCTAAACTCAGATTATCAAAATCTATTCCCTGAAGCTGTCTTTCAGTTAATTTAATACCAGCTTCAACAATTGTTTTTGTTCCGGTTATATCTTTTATTGTCTTAGATGTTTTATCTAAAAGAATCCGAATTAACAATTTATCACGACGAACCTTAAGAGAATGATGTTCTTGTACACTCCTGCTAATTACTTCACCAGTTTGACGCTTTTCATCATCTCGACTTGTTTTTCCTTTTCGTCTAAATAACTTTGTATCTACAGCAACACCTCTAATTCCAGATTCAGTTCTTTTAGAAGCATCTTTAACATCGCTGGCTTTTTCACCAAATATAGCTCTTAGGAGTTTCTCTTCAGGTGTTGGGTCTGTCTCACCTTTTGGAGTAACTTTACCAATTAATATATCGTTAGGTCTTACTTCAGCGCCAATCCGGATAATACCATTTGCATCTAAATTCCTTGTTGTCTCTTCACTAACGTTTGGAATTTCACGGGTAAGTTCCTCGCTACCGCGTTTTGTGTCTCGAACCTCAAGCTCAAACTCTTTAACATGAACCGAAGTAAATACATCATCCCTTACTATACGGTCACTAAGAACAATCGCATCTTCAAAGTTAAAACCACGCCACGGCATAAATGCGACCAGAATATTTCTTCCTAACGCCAATTCACCATGATCAGTAGCACAACCATCGGCAATAACATCGCCTTTTCTAACCTTGTCACCCGCTTTAACCAAGGGCTTTTGATCCATAGTAGTATCTTGATTAGTTCGGAAAAATTTTGCTAATTCAAGTTTAACTTTAGCCTGATTTCCATCAAGAAGGGAATCATCATCTGCATCTGAGGAACAAATGACAATATAATCAGCACACACTTCCTCTACAACTCCATTTATAGGAGAGATAACTGTAGTCTTCGAATCCCTTGCAACTACTTTTTCCATTCCTGTTCCAACAATAGGTCTTTCAGGTTTGAGAAGAGGTACGGATTGCCGTTGCATATTGGAACCCATGAGTGCACGGTTTGCATCATCATGTTCAAGAAAAGGAATTAGTGCTGCTGAAACAGATACAATTTGATTAGGTGAAACATCCATATATTTCACTTTGTCAGGTGTAACCACTGGAAATTCACCACGAATTCTTGCCCGAACATTAGACCTTACAAAATGACCCTTTCCATCTAATGGGGCATTAGCCTGTGCAATTAACTCCCGATCTTCATCATCAGCTGAAAGATAAGAAACTTTATTTGATACAACTGGTTCGCTATTCTTTATATTAACACGACGATAGGGTGTTTCAATAAAACCAAGTTTATTTACATAGGCATAGGTTGCAAGAGAGGAGATCAATCCAATATTTGGACCTTCTGGAGTTTCTATAGGGCAAAGTCTCCCATAATGTGTGTAGTGGACATCTCGAACCTCAAAACCTGCTCTTTCTCGAGTAAGTCCACCTGGGCCTAGTGCAGAAACACGGCGCTTATGTGTTATCTCCGCAAGAGGATTTGTCTGATCCATAAATTGAGACAACTGGCTTGTGCCATAAAATGAATTGACAACAGATGTAATAATTCTAGAATTTATCAAATCTTGAGGTGTCAGATTCTCAGATTCCCTTAAGTTCATCCTCTCTTTTATGGTTCGCGCCATGCGTGTAAAAGCAAGATTAAACTGATTTGTCAGCTGCTCTCCAACAGTTCGAACACGCCTATTTCCAAGATGGTCAATATCATCAGGACCTAAATTGCCCTTCTTCATTTCTATGATATGTTTAATAATCTCGACAATATCCTGTTTGGTAAGAACCGTATCTTCAACAGGAACTTTCAAATTGAATTTCTTATTTATCCGATAGCGCCCTACCTGACCAAGATCGTACTTTTTAGGACTAAAAAACAATCTCTCTATAAATATTCTGGCTGTATCTAAATTTGGAGGTTCTCCAGTTCGCAGGCTTCTATATAAATAGTAAAGTGCGGATTCTTCGTCACTCGTAGAAGAATCTTTTCTAAAAGTATTTAGAAGTACTGATTTCTCAATATCATCATCAGTAGTAAATACCAGAATAGAGTCGATTTCATGCTCTTTACAGATCTTCATATGTTCTTTATTTATCGTAACCATCTCTTTAACTTCATAAAGAACTTCGCCTGTTTGAGAGTTTATTAAACTCTCGGCAAGCGTTTTTCCAATTGCTTCTTTAGCTGAACCTGAAATGTCGATTCTTTCACCAATACTCAACAATTTTAGAATATCTTCATTTGTGGGATAGCCAAATGCTCTGAGCAATATGGTTGCTGGAAATTTACGGCGCCTATCAATAATTGCACTAAGAACATCATGAGTATCAATAACAAAATCTACCCACGAGCCTCTAAGGGGAATTACTCTCGCAGAATAGATTTTCATTCCATTTGTGTGTTCACCTTCACTAAAGAATACACCTGGCGACCTTTGAAGCTGACTTACAATAACCCTTTCAGCTCCGTTAATAATAAAAGTACCTCTTTCGGTCATATAAGGAACATTGCCAAAAAAGATGTCCTGTTCAATACCAGCTGCATAATCTCCTTTAGAACTACCCTCTTCAGTAATATGAAGAATCAGCCGCACTTTTAAAGGAATTGTATAGCTAACACCCCGCTCTAAACATTCTTTTATTGTATATCGAGGTTCACCTACTGTATAGTATTTATACTCCAAAAGATAGTTTCCATGTGTGTCTTCCACAGGAAATACATTATGAAATGCAGCCTCTAAACCTTTTTTCTCACGCTCTTCTGGTGGAACATTCTTCTGAAGAAAGACTTCATAAGACTTAAGCTGAACATCTAAAAAATTGGGCATATTCAGCACAGTAGATATTTTTGAAAAAGATTTTCTCTTCGTCAATTTCTGGAGAGTTTTACTCAAGAGTATCCCTCCTTTTCACTTTTAAACATCCCCTCTTATTAAAAAGGAGAAAATTTATAAACTTAATAAAGATACTGTCATTCAAAATGCAATAAGGCATAAATAATAACAGCCTATTTGAGCTCGACTGTTGCTCCTGCTTCTTCTAGCTGTTTCTTAATACTTTCGGCTTCTTCCTTTGACACCGCTTCTTTAACTGAATTAGGAGCATTATCAACTAGATCCTTAGCTTCTTTCAGTCCGAGACTGGTTGCTGACCTCACAACTTTGATGACATTGATCTTTTGAGAACCAACTTCTTTTAAAATAACGTCAAATTCTGTCTTTTCCTCTTCCTCTGGGGCTTCAGTGACTGCCACTCCCTGAGCAGCAACAGCTACTGGAGCAGCCGCTTTAATATCAAACTTTTCCTCAATGTCTTTAACTAGTCCAGATATCTCAAGCATATTAGCTTTTTCAAGATATTCAAGAACATTTGCTCTTGTTATTTCAGCCATTTCCTATTTTCCTCCTTTTACTGAAAAATAATTTATTCTTTTTTATTTTTACTAAGCGATTCAAGAACATCAACCAACTGACTCATAGATGCATTCAGTAAACCAACAAGATTACTCATTGGAGCAACTAAGGTACCAACAAATTTTAATAATAGCTCTTCTCTTGATTGCAGTTTTATTATCTCGTTAATTTTATCAGCTTTAAAAAGTTCCTTCTCAAAAATACATCCAGTAATATCCAGGCTATCTAATCCATTTTTCTTAACAAATGAGGTTATTACTTTCGCTGGATTTGTGGGATCATCATAGGAAAATGCAATTCCCATCTGACCTTCGATAAGATTGTCAATTGAATCATACCCGGCATTTTTTGCAGCAATTTTAGTAAGAGTCTTTTTTGCAACTCTGTATTCGATATTGGCTGCATGAAACTCTTTTCTCAGATCATTCAACTGCTGAACATTCATTCCCTTATAATCTGTGAAATATATGCCTTTAGCTCTTGAAAATTTCTCAGTAATTTCATTTACTAAATCAATCTTATTTTGACTGGGCATCTTAACTCCTAAATAGCATATTATTATAAAACAGTAGACTTATCTACATGGATTCCAGGACCCATTGTGGTTGTAAGCGTTAATTTTCTAAAATATACGCCTTTCGCTGAAGAAGGTCTCATACTAATTAAATTGGATATTAAAGTTTTGACATTTTCTTCAATTTTTTCTTCAGAAAAAGATATCTTACCAACAGTAGAATGTATAATTCCACTTTTATCAACACGTATTTCCACACGACCCGCCTTTATCTCATTCACAGCAATCGCTACATCGTTGGTTACTGTACCACTTTTGGGATTTGGCATAAGTCCTTTTGGACCAAGAATTTTTCCGAGTCTCCCTATTTGCCCCATAATGTCAGGTGTTGCGATGATTACATCAATATCAGACCAACCTTTTTGTATTTTCTCAATATATTCTTCAAGACCAACATAATCGGCGCCGGCTTTATTAGCTTCGTCAACTTTTAATTTAGTCATTACAAGAACTCGTACCTTGCGACCAGTGCCATATGGATAAGAAAAAGTGCCGCGTATATTTTGATCTGCATGTTTTGGATCTACACCAAGATTAACATGTGCTTCAACAGTTTCATCGAATTTTGTACCTTCCAAACTTTTCAACAGCGAAATCGCTTCTTTAATTGGATAATCTTTTTTTCGATCAACTTTACTATTATTATTATTAACCCGTTTTGAGACTTTCATAAAACTGGTTCCTTTACTCTATTACCCTAATGCCCATACTACGGGCAGTTCCTTTTATCATCTCCATAGCCTGCTCAATTGTGTGTGCATTAAGGTCCGGCATCTTCGTTTTGGCTATTTCCCTGACAGTTTTGATTGTGACTGATCCAACATTTGTTTTGTTCGGTTCACCAGACCCCTTTTCAATCTTTGCAGCCTTCATCAGAAGAATCGAAGCTAGAGGTGTTTTAGTTATGAATTTAAATGACCTGTCGGAAAAAACAGTGATCTCAACAGGAATAATCAAACCTTGCTTATCCTGAGTCCGGGCATTAAACGCTTTACAGAATTCCATTATATTCACACTATGTTGACCCAAAGCAGGACCAACAGGTGGTGAGGGATTCGCATTAGCAGCTGGAATATGAAGTTTTATTATTGTTAAAATCTTTTTTGCCATATCTTCACCTATTTCTCTAATTCAACCTGTAAAAAATCTAACTCAACTGGTGTAGGACGACCAAAAATACTAACCATAACTTTTATTTTATGTTTATCCTCATTGACATCCTGAACAACTCCCTTAAAATCGACAAAAGGACCATCTACAACTTTAACAGGATCACCCAGCTTAAAAGGAACAGCCATAATTTCTCGACCATCTTTCCGTTCAACTTCTCCCATTATCCTTTTTACTTCTTCAGGTTTAAGTGGTAAAGGCTTGCCCTTAGCTCCAACAAAACTCATAATACCGGGAATATTTTCAATAAGATATTGAGATTCTTTGGTCATTTCCATTTTAATAAGAATATATCCAGGAAAAAATACTTTATTACGAACACGTTTCTTACCTTCACGCATTTCCATTATATTTTCAGAGGGTACAAGAACTTCAGATACAATATCTTTCTTTCCGGCACGTTCAGCTTCTAATAGTATAGCTTCTTGAATCTTCTTTTCCTTACCTGAATATGCTTTTAAAACGTACCATTCCATAATAAAACTATAAAATAATGTTCACAACTTTAGATAATAATAAATCTACAACAAACAAAAACATGGACAATATTAGTGACAAAATTAAAACTACAACGGTGGAACCTTTCAATTCTTGCCAAGTAGGCCAGGACACTTTTTTCATTTCAAAAAAAACACCATCTATAAAACCTATAATTTTTTTAAACATACTCTATTCTCCTCTATAGGCAAATATATGAAAGATTAAAAAATCAAAAATGCAGGTGAGGCAGGAATCGAACCCGCAACCCCTGGTTTTGGAGACCAGTGCTCTACCAATTGAGCTACTCACCTTCATACTCTAATTACCTCGTTTCCTTATGTGAAGTATGTTTTTTACACCAACGACAATATTTTTTGTATTCCACTCTACCCGGATGCAATCTTTTATTCTTTTCCGTTGTATAGTTTCTACGTTTACAAACTGTACACTCTAGAGTAATAATTTCACGCATTGCTTATACCTTTGTGGTTACTCCAAGATTTCCGTTACAACACCAGCACCAACTGTTCTTCCACCTTCACGAATCGCAAAACGAAGCTCCTTCTCCATCGCTATCTCTGTTATCAACTCCACTTCGGCTGTTACATTATCTCCCGGCATTACCATA
>JADHYC010000063.1 GCA_016782645.1 Fidelibacterota bacterium | reverse complement strand
GCCATCGCAGGTATATTTCACAGGAATTGTTTCACCTTCTTTGAATGCTGTGCTTGTCATTTGAATACTCATTTTTCCTCCAACATTAATATTTGTTGTCGATTGAGATTTTTTTGAGCTACAACTAAAGATATAAAGAATCACAAAAAGGATAATAAATTTGTTTTTTAACATATAACCTACTTATTATTTGACCAATGTTAATTTGTTTGTTTTTTTCACATTTCCACTGGCGCTTAAACGAGAAAAATATATTCCAGATGGTGCAGTCCTGTGATAATTATCTAACCCGTTCCATACTTCTCTATAAAGTCCAGGTTCACAACAATCATTTCTTAAAGTCTTAATCAGATTTCCATTAATATCATAAATAGAGAGATTAATATGGGATTTACAAGGAATTTGATAACGTATGGTAGTTTCCATATTGAAAGGATTGGGATAATTGGGATACAGAACAAATGATTCAAGAACTGGCTTGATATCCTGCTGTGAGATTTCTGTAGTTGGCTGTTGAAAAAATTCAATGACCCGGTGCATTAACTCTTTTCGGTTTTGCTCTACCACAATGGTCTCAAAAGGAAATCCCAAATATACGAGTTTACCAATTTCTGTTGAACCATTATAAGTGCCCTCATAATAAACTCCAGCGTTTCTGTTATTACCATATTTAAGGCAGATTTTCCCACCATTTCTTGCATAGATGTAATCAGGGTAATCCTCGTAATAAAGTGCGGAACTTGTACCATAGCTAAAAGACAAACCTTCGAAAATTGTACCACTAACTCCGCTTGCCGAAAGTGAACCTGCGTCATCACCAGCGAAATCAGCCCGTAAAAATCCATTATAGAAATTTCTATCAGATGCTGATCCTTTATAATCGAGGTCCCAACCAATTTCCGACCCGCTTACGAATAAACAACTACCCTGTTTAAAATAATCTTTTACCAGTGTTTGTTCCTCACTACTGAAAGTTTCATCTGAAGTGCTTTCGTCAGCAAGAATCCACAGAACATATTTATAATCCAAAAGATTTACATTGCCGGCAATTATTTGGTCATTATCGCAACTTTCAAAATGGATTGTATCGGGTAATGCCTTTGCATGAATTACAACAAAATGATGAGACGCCTGTCCCCAGCTTCCAATTCTGTCGTATCCATCAACTATAAGTAAATCCTTTTTCCAGCCTCTTATAGCATATTGATCGGAGAAAGCGCTTGAATTATCTTCAAACCTATTTAGCAGTTTAATTACAATCATTGAATCTGCAGGATATTGACCGGAATGAATAACAATTTCTGATGTATCTACACCGACTTCGTTATATAATTGAAATCCATCTCCAAAATCAATCCAGATTTCGGTCTTATCTATCGCTCCCATTACTGAATTTGGGTTCCATAAAAAAACAATGTTTTCATTAGCATCTCGCTGGATTGAATACATTATCGGTTGAGGCGGTATTCCTTCAATAGCTCTTACAGCGGCATCTGCAACGAGCGCACGAGTGGAAGTTACCGACGCTTGATCATTGGGATACACGCGGTTCGTTAGAAAAGCGATAAAAAGTTTCCGAACAGGATCACACCAAACAGAAGTGCCTGTATAACCTGTATGTCCGAAAGATTCAGGTGAAAGCAGCGAACCTGCAGAGCTGCTGCTGTTAGCATTTGTTCCCCAACCTAATGCACGTGAACTACCAGAAGAATACTGAGTCGTAAATAGCGTAACAGTAGCGTTACTAATGTATCTAATCCCATTATAGACACCGCCATTTAAAAGTAATTGACAAATTTTTGCCAAATCGCCTGTAGTTGAAAATAATCCGGCATTCCCAGAAAGTCCATCGAGTCCTCTTGCCAGAGGATCATGCACAATTCCCTGGTAGCCAGCAACCGAAGATGTCGGGAGACACTGGTCCTTAAGAGAATCTGGAGGACAGAACATCGTCCTGTGCATCCCCAATGGCTCTGTAAATGTATTACGATAAAATTCCCACATTGCCTTGCCAGTTACCGCTTTAACAACCTTCATCAAAGTGACAAAATTCAGACAACTATAAACATAAGTCGAACCAGCGGTATTTTGTAATAGGAGTGCAAAAATAGCATTAATTATTTGCTGAGGCGTTTGGCCTGCTGATGGTGTATAATAAGCCGGCATTCCGCTAGTATGCAGTAGAAGATGCTTAATTTTTACATTTTCCTTTCCATTTTGAGCAAAATCCGGAATATAATACGCAACTTTTTCTTCGATATCCACCAATCCTGAATCAACTAGTTTCATGATGCAAGAAGTGGTCGCGAACACCTTAGTACAAGAAGCCTGGTCAAACATGTGGTTTGTATTGACAACAGAGGAACTATTACTGTACGTGAAACGTCCGTAACCATGGTTATAGAGTACTATCGAATCTGTTCCAATAATGATAGTTGCTCCGGGAAAAATGTGATTGCTTATTGCACTGTCAATTATATAGTCTAACCCCGAAAATTGATGTGCAAAAATGAGAGCATTAAAAATCGCAATGAATAGCAATATTCTAAATTTCTTCATAACGATAATCCTTTAATCTTGATTTTATTGTCAATAATAATAACAACTCGAATTTACAAATTCAAATTCCTTATTACATCCTATATAATAGATACTCAAGACATTTACTACTTTGCAAATCAATACATATCAATTTAAATTAGAGTAAATTTTGATTCAAGATAAAAGAGAAGGGACGTTGATGGATATATTTGAGAAATGTTACAAATTTCAGGATGCCAGGATTGCAAAAGAACAGGGTTATTACCCTTATTTTATACCATTTTCAGGCGGTGATGACAATGTGATGATATTTAATGGTTCCGCAAAAATAATGATAGGATCTAATAATTACCTTGGTTTAACACATCATCCAAAAGTTATAGAAGCAGCGAAAAATGCTTTAGAAGAATACGGGACAGGTAGAACCGGAAGCAGATTTCTGAATGGTACTCTTGACATCCATGAAGAATTTGAACAAGAACTTGCAGAATTTGTAGGAAAAGAATCTGCTCTGATCTTTTCTACGGGATACTTGGTGAATCTCGGCGTTATTTCCACTATTTTAGGGAAAAATGACTTTACAGTTATAGATAAATTGGATCACGCTAGTATTATTGACGGATGTTTACTATCCCATTCAAAAATAATGCGATATAAACATAATGATATGAACGATTTGGAAAAGGTCTTGAGCAAAATTCCGGATATGTCTGGAGCATTGGTTATTGTAGATGGTGTTTTTTCAATGGAAGGAGATATTGTAAAACTTCCCGAAATTTGCAGAATTGTGAAAGATAACGGGGGTAGGCTCATGGTTGATGATGCCCATTCCATAGGAGTGCTTGGACCAAATGGTAACGGAACCGCAGCGCACTTTGGATTGACGAATAAGGTAGATTTTACTATGGGTACGTTCTCAAAATCTTTCGGTGCTGTTGGCGGATTTATTGCCAGTGAGACAGATGTTATAGACTATATAAAACATCATACCAGAAGTTTTATTTTCACAGCAAGCCTCCCCCCTAGTGTGGTAGCCTCTACAAGAGCTGCCTTACAAATCATCAAAGAAGAACCAGAAAGAAGGGAAAGATTGTTAGAAATCGGCAATTACATGAGGACGGAATTTAAAAAAATGGGGTTTGATACTTCAACAAGTGAAACCCCGATCATCCCGATAGTTATCGGCGAAAATCTCAAGACCTTTACCTTTTGGAAAATGCTGTTTGAGGCAGGAGTATACACAAACGCTATTATTAGTCCGGCCGTTCCAAGTAATTCCGCTCGATTAAGAACCAGCTATATAGCAACCCATACTCAAGATCAATTAGATTTTGTACTCGAAAAGTTCTATAAAATAGGTAAAAATTTATCCGTTATTTAAACTACATTTGTATAATTCTCCAAGGTATATTTCATTAATAATGAGCAGGTAAATAATTCTTGAACTATCTAAAAACCCAATTAATTCACATAATAAAATATCCATTATTATTTACTTTGCCAGGAGTTCTTGTCTTCTCAATTATTTTAATAGGATGCGCTGCTCAGGGACCACCTGGCGGAGGTCCTGTTGATAAAACCGGGCCAACTTTGATATCAACTTTCCCAGAAAATAGATCAATAAATGTTGCTAAAAATTGTATAGTAGAATTCATTTTTTCAGAATCTATCGATCCACGTTCAGCAGAGGGAGCACTTATCATTACCCCAAAGCCGGATAAACCTCCAAATGTTAAAGTATCCAGACGTAAAATAACTGTGGATTTATATGAGCCACTCCTGGAAAACACTACATACATTTTAAGCTTTGGGAGAAATATTAAAGATTACCGGAAAAATCAAACAGCAGGAGATATTAAGCTCGCATTTTCGACAGGAGACTCCTTAGATGACGGAATTATCTCAGGAAAAGTCTACAAGATCCCGGAAAAATTAAATGCGGCTGTATGGGTTTATAGGAAGCATGGAGCTTTCCCTGACTCTCTTTTAGGTTCTGAACCGGACTATATAGCAGCAGTGGATGAATTTGGTTATTATAACGTGACAAATCTTCCTGTGAGCGAATATCGTCTCATTTCCATTTCATCTCAATCAGTAAGCACATTTTTTCTCACAGAGGACGATTTTATAGGTCTGCCTCAGAAAGATCCATTAATAATAAAACATAGACAGTATAAAATTAAAGACATTAATTTTCGACTGGGAAAATTGTACCTGAAACCTTTTCGACTATTTGCTGTTAATACTGTAGAAGGATGCCTTGAATTGAATTTTTCACATCAGATTTTAGAGAATTCTATACAAAACGCCAATTAT
Source organism: Fidelibacterota bacterium (assembly GCA_016782645.1). Lineage (GTDB taxonomy): Bacteria > Fidelibacterota > UBA2242 > UBA2242 > UBA2242 > BS750m-G69. Next base: position 9,992 of record JADHYC010000063.1, on the reverse strand, counting down.
ATATGGAGCAAAAATGCTGATACGGAAATATTATCTTCCTGGATTCACGAAAAAGAACCTAATATCATTCGTTTAAAAATTCAAGGTCTGATTGAGGGCGAAACCTACGAGGTTTCAGTAGAAAACATCAAGGATTCCAACGATGACGAAATTTCAATTTCTGTTAATCCTGTAAAATTTATTTGGCATGAACAGGTTGATACAACAGGACCCAAATTACTAGAGTCTCGTCCGGCAAATAGAGAAAAAGGTGTTCCGCTCGATTCAGAAATTCGGCTGGATTTTTCTGAACCTATTAAAATTGAAACTATAAAAAATAGTGTTTCTCTCTGGAAAAGAGATACTTTAAAGATCCCCTTTGATCTGGAATGGATAGATGGAAATTCACTGTTATTAAAACCTCAAAAGCCTCTGGAGTCCGCCACCCATTATCGCCTTGATGCTGCCACATATTCATGGAAAGACTATGATAAAAATTCATTTATAGATTCAACTCTTACTATCAGATTTTTAACCGTCAATGTTGATACCTTTGGAAGTATAACCGGAAGTGTCACTTCTAACAAAAATATTGATTTCAGAAAAATATTTTTAGAGTGCATTTTAACAAGTCGTCGGGGATTTATTAAGGAAACCCATCCAGACAGTCTCGGTTTTTATGAACTTCTAAACCTTTTGCCCGGGAAATATACCTTTAATATCTGGGAAGATAAAAACGGCAACAATCGCTATGATTGTGGAAAATTAATTCCATTTCAAATAGCTGAGCCTTTTAAAGCTTATCCTGATATTATAAATGTACGTTCACGGTGGGAAACAGCAGAAGTGGAGTTGGTATATTGAGAAATACTATCCGTTTCTGGAAAATGGAGGCGGCGGGAAACGACTTCATTTTAATAGACCACAGAAATTTATCTTTCAAAGAACAGCTCCCGAAATTAACACGTTTTTTATGTGACAGACATTTTGGAGTTGGAGCTGACGGTGCAATTTTCATTCAGGAATTGGATAAATACGATTTCGAGATGTTATACTATAACGCTAATGGTTCTGGACCGGTAATGTGTGGAAACGGGTGTCGTGCTGCGCTTTTATTTGTTAATAGAAGTGGAATATGTACTCAAGAAAAATATAAATTTCGTGTTGGAGAGGAAGATCACTTTGGAATAGTGAAAAACGGAAAAGTGAGTGTGAAATTTCAACAACCAGAAATTTATCATAAGATCGATTTGGAACACGACGCAGCATACATTGTAAACACCGGAGTGCCCCATCTTGTGAAAATCCAAAAGAACCTTGCAAGTATGGATATATATTCAAAATCGCCTGAACTGAGAAAAAAGTTTGACGCTAATATAGACTTCATTGAAAAGACATCACTCAGGAATTGGGCTATTCGTACTTTTGAAAGAGGTGTGGAGGATGAAACTTTATCTTGCGGTACGGGAGCTGTTGCATCTGTTTTTATCATTTCAGAGGTTTTTAATGAAAAAATGCCTGTCACTTTGAAGGCACGTGGTGGTGATTTGCGAGTTGAAAGAAAAGCAGGTAAATTGTGGTTAAATGGTCCTACAAGAAAGGTGTTTGAAGGAACTATTAAAGTGAAAAATTTAATTAAAGAGGTATAAAAATGTACTCAGTGATAATGGCAGGTGGTATCGGGAAACGTTTTTGGCCAAGAAGTCGTCGAGGAAGACCTAAACAACTTATTGATATTGTATCAGATCAATCAATGCTAAGGCTGACTTATAATCGGCTACAGGAAATTAGTGACAAAAACAAAATATACATTGTTGCCGGTCAGGATCTTCGAAATCCCATTCTTAATGAGCTGAGTGATTTCTCTGAAAATAATTATATTGCAGAGCCGAGCGGTAAAAACACAGCACCATGCATTGGATTGGCTGCAACGATTATTGAGGCTAAGGATCCCGATGCGGTCATTGGTATTTTCCCTGCAGACCATCTTATTAATGACCATTACAGCTTTGCCGAAGCAGTGGAAAACGGTGTAAAATATGCCAGAGACCACGTTGCACTAATCACGTTTGGGGTTACTCCAACACGACCGGCAACGGGCTATGGATATATTCAATTTAATAAGAAAAGTATAGTTAAAAATGGCATGATACATAAAGTAAAGACCTTTGCGGAAAAGCCTAATTTGAATACCGCAAAAAGGTTTCTTGAAAGCGGTGAATTTTTATGGAATAGCGGTATGTTTATCTGGAAAGCCTCTAACATATTGAACTCTATTAAACTTTTCCTACCGGAACTTTATGAAAGTCTTCAGGCTGTTTCTAAAGCAATTAATACTCCTGAATACGATTCTGTATTAAAACGTCAATGGGCAACAATTCACAGTAATTCTATCGATTACGGAGTAATGGAAAAAGCCAAAAATGTATACGTCGTCAGGGGAAATTTTGATTGGAGTGATGTTGGTTCATGGGATTCAGTGTATGATTTTAAAGACAAGGACAAAAATGGCAATGTATTGATAGGAAATACGGAGACAATTGACACAAGCGGTTGCTATATATATTCACGTAAAAATCTTATTTCCACAATAGGTGTAAAGGACCTCATTATCATTCAATCAAAAGGCTCTCTACTGATAGTAAATCGTAATGAGTCCGAAAGGGTTAAAGAACTTGTTGAGATGTTTGAACGTAAAAACCGGAATGAATACTTATAACTAAATTATGTTTCCGAAGAACACATCAAAGACTAAATTGCTGTCCATCAGGGAAGAACTTGAATCGTCATTCGAGCGGCTGGGATACAACGTAATTTATGGTAAGGGAGACTTTAAGGACGGAACCTGTTTGGTAGAAAAGGATAATAATGTTGTAATAAATAAATATACTCCACTCGATCTACAAATTGAATTTCTGATTAAAGTCCTTAGTAAAATGGATTTGTCTAATGTTTTTGTCCTACCAGCTGTACGTGAGATGATTGAAAAGCATCGGGGGTTATTTGACTGATCACAATCTGACCAGCAGCCCGATTAACCCCACAGCAAGTCCAAACATTAAATTAATAATTTTCACCCCGATGAAAGCTTTACGAGAGTGGGCAAGAAGCGGAAGCATTCCATGTCCGTCTTGAACAATTGAACTGGCAGCTAAAATGCTAAATGGGATCATCCCCTGTGCAAAAAGGGTAACAAAGATCATGTGAGGTCCGGACTCCGGAATAAGTCCCACTAAACAGGCTATAAAAAGAATCAGCACCTGGCTCTGCTGTATCCAGCTTTCCAGGTTGAAATGTTCTATTAAAATCGCCATGACTAAAAGAGCTCCAAAAGTCCACAGAAAAATATTTGGCACGTGTTTTTTGGCAACATGACTCCACAGGTGTTCCTCTAAAAAATGTTCCGGCACAGTTGCTACTATAAACAGCCCTACTGATGAAACAATGAATAATGTGCTTCTTATCCAGTTCCATTTTTCAGGACCAATCACTCCTGAACCAACCATAATAATTGCCAACACCATAAAAGTCATCAGCAGAAATCTCTGTAGGGAGCATTGACGTAACTGTCTGACAATTTCACCTCTTGGAAAACATTCGCAATACTCCTCATGAAGACTGAAACCTTTACATTCAAATACTTTAGACCTCTTCTCACCTAACACTAAATCCGTGATAATTCCTGCCAAAATCGCAACAATAAATAGTATGCCAGTAAGTAAAATGGCTTTACCTGGAAACATAGCAAGCATTACAAAAGATTCATCCCCACTGGTTGCTATCATTGCAGCCACCAATGCACCAAGACTAATAATCTTGTGCGAATAGAGAGTTACTGTAACAAATGCGCCAAGGCATCCTGGAATAGCACCTAACAAAGCACCAAAAACATATTGCGTCCATTTCCTTTTCAGAAGGACTTTCTGCCAGTTTCCCCTTGTTTGAACATTCAAATATTCAATTACAAGCATCATGATAAACACAAAAGCAGTAATCATTAAAGCTTGTTTCAAAATATGAATCAACATATCTCAAACTCTCATAAATTGCACAATTTTCTTTTTCACCACATCTCTATATAAAAAATATAATAAATAATCACATATTCACGTTTCACTTTTTACGCTTCACGTTTCATGTATAAACTTTCCCCCTCATTTTTCTTAATGACGATACAATTTCCATTGCTATAGCCCATATCTCTTGCAATTACGGAGCATTTTATTTTTAAAATAAAGAATATTGCCCTATCAACGTCACTTAATGTTTCGTAGTTTGCCTGCCCTTTGGCGATAACAATATCTGATTCATTAAATTTCTCTATAAATTCAGATGAACATCTATTCAGAATTGTCCCGGGAGAATCCGAGCCATTACCTATAACATTTACCATCTCTGTTAAACCGGTTTCTACTGCATCTTCCATTGTAGCATCATTTAATATTGGAGCGCTTTTGACGGCATATGTTACAATTTCCTTTGGCATCTGGTCAATCAAAAGCTGATCAAAAACTATCTCACCTGCATTATCCCCTAATATCAAAATATCTTTAGTATTTTCCATCTCTTTTTTAAGAGAGATAACACCTTCATCGGTATAAAGAGTTGCCGACATACATTCTTCTATAGTATTGAGAACATCTCTTTCATTAACATTTGTGTTAGCGCCGGAATCAATAATATTACCGGCAATCGACATGCGGATTGCTGCATTAAACGGATCTTTTGATTTATTAACCCTTTCTCTAAGTTTTGGTAAAAGAGTCAAACAGAATTTATTAAATCGCTTTTTTTCTTTAAGATATGGATCAACATCTCCAAAATATTCCTTTATATAACGAAAAACTATATGGCTGATTTCCGGCGGCGAAAGACTAAAATCGATCTTGGAAACTTCATGCAACACCTCTCGCATGATCTTTTCTTGAAACTCTTCATCGTCTGTCACCTGACGGACTGCACCTAAAGCAAATTTCACAACACACGGCACACAATCGAGATATGTTCTCATAATATTAAACTCAATCTCCCTCTATATCTATATTTCTCTCATTTTCACTAACGCATCCTAATTTACAGTTCAACTATAAAGTTACCAAGAAGACAGGTGTAATAAATAAACCAATTTTTCCCAACGGGACGTCTTCGACAAGCGAAACTAAATTGGTTTATTTGATATTCTCATACTTTAACCATCGAGAAGGAAGTGTTACCCCTCTGGGATTTGTTTATTACTTCTTTTGATGCTATAAATATATCACCCCGCTGGGGTTCAGTCATCAGCACCATATACGACTCACAAATTACTAGCAAATTAAATTCCCACTTCAAAATCATAACTCGAAAAATTAACTTGACTTTTTCAACATTTTGTCATAATTATATTAAGATAAAATATTTAAAACCGAGCTCTTTGGAGTCTTGAAGTTTTAATATTTTAGAAATCTAAGTGGATAAACCCAGGGGAGGAGATCATGAAGAAAAGGTTGATAAGAGTTTTTACTGTTGGCATAACACTAGTGTTTGTGATAATTCGAGTTAGTTTTGCCCAAAACGCATTCAAAGTTTATATAAACGAAATTCGTGCTGCGGATTATGGTACCGACGATAGTTGTTTCGTTGAATTAATTGGTCCCTCAACTACTAACATAACTAATTTTAAAATATATCATTACAACCAAACTAGCACGCACCAGTGGACAATTACAATTTCATCTTTCACAATTCCAAATGATGGAATAACTGATAGCGATGGTAATAATGTAGGTTTTTTTATATTAGTTCAAGACGCTAGTGTTAATAATAATGATCAAGTTAGTTCAACTTTTAATCCTCAAAATGGACCAGCAGATTTTTTAGTCCTAAAAGATAATGATGGAAATATTTTAGATGCTGTGGCATGGGGTGGGATACCAAGCAATATTGGCACTGTAGGATTGACAACAAGTGGAAGTACATCTGCAGATAATTATCTTCATGTCACAGTTGATGATCAAGAAAATGATAATAGTCTACAAGCTCCTGATAATGTTTTAGGGGATAACGGCAGTGGATGGACATATGCTTCAGCTACATCAGGACAGATAAATAATGGTCAAACTAGCGGTGATATTTCCCTCCCCGTCACCCTTACCTCCTTCACCGCCACCCCCGGCAACGCTAAAGTTACCTTAAACTGGATAACCGAAAGCGAAGTGGAAAATCTAGGCTTTAATATTTATAGAAGCCTTTATTCTGATGAACAATTTACAATTATCAATGATCAATTGATTCCCGGCCACGGCAATACTTCATCCAGACATGAATACCAACATATTGATAGAAATGTGATTAATGGCATCGAGTACTGGTATCAACTGGAAGATGTAAGTTATACTGGAGAGACAGAGAAACACGATATTGTCTCTACAACACCTAAGGGCAGAGAAGAACTTGGAATGGTTCCTGATGATTTCCAGCTCTTTCCATGCTATCCAAATCCATTCAACCCAGCCACAAATATCAAATTTAATATTCCAGAAAACACACATGTGATGCTGAAAATTATTGACCTGCGTGGAAATTTAGTTAACGTTCTTGTCGACAAAGAACAATCGTGCGGATATTATGAGTTTATCTGGGATGGAAGAAATATTCATAACTGCCTCGTTGGAAATGGTGTATATTTCTATCAATTGACAACGAATAAGGGATTTAAGAGCACGGGAAAGATGGTATTTCTGCGGTAGAATTCCCGACAACCTTCCGAAGGCTTGCTCCGTAGGAGTTCCTTTGGAAAAGCCCTTCAGAAGGTTTTATGGTAAAGGTTTGAGAACCACCCAAAGAATTTAAAAACCCGTTTATCCCGTTACTCATCGGGATTAAAACGGGTTTATTTGAAAATATCCAATTCTATCAATTTTGAATTATGTGCTGTTCTTTCTTTTTATTTTCCTAAATCTATACTACATTTATTTGTGAATTAAATAAGGTGAAAATGAATATTGTTAAATACTACTGTGTTATTTTTTTAATTATTGCTTTAGTCATTCTGCCAGAAGATACATTGGCGGTTAATAATTCAAGTGCTTCATCTTATCCTACAGGTAATAGTGTTATTGTCCTTAAAAATGGAGAAACAGTTGGGTTAGGCTGCTTGAAGGAAGAAACACCACCTGAATGGATAAGACTATCTCCCAAAATCGAACTTGAGCGAGAAAGCAAATCTTCAATTGATCTATCAGCTAATTTTCCTCCTATTAACAGTCAGGGAAGCCAAGGCTCTTGCACTGCCTGGGCATCCGCTTACTATTACAAATCTTATCAGGAATGGCAGGAACAAAACTGGGATCTTAACCAAACCGATCATCAATTCAGCCCCGCTTTCATGTATAACCATATAAACGCTGGTGAGGACCAGGGCTCATATATCAGCGATGCTTTTAAACTTCTTACGGACCTTGGATGCTGTTCTTGGGCGGATATGCCATATAGTCAATATAATTATACTGATATGCCAGATGAAGAATCATACAGAAACTCAATTTCTTATCGCACCTTAGAGACTTTTGCAATTAATCTGTCTGCCGGAGTACAGGATTTGAAAAATCTTTTGCTAAATGGTGACGCAACAGTAATCGGGATAAGCGTATACAGCAATTTTGATAATATTGGAAATTACAACAATACCTATTGTATAAATGATGTTTATGGTAGTATGCGAGGAGGACACGCAGTTTGTGTCTGCGGCTTCGACGACAACAGGACAACAGCAGATGGCGTGGGAGCGTTTAAAATCGCTAATTCATGGGGCACTTCCTTTGGAGAAAACGGCTATTTCTGGATGTCGTACGAGGCAGTTCAGTCAAGTTTGTTATGTCATGGATGGGCGTATTATGCAATGGATAAAATAGATTACGAACCGGTTCTGATATCCACTTTCAAAATCGTTCATGAAATTCGTGCTGCAGTTGCCCTTAACTTTGGTGTTGGCAATAATGAGAATCCGGTATGGGATAAAAATTTCTTTGACTGGGCATTGCGTAAATTAACGCCAGTCCCGTTTCAAACAACAAATGTAATTGTGGACCTAACAGATGGGGTTGAATATCTTGACCAGCCTCAAACCAACCAGGTTTTTATGAGATGTAAGGATAGGCGCTTCTTCTGGCATCGTTCTTCCGAACACGCCTATTCCGGAAATTCGTGGTGGTGTGCAGATGAAGAAATTCCCGGTTATGATAACAGCTGGCTGATGTTTTTGGATACACCTGAAATAATACTCGGGAGTGATGGTGGGACATTCTCTTTTATGCTGAGCTACGCACTTGAAGAACCCGGGATATATGAAAATTACAATGGCTGGGATGCTGCAAATGTACGAATCTCGACAAATGGTTTTCAAACCTGGACTGTGTTGTACGGTTCACCTGCTTATGATTTTACGAGTGGTTATGCCTGGGGCTACAATGGCGAAGGGGCATATATCCCCGGCTGGGGCGGTTATCAACCTGAATGGCAGCAGGCTTCCTTTGATCTGACGGCATGGGCAAACCAAACGGTTCAACTGCGAATTGCGTTTGGCTCTGATCCGGGCTGGTGTTCTCGTGATAACCCTTCATATTTTGGATTAGTTGTTGATGACATAACAGTAACTTCCGACGGGCAGACAATTTACTACGATGATGCTGAAGGTGCTAAATCCCAAGGCTCAATTGAATATTTTGATGTTGAACATCTGATCTGGGGGCTAACGGAAGTGTCTGAGGAAACACCAATAGCAATTCCTGAAACGTACGAATTTATATATGTGAATCTGTTTTATCCAACTGGAGCTATGCCAGGCGATGTTAATTCTGATGAATCCATAGATATTTTAGATATAATACGAATAGTCAATATTGCATTGGGGATAGGTGATCCGCCAACTGATTATGAACTGTGGGCTGGCGATATGAATTCCGATAACGAACTAAATGTTCTGGATATTGTTGTATTAATTAATATCATTCTCGAGAATGGTATTTAACAATTTTACGGATATTAGTAATCCAACATCTCTTAGTAACAATAAATAATAGATGGTATTGTTACACTTACAAATGCTTTAGAACTTGGCAAACTTTTATTAGTATGAATATACCGAAATATGTACATTTAATAAATTAAAGATTGTTGATTTTAGCGAAGGGAAAAAATATGAATAGAGAGTTACTCCTTACACAAATCGGAGATGCTGTTTTTAAGGGTGAACGTGAAGAAACGGATTCACTTGTTAAAAGAGCTATTAGTGAGGGCTTAAAATCTAATGAAATTCTAGATAACGGTCTTGTCCCGGGTATCCAGAAAGCAGGTGGTTTGTTTGAAGCTGGTGAATACTTTTTACCCGAATTAATTGTTAGTTCAGAAACCATGAAAAGTGCAATTGAAATCCTTGCTCCGATCATGAAAGCAGAAGGCGTGTCAAGAAAAATCCTCGGCAAGGTTGTTATCGGTACCGTTGAAGGCGATATTCATGATATTGGTAAAACTCTTGTTGGTACGATATTATCAACTGCCGGTTTTGAGATAAGAGATCTCGGTGCAAGTGTACCAATTTCAAAATTTATCGAAGAAGCCATCGCTTTTGAATCAGATTTTATCTGTGCTTCTGCTCTGCTAACAACTACTATGATAGGTCAGCGTAAAATTATTGAAACACTAAAAGAAAGAGGTTTGCGAGACCAATTTAAGGTACTGGTTGGAGGTGCTCCTGTCTCGCATAAATGGGCAGATGAAATTGGAGCAGATGGATACGGGCAAAATGCTATGGCTGCTGTGAAAGTTGCTAAGAAATTGATGGGGGTAGTATAATTATGGATATTAACAAAAAATTAAAAAAGGAAGGTTTGGTATTCGATGGCGCAATGGGAACAATGCTAATTCGCGAGGGACTTAAAGGAGGAAAAGCATCTGAATTATGGAATCTGGAAAAATACGAAGTAGTGAGAAATATCCACAAGTCCTATTTTGAGGCTGGCTCTGATGTCGTAACG
>JADHYC010000062.1 GCA_016782645.1 Fidelibacterota bacterium | reverse complement strand
ATGGTTTTTCACCCTGGCACGATTGTTTATAGAAATGGCAGTGCGGCATGAGAAAAGATTCGACTATCAAGGCGTCACCCTAAAGTCTAAAACTTAGGGCTATGGTAAATTATGTTCTTGACTTTCCTTTCTATAAATCTCCGAGTTATCTCAATGCAGATGTTAGAAATTTGTTATAGATACGATTCAATTATATCAATTGCCATGTTTGTATCTGGTGAAGGATATTCAACCTTCTCTATAATAATACCTTTCGGATTAATCAAAAACATAGTGTGTACTGATCAGAATAACTTGGGCGTAAAAATACTTTATATGCTCGCTGTTCAAATTGTTTAGTACCAAGGCATGAAATCAAACAGATAAGTAAGAACAAGGTTATGATTTTATTAGACACGATTATTCCTTTTAAAATACATTCTAACATATGTTTAACCAGCACATTATACACCATTTGACTTTTCTATATATAGAAAAAATTTTCTCCATAGACAAACTTTTTGTGAGTTTTCTTCATATAGAAAAAAATAGTTTTCTCTATAGACAAAACTATGGGCGTAATCTGAGTTCCTTTGCTCATATCAATAAAATTTAATTAATAATGATTTTATTTTCAAGCCCCAAGCAATGACTTCTCTGTAAGGGAGTTCCCGGTAAACCTTTTCCTTATTCCAGAGTCCACAAGCAGATTTTACAAGACTACCTAAATGAACTTCATCATAATCAATGCGTAAATGAACTATTTTATTACAAGAAATCCTATGTTTTTTAGGGAACCAGGGTTTTTGTTCAACTGACAGTTAGACTGTTTTCATCACTATTTTCTTCTTTGAATCACAGACATATCAAACGCATAATAAGCGATCAGCGTATTTTATCTCTCAAAATATTAATTAAAGTAAAGTACGATGTCAATAAAAAATCACAGTGGATACATTGTGTAAAATTACCAATAGCATTGCATTGAAGAGCTAATTTTGCGAAATTAATGTCAGATGTCAAAAATAACGATTGTGAGTTCAAATGTTAGTAAATGTAAAAAATTGGTATAGACCTGAGAGCGTCACTGGAGCTCTCAGTGTAATGAAGAAAGGCGGTGTTATTCCTTATGCCGGTGGTACAAGTTTTCACAGGGGTGGAAAAATCACGGCAGCAGGGATGATCGATCTCAGGAAACTTGATCTTGACTTCATACATGAAACAGAAAGTGGAACAACAATTGGTGCCTGCACACGGTTTAAAGATATTGCGAATTACGACTTCACGGATGGACGCAAAATTCTCAAGGAGGCATGTTCCCAAGCCGCCTCTACATCCCTGCGTAATCTAATAACAATCGGTGGTTCACTTTCTTCAATACCGCCATGGTCAAATATCCCTGCTGCTCTATTGGCGTTAAATGCCGAAATTGAAATTGCAGGAACGAAAGCGAGCAAATTCGGAATTGAAAAATTCCTTACAGAAAAACCTATGGATGGAACTTCTCTGATCACTCGAATTTATATTCCCAAATCTTCTGGATTTGGAATTTATTACAGATACAGTAAAACGAGATTTGACTACTCACTTGTTGACACTGCTGTTTATATAGAAGTAAAAGATGAGAAAATAGAAACGATTAGAATAGCAGTTGGCAATTTGTTACCAAAAGCCAGAAGACTTCCTAATCTAGAAGAAAGTTTGAAAGGACTGCCAATTAACAGCGAAAGAATCGCCGATCTAGTAGATAAATTGGAAATTAATCCCACATCTTCTTCCATTGCATCAAAGGAATTTCGAAGCAATTTGGTGAAAGTGTTCATCAAAAGAGCATTCAAGCAGGTTGGTTAAAAATGCAAATATTATGATTACTAAATACTTTGTTTTAAAACCTATTCGAATATTTCAATAATAAATATTGGAAAAATTATATGAAAATAAATCTAACAATAAACGGAAAAAGTAGAACATTAGAAATTCATCCTAGTGAAACACTTTTAGAAACGCTGCGTAACAACGGTTTTAACGGCGTAAAGTTCGGATGTGGAACCGGTGATTGTGGTGCCTGTGTAATCCTTTTGAACGGTGAACCGGTAAATTCTTGCCAGATATTGACTGCCGCTGTAGAGGCTGAATCTATCACCACAATTGAAGGAATCGGCAGCATGGATAAACCGCACCCAATACAGGAAGAATTAGTAAAAGCAGGTGCAATCCAATGTGGATATTGTACTCCCGGAATTGTTCTCTCTGCTTATGCTTTGCTCAAATCAAACCTAAATCCTTCTATCGATGAAATTAAAAATGGAATAGACAGCCATCTATGTCGATGTACAGGTTATGTAAAAATCATCGAGGGAATAAAGAATGCGGCAGAAAGAATGAGTAGTAGCCCGAAGCATTGCTTCGGGAACAAAAGTCAGTGATAAAATGAAAATGCGAAACAATGCTTCGCGCTACAAGAGTGATAATGATATGAAAGTAGTTGGAAAATCAGTAGAAAAAATAGACAGTCTTTCACTATCAACCGGTGGCGCAAGATTTTACAATGATTTCCATTTCCCAGATGAAGGATATGTGAAATTTCTTTATTCACCGCATGCTCATGCAAAAATCCTTTCGATTGATGCTTCAAAAGCAAAATCACTAAATGGAGTAATAGATATCCTACATTATGGAAATGTTCCAAGAATTCTGCACACAACAGCCGGTCAGGGGTATCCTGAACCTTCACCTTATGATGCAGTTATGTTTGATTCAACAATGAGGTTTGTAGGTGATAGAGTCGCCGCAGTTTTTGCTGAAACGCCGGAAATCGCTGAGGAAGCTATTTCAAAAATAAAAGTAGATTACGAAGTACTGCCGGCACTTTTCGACTTTGAGAAGGCGATAGAAAAGAATGCTCCGATAATTCATCCGGAAAATGATAAAAAATATCTCATTCCCGCATATTACGAACCCCAAAGAAACATTGTAGCAAAAGTTGAAATTAATATTGGTAACCTTGAAAAAGGACTCGAAGAAAGCGATTTCACATTCGATGAGATTTTCTATACACATTATGGCTCTCATGCTATGATAGAACCACATGGAGTCGTTACTTACCTGGATGAGAATAACCGTTTAACGATAATCACAGCGACACAAGTACCTTTTCATGTCCGAAGAATTTGTGCACACGTACTTCAGATACCCATAAAGAAAATACATGTAATTAAACCACGTATTGGTGGTGGATTTGGCGGTAAACAGGAAGTATTTTTAGAATATATCGCCGGATTATTCACGCTCAGGACAGGAAAACCTGCAAAGATTGTATTTACGAGAAAAGAAGTTTTTCGATCTTCGAGAACCCGCAATCCTGTAAGAACAAGGATTAAATCCGGTTTAAAAAAGGATGGAACAATCCACGCTCTTTCCCTTGACGCATTAATGAATACCGGCGCTTATGGCTCTCATGGATTGACAGTCCTGTCAAACGTCGGTTCAAAAGCTCTACCTTTGATCAATAAGGCACCACACCAGAGTTTTAAAGGAATATCCGTCTATACTAATTTACCTATTGGTGGTGCTTATCGCGGCTATGGTGCAACTCAGTCCTATTTTGCACTTGGGCAAATGATGGACATAATGGCGCGTAAAATTGGGATAGATTTATTGGAATTTTATAAAGAGAACACGATCAAATCAGGTGAAAGTTCACCGATATTTGAAAAACTTGGTGAGGGCAGGGAAGGCGTCAAAATGAGCATTAAATCCTGCGGTTTGGAAGAGTGTATTGACGCCGGAGCAAAAGAAATTGGTTGGTATTCCAAGCGAGGCAAAGGAATTAAAAACGGCACCAGGGTTCACGGTGTTGGAATGGCTTGCATGATGCAGGGATCCGGTATTCCAAAAGTTGATATGGGTGCTGCCTACATGAAAATGAATGAAGATGGTTCTTTTAATTTGCAGATTGGCGCTACAGATTTGGGGACCGGTTCGGATACTGTTTTGGGACAAATCGCCGCAGAAACAGTCGGCGTGGATATTGAGGATATCCTTGTGAAATCTTCTGATACAGATTTTACTCCATTTGATGTCGGAGCGTATGCTTCTTCTACAACTTACATCTCAGGGGAAGCAGTAAGAAAATGTGCTTTTAAAATCAAAGAGCAGATTCTAAATATTGCCGCTGAAATGTCAAAACAGCCGGTTGAATCATTAAAAATTAATGATAAAAAAGTTATATGGGATAATGGCTCAATCAATCTTGGAGATATATGCACCTATGCAATGTATCAAGAAAACCAATTTCAGATACAGGCAACGGCTTCCAACATTTCACAAGTTTCGCCTCCGCCTTTTTCCGCCCATTTTGTAGAAGTTGAAATTGATACTGAAACTGGTGATTTAAAAGTAATTAAATATGTGGCGGCAGTTGACTGCGGCATGGCTATTAACCCAAAATTGGCAGAAGGTCAGATCGAGGGTTCTGTCTTGAATGGAATTAGTTGGGCATTAACCGAGGAATATCGCTTCAATAAAAAAGGCGCAATGTTAAATGCCGATTTTGGTAGATATAAACTGTTTACAGCGGCAGATATTCCTGAAATGAAGACAATTCTTATTCCAACTGATGAACCTACCGGTCCTTATGGTGCAAAATCAGTTGGAGAAGTGGCGATAAACGGACCTGCACCGGCGATTGCTAATGCCATTTATGATGCAATTGGGATAAGGTTTCATTCGCTACCGATAACAGTGGAAAAGATTTTTCAGGAATTACCTTACTCAGATTTTATAATGACATATAAATAATGAGTAATTCATTTAGGTGCCTACAATAATCTAAACAGACAGATAGGAAGAATTAATGATTGATTTAACAATTAATGAAAAACAACTGAAACAAACTGCACAACGTTGCAAGGAACGCAGCATAATTGTTCCAACTTTCGAAGAACAAAAAAATCCCAAAAAGATTCCACAAAAAATTAAGGACGAATTGAAAAATATAGGCTTGTGGGATATTACACCGAGAAACCTGTTTCGTATTACATGGAAAAACGAACCAGTCGAATTTGGCGGACAGTTCGATGGTGTAAATTTTATGGAACTCCCAAAAGAATTAACCGGCGTTGATGCACGAATAATTGCACTAGTTGGGAAATGGTTTCCAACAGGTTCACATAAGGTTGGTGCAACATTTGGCTGTTTAATGCCGAGATTAGTGACCGGTCAGTTTGATCCAACTTACCAGAAGGCTGTTTGGCCCTCAACGGGAAATTACTGTAGAGGAGGCGCTTATGATGCATCACTCCTGGCATGTGAATCTATTGCAATTTTACCCGAGATGATGAGTAAAGAGCGTTTTGAATGGCTGAAAAAAGTAGCCGGTGAAATCATCGCTACACCGGGATGTGAAAGCAACGTTAAAGAAATCTATGATAAATGCTGGGAACTGAAAAAAACCAGAAAAGACATAGTGATTTTCAATCAATTCGGTGAATTCGGCAATCATCTCTGGCATTATGAAATGACCGGGAGTGCAATGAAAGAAGTTGTCGAGCAAATTTCCTCTGACAAAGACCGTGTTGCCGGCTTAGTTCTAACAACCGGGTCGGCAGGCACACTGGGCTGCGGTGATTATCTTAAAGAGGTCTATCCAAATATAAAAGTGGCAGCTTGCGAGGCTTTACAATGCCCAACTTTATTATATAATGGCTACGGCGGACACAGAATTGAAGGAATCGGTGATAAACATGTACCATGGATACACAATATGCGGAATACAGACATGATTATTGCAATTGATGATAATGATTCAATGAACTTGCTGCCGCTTTTTAATACACCTGAAGGACTTGATTATTTAGTAAAAATTGGTGTACCTGAAAATATTGCGGAAAACCTGAATTTATTGGGTATTTCCAGTATTGCTAACATGCTGAGCGCTATTAAATTTGCTAAATATTACGAATTGACTCATAATGATATAGTTTTAACAGTATTTACCGATTCAATGGAACTATACGGATCAAGGCTCCGTGAATATCATGAAAAACACGGCAATTATTCTCAAAATGAAGCAGAAAGGGATTTTTACCGTTGCATACTAGGACAGAAAATTGACTTCTTGCAAGAACTTACTTATTGGGATAAACGAAGAATCCACAACCTGAAATATTTTACTTGGATCGAACAGCAAGGTAGTTCGCTTGATGAATTGAATGAACAGTGGTATAACTATGAAGAATATTGGGGGAAGATACATGCCTTGACACCGAAAATTGATAAAATTATCAGAGAATTTAATGAAAGAGTTGGGCTGATTTAGGAACACTTGCCCGCAAAACGCGCGAAAAGACACTTAAATTTTAAAGTGTTTTAAGTAAGGTAATAAAACCTTGTGAATTTAAATTGGTTTTGATTTATGATAAGTTACTCTCGTTTATTTTGTCTATTCCTTATGCATCTTTATTTTAAAGTAAAAAATGACAAATATTCTGTTTAAAAACGCAAAAATCCCGGTTGGAATCGAAAATGAAACTGAAACAGTTGACTTCATTGTTGAAGATGGAGTATTTGTTGAAATTGAAAAATCTATTCAATTATTCAAAGATTGTGAGATCGTTGATTTAGGGAATCTGCTTACTCTCCCAGGCGGGATAGATCCACACGTTCATTTTGACACTCCAGGATTTGAAGAACGAGAAGATTTTGATTCCGGTTCTGCATTCTCAGCAATGGGCGGAATTACAACAGTTATTGATATGCCCTGTACATCAATTCCACCTGTGACTTCCATTAAAAATCTGGAAAATAAACTAAAAATCATTTCAGGGCATTCTTATACTGATTATGCACTCTGGGGCGGTGTTTCCGGTAATTGTTTCAATGAGGAAAATTGGCAAGGAAACATGAATGAATTGTGGGAATCAGGAGTCGTCGGATTCAAAACATACTCACTTTCCGGAATGTATACTTTTACGCATCTTTTACCCGACGAATTGGAAAAAGTGATTGAACACGCCGGAAAAATAAGGGCTTTAATTGGTCATCATGCCGAATGCGCCGAAATAGTAATTCCATTAACAGAAGAAATAATGTCCGAAGGGAAAAATAATCCCAGAGCGTATTCTCTATCGCGACCCGAAGAAGCTGAAGTAGAAGCAATAAAACGAATAACAAAATTTGCAGAGAAACATGGAGCTGCGATTCATATTGTGCATGTTTCTTCAGGTAAAAGTGCGGCAATAATTCGTAAAGCCCTCATAGAGTCTGTGAATATCTCCGGAGAAACTTGCCCACACTATTTAGCATTTACGATTGAAGATTTTATCGAAAAAGGAAGTATTCTCAAGACTGCTCCAGTTGTAAAAACTAAAAAAGATTCGCAAAAATTATGGGAATCATTGAAAAAAGGTGTTATCTCTTTTATTGCCAGCGATCATGCAGCATGTCCGATTGAGCAGAAAAAAACCGGTTCAATCTGGACGGATTACAGTGGGATTTCCGGAACAGGAATTGTTATTCCATACCTTTATTCAGAAGGTTATCGCAAAAACAAAATATCTCTTTTAAAATTAGTGGAAATTACCTCACAAAACGCAGCGAAACGCTTTGGGATTTTTCCTACAAAGGGCGCTTTTAAGAAAGGCAGTGATGCCGATTTTGTCTGCATAGATGAAAATAATACAGCAGTCATTCACGGGAACGATTTCCCATCAAAAGGTAAGTTCACGCCATTTGAAAGTTTTGAGTTCAAAGGAAAGATCAAAAAAACATTTCTTCGTGGTAACTTGATTTATTCGGATGAATCTGGACTGTCAAGCGGAAAAATCGGAAGATTTCTAAAAAGAGGAGAATAGTTATTTCAAAGCGGAAATTGGAAGTTAATCTATAATGATAAACGATAGAGGAAGAAAAATGGAAGAAGAGGTAAAAAATAAACCGATAGTAATATATGGAGGACCTTTATTTGACGGCAAGAGAAACGTCTATATAGACGGGGCAATTTATGTTTCCAAGAAAAAGGTAAAATTTATCGGAAATGAAGAAGAGGTTTTCAGTCGAATTCCTAAAAATATCGATATGGAAAGTCACGACACTCAAGGAAAAGTAATTTTCCCGGGTCTGATCAATCTCCATCACCACTTTTATTCTGCATTATCCAAAGGGCTTTCACCAATTGGACAGGTAACAAACTTCTATGAACGATTAAGTAATTTTTGGTGGAAATTGGATAAAGTTTTAGACAGTGAAACAATTCAACTATCGGCATTAATAACTTTACTGGACTGTATCAAGGCAGGCACTACAACGGTTTTTGATCACCATGCATCACCTGTAAATATTAAAGGCAGCCTGGAAAATATTTCATCCGTAGTCAAAAGAGCCGGGATTCAGGCATCTTTATGCTACGAGGTATCTGACCGTGATGGAAATGACGTATTTATCCGTGGTTTGGAGGAGAACCTGAACTTTATCAAGTCACATAGAGATGATGAAGAAATAGGGGGAATATTAGGATTACACGCAAACTTCACGCTTTCAGAAGATTCTTTACAAGAGATTTCACACAACTTTGATCCTGAAGTCGGGATTCATATCCACTGTGGTGAAGATATAATTGACGCTGAATATTGCAAAGACCTGGGTTATGAGGGTCCTGTAGATCGGCTAAATTACTTTAACCTTTTATCTCCTAAATCCATTCTGGCTCATGGTATACACTTATCGAGGAAAGAATTGAAAATATTAGAAAAAGCAGGGGCAATTGTTGTTCATAACCCTGAATCGAATATGAATAATAATGTCGGGCGTCTTGATATTCCTTTGCCTGAAAAGGTTTGTGTTGGATTGGGAACAGATGGTATGTCATCTAATATGCTTCAAACTTTTCGGTCAGCATATCTACTCCACAGGCAGGCTGGGATTGAAGAGAAAGCGATTTTCAAAAATATACCTGACTATCTTTTTAAGAATAATAGTCTTTTTGCGTCTCAATTTTTCTCCGGCAAACCCGGTATATTGGAGCAGGGTTCAAATGCGGATATATCTGTTTTCAATTACATTCCTGTAACCCCCTTCCATTCAGAAAATCTTTATGGTCATATAATTTTTGGTATGTACAATACACAATCTTCTATGGTTATGACGAAAGGACAAATAATTTATAATGATGGTGCTTTTCTAACACTTGATGAAGAATTAATTCGCGGCGAGGCTAAAAAAGCAAGTAAAAGATTGTGGAAAAAGTATGTTAATCAATAAATCAATGGGATAGTTTCACCTGTTCTAATTTAGAGGGAGAAATTTATATGGCTCGAGAGAGATGGGATAAACGAACAGCATTTATCATGGCTGCAATAGGTTCAGCTATCGGACTTGGAAACGTTTGGCGGTTTCCTTACATGGCATACGCCAATGGAGGGGGAGCATTTTTTATTCCATATATCATTGCTTTAATTACTACAGGTATTCCTTTAATAGCTCTCGAATTTTATCTTGGAAACCGCTACCAAAAAGGTCCTACTGAGGCATACGGTTTTATCCGTAAAAATACGAATTATATCGGTTGGTTCGCTATCGGTACAACTATGATGATAGCGTTTTATTACGCTGTTATTATGTCATGGGCAGGGAATTATATATTTCATTCAATTGGTGTAAGGTGGTCAGGTAACGAAAGCAACTTTTTTTTCAGTCAGGTGCTTGGGCGCTCAAAAGGGATTGGAACACTTGGAGGCGTTCAATGGCAATTAGTTCTTTGTAACCTCATCACCTGGTTGGCTATTTTTTTAATTATTTTCAAAGGTATTAAAGTCGTCGGTAAAGTTGTAAACTGGACTGTTGGGTTACCGTGGGTACTATTATTGATCTTGATTATTCGTGGTATCACCCTGAAGGGAGCTTACCAAGGACTGGAATACTATCTCAAACCTGACTTTTCTCAGCTCTTGAATCCAAATGTCTGGCTTGCAGCTTATGGGCAGATATTCTTTACACTTTCTCTTGGGTTTGGTGTTATGATTGCCTACGCCTCTTATTTGCCTAAGAGATCAGATATTAACACAAATGCATGGGTCGTCTCTTTTGCAAACTGTGCAACCTCCTTTTTTGCTGGATTTGCAGTTTTTTCCGTCTTGGGATTTCTTGCATTTCAAACGAATCAACCTATAAATGAAGTCGTAGATGCCGGTCCCGGTTTAGCTTTTGTTGTATATCCAACAGCAATCGGAACATTACCCGGCGGTATTATAATACAATCGATTTTCGGAATTATGTTCTTTCTAATGCTATTTACATTGGGTATTGATTCTGCCTTCTCATTTGTAGAAGCATTTGTGACAGGATTAAAGGATTCATTCAAAATCAAGCGGGAAAAAGCATCCTTCTGGGTCTGTTTCATCGGATTTCTAATTGGAATGTTGTTTACATCAAAGGCAGGGTACTACTGGTTAGATGTTATTGATCACTGGATGAATTGGGGATTGGTCATTGTGGGTTTACTTGAGGCAATTCTTATTGGATGGTTCTTCAATATTCGGAAAGTGTCAGCTGATATTGATTCAACTTCTGATATTAAGTTCGGGAAGATATGGATTATATCAGTTAAATATATTACACCAATCATTCTTTTAATAACGATAGTAACAAGTATTGTGAAAGAGGTCAAGCATCCATACGAAGGTTATCCTATATGGTCTTTAATGTTAGGTGGTTGGTTCTTATTAATTAGCCTGATGTATTTTGCAATTCTAATGCAAAACAAAGACAATTTTTCAACAATGAAAAACAGACCGCTTAGGTTCATTGGTTGGCTTATCTCTTACGCCGGTATTATTTGGACATTCTATCAATTTTATAGTTATTCAAGCAAGTTAGTACCATGCATAACACTTGTGCTGTCAGTCACTATTGCTTTTTTTACGTTTAGTTATAGTAAAAATAACAAAGAATCTGAAATAAAACCTTGTGTCAAGTCCAGTACTAAATCTTTATAATTTTGGAAATGTTATAGGACTTAACACAAGATGGATATAATAGGAGTTCTATCGTGAGTATCTTGGCAATAATAATGGGAATTACAATTTTTATCGTTCTTTTTGGTGGTATTATTTATGGTTTAGTCAAGATAAAGAAACAAAACCAAGATGAGGACAAGTAAATATTATCTATTTAAGTTATACTTGTAAAACTAGTCGAAAATAGATATTTTTACTACAATGGATAAAAGCGATTTACAATTGAATAGATCAAGAATATAACTGAATTTAGAAAATGGATAAAGGAGTAGCCATTATAGTCGTAAAAAAATTTATTACTTTTTTAAAAGAAAATAAATTTAATATCCAGAATGCATATATTTTTGGTTCTTATGCAAAAAGAAGCTTTCATGAAGATAGTGATATTGATTTAGCAATAATAATGAGTAATTTACTAGATACTTTTAATATGCAGGTTCAATTAATGAAATTAGGTAGCAAATTCGATACTCGAATTGAGCCACATCCTTTTAATGAAACAGATTTTAATACTTCTAATCCTTTTGCAAACGAAATTCTCAGAACCGGAATACAAATTGTTTAAAAGTGAAGATTATGCTTGATTATAATGAACTTCTACGAGACTAGCCGGGGGAAATTCCTATATTAACTTTTTCATGAAAGAAGGAACTAATATGTATCAACAAAAAAAATTAATTGCAATTATTCTATCATTGAGTTTATTTCTTTTTAACATTGTCTTTGGACAAATGAACAAATCCGGGGCTATTTCAGATAACATATTAAAAAAAATTGAAGCATCAGTCAAGATGGATCAATACACAAAGGCAATGCAGAATGCAGTGTCGTCCAATGATATTAAGCAGTTAGCGCTCAATCGCGAATTGGTTGGAAAAATTGACCATCATTTTTCTCATCGAATAAAAACACCGGGTATTACCAATCAAGAATCATCAGGCAGATGCTGGCTTTTTACGGCGCTTAATGTTCTCAGACCGAAAGTGATTGAAAAATATGATCTAAAGGATTTTGAATTTTCACAGAATTACCTGTTCTTCTGGGATCAATTGGAAAAAGCGAATCTTTTTCTTGAAGCAATTATTCAGACACGCAATAAATCAATAGACGATCGCAAAGTGGAGTGGTTATTAAAACACCCAGTAAGTGATGGCGGTGTCTGGAATATGATGCCGAGCCTGGTTGAAAAGTATGGAGTGGTTCCCGTTGAAATTATGCCCGAATCATTTAACAGTGACAATACATCAATGATGCGTCGCTTAATCCGCCGAAAATTGCGTGAAGATGGACTAAAACTCCGAAAATTGCATGAAAACGGAAAAAGCGTCAAAATATTACGGAAAAAGAAAATTGACATGCTGGCTGATATCTACCGTATGCTTGTAATCAGTCTGGGAACGCCACCAAAAACATTTACCTGGCGTTATACAGATAAAAACGACAGTTTGATTGTTGGTAAAGAATATACTCCAAAATCATTCTATAAAGAGGTTATTCAAATTGACTTAAACGATTATGTGATGTTAATGGATGATCCCTCAAAGGAATATTATAAACTTTATGAAATTGAATATGACAGAAACAGATTTGACAGCCCCAATTGGACATTTATCAATTTGCCTGTTGCTGATTTAAAGCAATATGCTAAAATATCCATTCTGGCAGACGAACCAATGTATTTTTCATGTGACGTAGGCAAGCAATTGAACAGAGAGAAAGGCTTTCTGTTCTTAGATATGTATGACTATGAATCGGTTTTTGGTGTATCTTTCGAAATGAGCAAGAAGGAACGTATTTTAAGTTTTGATAGTGGTTCGACTCACGGCATGGCTTTAATTGGAATCGATACTTCGGCAAGCGGTAAACCGACTAAATGGCTATTGGAAAACACCTGGGGAGAAGATGCCGGAAATAACGGTTTATTTACAATGACAGATAATTGGTTTGACGAATATATGTTCCGTATTGTGATTCATAAACAATTTTTACCCGAAAAAGTGTTAAAAATATTGAAACAAAAACCGATCAAACTACCGCCCTGGGATAGAATGTTTTAGCCATACATACCCTAAATCACAAAGAATTATTTTTTAGTTAGCAGATTCGTTTACTTGTATATTTACGACAAATACAATGCTACAAATTGTAATGCGATTCTTGAGTGAAGCAAATTAATAAAACAGATAAATATTTACATGAAAAAATACATTAATAAAATATATATATCTGAATCGGCTGCTAATGATCTCACCATAAAAGAGATCTTAAAACAGCATCCTGGCAGTTCACATTTTGTAATACCGGATGATTATAATCTTGTAAAAGAAACAAAAGGTGAAGATCCAAAAAAAATTTTGTTTCTTACGCACAGTAAAGGTCAGATAATAAAAGATTGCCCTGGAACAGCCGAAAGTTATTTATGCTGCCGCTATCAGATTATAAACCAGACACAAAACTGTCCATTAAACTGCACTTATTGCATACTCCAGTTCTACTTAAATCAACCTGCAACAATTATTTATACAGATTTTGACTCTGTTTTCGAGGAACTGCAGAAAAAATTGAAGTCCAATCCAAAGAGGTTTAATCGTATAGGAACAGGTGAACTTGCTGATAGCCTCGCTCTTCCGGGTTCAAGGTTTTTTGCAAAGAGGGCTATCCGTTTTTTCGCCGATATCCCAAATGCCCTTTTTGAATTAAAGACAAAAACTATCGAAATAGAGTCCTTGCTTTCCATTCCACATAATGAACATACAGTTTTATCATGGTCTTTAAATCCAACAGAGATCATTAAACGGGAAGAGCATTGGGCTGCATCCCTGAAGTCGAGACTTTTTGCAGCTTTTAGAGCAGAGAAAGCCGGCTTTCTGCTCGGATTTCATTTTGATCCAATAATTTGCTGTCCCAATTGGGAAAACCTATATTGCGAACTTGTTAATGAGCTATATTCATCAATTGACACATCAAGAATAGCCTGGATCAGCCTGGGATCATTAAGATTCCCTGCCTCAATGAAAGATAAGATCATAGAACGATATCCAGAATCTAATTTAGTATGTGGAGAAATGATAGAGGGAATGGATGGGAAACTCCGATATGCCAGACCAGTTAGAATTCCGATGTATCATTTAGTATATCAAAAATTAATAAATATTGAAAACCCTCCATTTATTTATTTCTGCATGGAAAGTCCTGACGTATGGAAGGAAGTGATGGGATTTTCACCATCAAGTAACGCTCATTTGGATTATATGTTTGCGGAAAGTTTACACAATAGATTCAATCATATTGTCGCGGATAAACCTATTCTTGAAGATTATGATAGAGGTTTTTGTCTGCGTGAAGTGAAAATATAAAAGCTACTCTTATTATGATATCTTTCGACTCTAAAGGTAAAAAATAGCAAAAAGTTATAATACCAAAATATATTATTTTAAAACTCGTTTGCTGAATTGCCTGTTATTAATGATCTTATCTGCCCAAAATAATCCAATAATACTTTTTGCATCTGTTAATTTCCCTGAATAAATCATTTCCATAGCATCATTAATATTCATAGGAAGCAATTCTATCTTTTCATCATAATCAGGTTTATTAATACATGGTTTCAGATCATATGCCCAAAATAAGTGAAGTAATTCATCACTGTAACCAACACAGGTATGAATTATGCACAATTTTATTATGTTATTTGAACTATAACCTGTTTCTTCCTCAAGTTCCCTTTTAATTGTATTTTCAGGGCTTTCGTCAGGGTCAATTTTGCCTGCTGGTAATTCAATCATTACTCTATTTACAGGATAACGGAATTGACGTATTAAAAGCACTCGTTTGTCATTCAAATATGGTATAACTACGGAAGCCCCTGGATGTTTAATATATTCACGAGTTGATTCTCTGCCATCAGGCAGAACAACTTTATCGCATAAAACATTTAATAATTT
>JADHYC010000061.1 GCA_016782645.1 Fidelibacterota bacterium | reverse complement strand
TATGGTTTTTCACCCTGGCACGATTGTTTATAGAAATGGCAGTGCGGCATGAGAAAAGATTCGACTATCAAGGCGTCACCCTAAAGTCTAAAACTTAGGGCTATGGTAAATTATGTTCTTGACTTTCCTTTCTATAAATGGCAGTGCGGCATGAGAAAAGATTCGACTATCAAGGCGTCACCCTAAAGTCTAAAACTTAGGGCTATGGTAAATTATGTTCTTGACTTTCCTTTCTATAAACGACGCGTTAGCGGTCGGCTGGATTTAATTGTTAGAAGTACTTGCAGCAAATATATGGGCAAGCTGTTCTTTAACTTCGTTTTTAGTTTCTCCAGTGACTATATGAAATTCCTCAGCCCCTGCAACTTTGTTGTACTCACTGATTAATTCCTTTGTCCTTTGCGTCACACCAGAGGAAACAACCAAAATGCCACCTTTACCTGATTTTGAGACTTGGTACATGAAGTCACGTGCAGTGGATAGGCCAAGCAGTTTGCGGTAGTGTTTAACTTCTATCAAATATTCGCTGTCACCACTTTTTGCTAAGAAGTCTATCCGGCTGCCTTGTGTGACATGCTCTTGAGACTCAAGAACACCCAGTTCCTTTAAGACGCCACCCACCAACTTTTCATACTCAAAAGCAACCATACTCACGCTACCATGATTTTGAGTGACTACTATGTCGCCAGATACGATATCTGCTTCGGTTTCGCGGTCTTGTTTTAGCTTTCTAACAATACTCATTGCTCCCAATGAACCAACGAGCACTCCTAATCCAGAGAACAACAAAGTAAGAATTGCGGTCCAATCAAATGGTTTTTGCTGCGGGGTTTTGGGTGGTTTATAGCTTGATCGAATTGCTTTGATTTTTTGAAGAAGCTGCTCTCTTTTATCAAGCGGAATGAATTTATTCCCCATAAATCTCTCTTGAGCTTGGACAAGTAATTCATCCGGGTTATAGGAATACACTACTCCCTGTTTTAACTCTTTCCCTTTGATAAAAGATGAGATATCCGAAATCGAAAGGTCTTTATCATAAAAAAGTAGCTCTTGAACATCATCCAACAGGCTCTCATGAACGACATTTACCTTTCCCGTGGTAATTTCTTTCACATACTCGGGCACATGAAGAAGTGAAAAATAAAACATACCTAAAACACCTAACACCCCAAAAAGGTTCCAGAGATTCTTGATTATCCATTCAAATAGATACTTCAATATGACATTCCAAATCCTTGGGTACTTCTAACTATTAATTATCCCGCCTATCCCGAAGGGATGTCTTTCCAAAGGAATCTTCGATCGACAAAAGCCTTGTTATAACATTCATAATTATGAGAGTTCTTACTTCGCTAAAACGCAATATAATATACGATATCTGAATTATATAAGGCTGTTTTGTAGTATAATCCCTTGACATTATTCCCATATATTTATGTTTTTATAAAACATTTTTGCTATTTTAAAATATATCTCCAAATAAGGCAAGTAAAAATTAAAACTGCTCAGTCCTTACCAATTTATATTGAACTCTCAAGATTTGATAAATCTTAGAATATTGCCCGCCAAAATTTTTTACTTTATACCTTTGTATACACTTATCCCAAAAGTTCTCTTGCCTGTTGGAGACTGATTTCGGTAACCACTTTGCCACCGATTAATTTGGCAATTTCCTCAACCCTTTCACCTTTAGAAAGTCTCTCTATTTGAGTCAGACTCCGCTCATCTTTTGTAACTTTATTAACACTTAGATGGTCATCTCCTAAGCCGGCAATTTGCGGAAGGTGTGTTATACAAATTACCTGATGAACCTTACCAAGCTCCCTCAATTCTTCTCCGACTACATGTGCTATCTTTCCTGAAATACCACTGTCAATTTCATCGAATATCAGAACGGGAATCTGATCTCTTCCCGCTAAGATAGATTTTAACGCAAGCATAATACGTGAAACCTCTCCACCGGACACAATATTGATCAAGGGTTTTAGCGGTTCACCGGGATTCGTACTAATTTCAAAAGCGATCTTATCTACACCAGTGGAATCACCCTGATAGGTTTGTCCGGCAACGTGAACCCAGCCGTTGGGATCAGGCACATACTCCAAACGCACTTTAAAACGGCTTCCCTTAATTCCGAGACGAATAAGATCTTTTTCTAATTCTTTTTCAAGAATTTCCGCCTGTTCCTCTCGCTTTTGAGACAGAGATAAAGCTGCACTACTATAGTTAGTAACAGCTTCCCTTATATTCTTATCAAGTTTAGATAATTTCTTTTCTAATCCCTCATCATCATTCAAACTACCGGAAACTTCATTCTTATAATCAATCACTTCTTTAAGTGTAGAGCCATACTTTTTCATCAATTGCTGAAGTGAATACAATCGCTGGTTAATTTTCTCCAAACGCAAAGGGTCATATTTCACTTCGTTACAATACTGAGATAGTTGATTTGAGAGTTCCTGGAATAAATATTGTGTTTCTTCCAGCTTAGTGAAATAATTATTAAAAGATTCATTTATATCATTCAGTACTCTTAAGTTTTTACTAACTTCCTGAATTTTTTGATAAAGGGTATCATCACCTTCATATAGAGCATGTGTTAATTCAGTAGATATTTGATGTATCTTTTCCGAATTTTCGAGGAGTGCTTTTTCCTCAACCAATTCATCATATTCACCCTCTTTAGGATTTACAGTTTGAATTTCTCTGTACTGAAATTCCCACAGTTCACGCTTTTCCTTATTGATTTTCCATTTCTGATCAAGAATATCACGTTGCTCTTTTAAATTTTTTAGCTTATGCCATAAGATAGAAACTTTTTCAATCTGGTCCTGATAATCACCAAAAGCATCCATGAAAGAAATGTGATTATCCTCATTTAAAAGCGACTGATGATCGTGCTGACCATGAAGATCAACCAACAGATTACCAGCTTCTTTTAAAACACTATTTGAACAGGACTTCCCATTAATCCACGCTTTTGAACGTCCTGAAGAATACAGCTCACGTATTAGTGTAACTGAACTCTTGCAGATTGCTAATCTTTTTGATTTTACAAAAGAAATAGCAGTAGAATTTTCAACATCGCAATCAAAAGTGCACTCAATTAAAGCCATTTCAGAACCGGACCTGATCATCGAAGCGGAAGTCCTCTCCCCGAGTGAAAAATTAAGTGCGTCAATTATTATTGACTTTCCCGCCCCTGTTTCTCCTGTAATAACAGTAAAACCGGGTTTAAACGATATATCAATTTTATCGATTATTGCGAAGTTTCTAATTTTAAGCCGGGTAAGACTCATTGTACTTTTTACCTACAAATTCACAATTCAAAGGAAATATAAAAATTACTTCTCGCTATGTATATCTTTTAGTACGCTTTTCACTTTAAAAAAATTAAACTTTGAAAACAACACTATTCCTACAACCACACCAAGTGAATCAGCAGCAAAATCGAAAACAGAAGTCTTCCTTCCAACTACAAAAAGTTGATGAATTTCATCAGAACCGCCATAAGCAATTCCTACCAATAAACTAATCACAAAAGCATTCTTTGCAATCTTAGATGATTCAGCTGTTGAAAAAGCCAGCATTAGTAAAATGCCATAAACTGTGTACTCAACAACATGCACAAATTTGTCAAAATTTAATATATCAACTTTTGGAATACTATCAATCGGAAATGAAGATAATACAAATATTAGAATCGTGTATATAATTGCAGGAAGTTTATACCAGATTCTTGACACTAATCAATCCTATCATACTTTTTCAGAACTATTGGAATATAATTAAGCAAGTCCCCTGCTATTACACCTCTAATACCAAGTTCCTGGTATCCTATATCACCTGCATACCCATGTATAAAGACAGCCGTAACAGATGCTTCAAATGATGTCATTCTCTGTGCACGAAAAGCAGCAATCAAACCGGTTAATACATCTCCCGTACCACCTGTAGCTAAAGCGGGATTTCCAGTAGAGTTAACGGCGGCTGTACCATCTATACCAACTATTACAGTTGGCGCTCCCTTAACAACTAAAGTGCAGGGATATTGCTTCACGAAATCCCTTGCAACATCTATTATGTTCTCTTTTATTTTATTAATATTAATATCCATCATCTCCGATAATTCACCAAGATGAGGAGTAATAACTAAATCTTTAATATTTTTTAGAGTATCTAAATTATTATGGAATATCCTCAAACCATCTGCATCAATAATAATTGGTTTATCACACACATCTACTAACACTAAACCAAAATCCTTGACTTTAGCATCATTTGAAACTCCCGGACCGTAAACCACAACATCACTCCATTCAATCCGTTCACGAGCAGGTTCTAAAGATTCCTTGCAAAATGTATGAGATGAGGATTCCGGTAAAGGAAGAGTTAATGCCTCGGTTAATTTTATTTCCATAATTGTATTAAGACTTTCAGGTATAGCCGTAACAACAAGTCCTACTCCTCCACGAAGTGCGCCAATTGAAGCAAGCGATGCAGCTCCAGTCATTCCCGGCGACCCGGCAAAGATAAGCACCTTCCCCTGTCGATGTTTATATGTATCCTCTGGAATAGATGGAAATAACTTTTTCACATCCGATTCACGAATCAATACAGTTTCTGACGATAATACACTAAATGATTTTTCAGGATATCCGAGGTCAGCAAGTACAACCTCACCGGCATATTTCTTACCTGGCTGAAATAAAAGACCTCTTTTCAAAAATCCCATCGTAATCGTCTTTATTGACTTAACAGCAACACCCCCAATTTGCCCTGTATCGCCATTAATACCGGAAGGAATATCCACAGAAAGTACAGGTCGTTTTGCTTTATTAATTAACTCTATTAAATCAAATAC
This sequence comes from Fidelibacterota bacterium, assembly GCA_016782645.1. Lineage (GTDB taxonomy): Bacteria > Fidelibacterota > UBA2242 > UBA2242 > UBA2242 > BS750m-G69. The sequence goes on along the minus strand of JADHYC010000061.1, from coordinate 10,179 downwards.
CATCCCTCTAACTTCACCTCTAAAACCAGTGCCAAGTAGTGCATCAATAATCAGGTCAGTCTCAGAAATGTGCTTAAGGGATAATAAATCTTTCTCCACTTTTAAAGAATTTATAATAATATTGTTTTTCTTACATTTTTGAAAAAAATAAAGAGCATCTCCCTTTATTATACTAATATCACCAACTATCCAAATAAATACATTGGCGCCCCACTTATATAGATCATTCGCCGCAACAAATCCATCCCCACCATTATTACCCGTACCACAAAACAGGTCAACTCGGCTTCCCGGTATTTCCTTTAGGAACTTTTTTGCTTCTGATGAAACATAACTCCCTGCTTTTTCCATCAATTCAACACCTGGAATCTCAAGAACATCAATTGCATATTGATCTACTAATCGAGCTTCACTATTTGTTAAAATATATTCTTTCATGTCATAATCACCGATAATCACGTTTTCCCAAAGGGATTCCTACGGAACATTTTTCACGTTTCACTTATTTATATTTTACCGCTAAGACGCTATGGCGCTAAGTTTTATTATTAATTTAAAAGGTCTTTGCGACTTTGCGGTTTTCACTTTCAACTTTAGTCACCTGCCCGCCCTCCTCCGTCGGGAGCAGGCAGGCTTTAGGCATTTTAGGCACTTTCATTATAACTTATTTCTTTTTCTACTATAGGTATTAATTCAGCAATAGAATCAATTTCATAATCTGCCCCTGAATTAATAGTACCAAACCGATTTCCATATCGGGCAAACACAGTCTTCATACCTACTTTCGAAGCACCAACCATATCGCGTTCTACCCAATCACCAATCATTATTGCTTCAAAAGGCTTTACATTCAATTTTTCAAGAGCCAGCAGGAATGGTTTGGGATTTGGTTTTCTTTCGTGAGTATCTTCATAAGTTAAGACAACATCAAAATAATATTGGAGATTTGTAGCGCATATTCTCATCCAGGCTTCTCTTCTTGGAGCATCTGAAATTACTGCTAGTTTTAACCCCTCTTTAATTAACCTTATTATCGTGTTATGAACAAAAGGATACGTTTTTAGGCACCCCTCTTTCGCCCTTCTATAAGCGACAATTCCTGCTGATAAAATTTTATAATCTATTTCTCCCAATTCTTGTTTGAGATATTCATCAAATACAAATTGATATTCGATCCCTTTCTTCTCATAAATTGCATTTATACCATTTTTAATTTCTTCTGCTGATTTTTTTAAACCAGCATCCAGCATGGCATCTATTGCAGCAGAAACACTCTCTTCCTTCATCCGCATGAAGTCAAGCAAGGTATTATCCAGATCGAAAATAATTGAACGAATCATATTAACACTAACCTAAAAATAGTGAGAATTTCCAACTCTTGCAATGCTCAACACAAAATAAAAAGGGTGAGAAGATTTCTCACCCTCTGATTCATATAACAAAGATTACCATCATTGAAGAGTTTTCAATTCAAATTGTGCTACTTTTCTCCATTTGGGATCCTTCATGGCAATTTGAAAAGCCTGCTTTGCTGCTGGCTTATTTCCCAGACAACGCTCGGCAACGCCCAACTCTATAAGAACCGGTGCCCAATTTGCTTTAATTTTTAGAGATGATTTTGCAGCCTCTTTTGCTTTTTGACACTGTCCTTGATGGTTATACGTTTGTGCCAATCTATACCAACTCGAATAACTTCTGGGATTCAATTCGACAGCTTTACTCAGATATTGAGAAGCATCTTTATAATTTTTTAATTCAAGATATATTGCTCCGAGATTCTCATAAGCCTTTGGATACTCTGGCCTGAGTTTAACAACCTTTTTATAGGCAGGGATAGCTCCTTTATATTCCTTCTTGTTGTAATAAAGCGATCCAAGATTGTTCCAGGCATCAACATATTCCGGATCAAGAGTTATTGCTGCTTCAAATGATTTAAGAGCTTCAACTGAGTTATTCATTTTCAGATAAATTTTCCCTCTTATCAAATGCGACTTTTGATATTCAAGATTTAATTCAATGCTTTTTTCTATCTGCTTAAGCGCTTCAGGATAATTTCTCTCTGCAAGATAAACAGCTGCGCTAAAGTAGTATGCCATAAATTCGTCCGGGTCAAAAATAATTACTTGTTGAAATTTCTTGAGTGCATCTTGATAATTACGCCTCTTAAATAGCTGATTTCCCTCAAACAAATGTTTCTTTACGATAGATTGATACATATTGTTATACTTCTCTTCCTCGGGCTTCATTTCAATAGCCTTACGAAAATTCTTAGAAGATTTGTCTAAATTGTTAAGATTTATATATACCATTCCTAAAGAAAAATAAGCGTCAGCAAAATTTGGATTTTCTTTAATTATTTCTTCATATAAAACTTTAGCACCTTCAAAATCCGCATTAGTTGACAATCGAGATGCTTCAGTCAGCTTACTTCCAAATGCAGCTATCTTATCCCGGATTTCTCGATATTCAGGATTATTACGGTCCATTTTAAGAGCATTATCAACGAACGTTATTGCGCTATCCAAATTACCCATTGCAAAATAAATCTGTCCAAGCAAAAATTGCGCACCTGTAAAATTCGGATTTTCATCAACTACCCTCTTACAAATATTAAAAGCCTCTTCGTATTTACCATCTTGAAAAAGCGTTAAAGCATCATCAAAAGTACCAGTACTTTGTGCTAAAACTAATGAAACGAGAAAAGCAATTACAAAAAGAGAACTAAATTTCCTTAAAACTAATCCTAACTGATGCATATTTTCCCCATTATTTATTTAATTCAAATCATTTGTGCCGAAGACGGGAATCGAACCCGTACAGGCTAACGCCCACATGGCCCTCAACCATGCGTGTCTACCAATTCCACCACCTCGGCAATTAATAACCATAATGTCAATATCTACTTATAAATCTAATCTTTTTATTCTCTTGATGGAGCTACAGGAGATTCACCTTCAGGCAAAGTCCCCTGGGGAACAGGTAAGTTAGCAGATGGAACAACTCGTCTGTCAGCCTCTCTCTTTATAATACTCGTGGGCTTCCCACGAGGAATAGAAATTAAACTTATTAGAATAGAAATAACCATAAAAGCAACAGCCAGTCCAGTAGTTACTTTAGATAAAAAAGTTGCAGCCCCCCTTCCTCCAAATACTGAACCACTGCCACCGCCACCAAAAGTACCGGATAGACCGCCACCCTTACTGGATTGCATAAGAATCGACAACATTAAAAAAATTGCAGTAAATACATGTAAAACGATAAAAAACGTGTACACTATTTCTCCTATTCTATTGAATACTGTTCAACGATATTTACAATTTCAAAAAAAAGTTCCTCAACCAAACTAGCTCCACCAATTAAAAAACCATCTATATTCTCTGTTTCTATAAGAGAATTTGCATTGGTCGGCTTTACACTTCCGCCATAAAGTATAGGCATTGAATCCGCTACATTTTTACTGTATTGCTCTTCGATTAAATTCCTGATAAGTCCTTGAACCTCAGATGCTTGTTCCGGAGTAGCTGTCATCCCTGTACCAATAGCCCAAACCGGTTCATAAGCTATAACACACCGATTAATTTCATATTCCAAAATATCTGAAAATGCCGATTTATACTGAGACCTTATTACTTCCGAAGTTTTTCCTGATTGACGTTCTCCAAGTTTTTCACCAACACAAATGATCGGTTTTAAATCATTTGACAATGCAGCATCTATCTTCTTTTTTATAGCTTCATTGGATTCGTTGAAGATATGACGTCTTTCAGAATGTCCAAGAATTACATAATCGCATCCTGAAGACTTTAACATACTACTTGAAATTTCGCCTGTAAAAGCACCAGATTTTTCATAGTGCATATTCTGTCCACCAAGAGCAATTGAAGTATTTTTTAACAATTCGCTAATGTAAAATAACGACGTAAAAGGCGGACATAATATAATGTGAGTTCGTTTGAGATTCAACAGCTTTTTAGATAAACTTTTAGTGAAATTATAAGACTCTTGAACCTCTTTGTTCATTTTCCAATTTGCTGCTACAATATTCTGTCTCATAATCACCTACCTTTTCGTAATTAAAGTTACTGGAATTAATTCCATGCCGCTTAGCAATTCTAAGGAGGCACCACCCCCTGTTGATACATGAGTAACCTTATTCATTAATCCGAATTTTTTCATTGCAGCGGCAGAATCTCCACCACCAACTATAGTAACAGCTCCTCTCTCTGTAATCTCTGCAAGTTTTTGAGCAATAGATTCAGTACCCATTGAAAACTGTGCTATTTCAAAAACACCTAATGGTCCGTTCCACAAAACTGTTTTACTTGAATTAATAATTTCTGAATAAATCTCTGTTGTCTCGGGTCCAATATCCACTCCCATCTTATCAGAAGGAATATTATTGACATTCACCAGTTCAGGAATTGCCTGATCGGAAATTTCTGAAACAACAACAAGATCTTTTGGCAGGTTAACAGTACAATCATATTCTTCTGATTTTTTTAATATATCAAGCGCTAAATCAATTTTATTTTCTTCAAGTAGTGATTTCCCAATTTCACAACCTTTTGCTTTCAAAAATGTGTATGCCATACCACCACCTATAAGAATATTCTGTACTTTGCCAAAAAGTTTTTCGATTATTTCTATTTTTCCCGAAACTTTAGCACCACCAAGAACAGCTGTATATGGCTTCTCAGGATTATCAAGATAATCTTTTAGATAATGAAGTTCTTTTTCTAATAAATAACCTGCTGCTCTTTGTGAAATATATTCAGCAATACCTGCAGTTGAAGCATGGGCACGGTGACTTGTCCCAAAAGCATCATTAACATATATATCTGCTAACTCAGCAAGCTTTGCGGCGAAATATGGGTCATTCTTTCGCTCTTCATCATGAAAACGGAGATTTTCCAGAAGAAGTATTTCACCGTTTCGAACTGAATTCGCAATTTTTCTGACTTCAATGCCTATACAATCGGTTGCAAAAAAGATTTTATTCTTCAAATACTTTCTAAGTCGATCATAGACCGGTTTTAAACTCAATTCGGTAATTCTTTTACCTTTAGGACGTCCAAGATGTGACATTAAAATAACTTTTGCACCATCATTCAGAAGCTTCTGGATAGTCGGTAGTGCCGCACGAATACGAAAATCGTCTATTATATTCTGATTTTCATCAAGTGGAACATTGAAATCTACACGCACTAAAACTCTTTTACCTTCAACTTTTAAATCATCAATTGTTAATCGAGCCATATTATACCTTTTATTCTTTTCACTTTTTATAAATGACCTGAAAGTTTAATTTCATAATCCTAATTATTCAAGAAAAAACATACAATAAAAATTCACTCAAATATCTAACCTTTTATGTTTATTAATTGTTAAATCTTTATTCCTTACGGCGTTTTATGATTCTCTTGTGCTGGAGTCGCTGCTGCCAATCCTACTACTTTGTTAATACCTGCCTCTTTTAACACTTTTGCGGCAGAATTCATAGTTGAACCTGTTGTAAATACATCATCAACCAAAACAACTTGCTTAATTTCAACTATATCAGAGTTACTATCTATTACAAAAGCACTTTCCATATTTTTCCTTCTTTCTTCTGCATTCAGTTTGGTTTGAGTTGATGTATTTTTCACACGCTTTATTAATCTGGTATTTAGAGGTATATATAATCCAATGCTTAGTCCTCTTGCTATAGCCTCGGCTTGGTTATACCCTCTCTCGCGATATTTAATTGGATGAAGTGGAACCGGTACAAATATGCCTCTTTCAATATTGACCATTTCAGGTTCGACATATATACTCATCCTTTTTCCGAGTTCAACTCCTATTGAACTATTACCCTGATATTTTAAAGCATGAATAATTTTTTGAAAGAGGTCATCAAATTGAAAAATAGCATACACTTTGTTAATATTTTCAGGAATTTCCTTTTGTAAAAAAATCTCCTTATCAACACGTACAAGTCTATTCCAACATTCGTTACATATTATATCTATATTGGAATCAATGCGTTTATTACAGGATTTACATACCGGTGGAAATATAAGCGATGATAAACCGTTAATTAAATCTTTAAGAAGCATTTTTTATTTATTATTTTCTATTGTCGATTTTCAATAATCAATGATCAATAGTCAATAATCAATTAAGAGAGGCTGGATGCGCCTATAATCGCTGCCAACTCACCCAATTTACTTGGTTCGACTTTAATATTATTTCTCGGTCCTTCATGAATCCCACTTAATAAATCCTTTATTAGTGTATCACGAAAAAATCGAAATCCTTTTACCACAGAACCACCTATAACAATAATATCCGGGTCAAGAACATTTACGAGACAGATTAATGCTTGTGCAAAGTGTTGACCAAATTCACACCAGGCTTCAAGGGCAGTTGCGTCACTTTTTTCTGCAAGTTTGGAAACTTCGATAGGTTCTACCTGTTCGCCAGATAGATTTTTATAAATTCTAGAAATTCCTCTTCCTGAAATATAATCCTCAAAAACACCGTCTTTGTAAGGTGTCAAAGCAAATTCAAGGGCTGTACCTGTAGCGCCGTTAAAAATTTTCCCATTGTAAACAAAACCTAAACCGAATCCAGTTCCTAAAGTTACTCCGAGAACGTAATCCATATTTTTTGCTACGCCAGCTTTCTGCTCACCAAGAGTAAAACAATTTGCATCATTATTAACAAAAGTTTTTATGCCTATTGCTTCCTCCAATTTTGGGCCAAGGGGATAATTTCTCACCATTATCAGATTGGGAGTCTCAAGAATTATACCAGTTTTATAATCAAGAGGACCGGGAGAGCCAATACCTATATGCGAAATGTCAGACCATCTTAAGCCACTTTCTTCAATTATTTTCTGTAAAGATTTTTTAATGTGAGACACAAGAGCATCTGCATTTTGACATTCAGCAATAAGAAAACGCTCCGGCTCATTCAATACTTCATAATTTGATACAAGCCCAATACTTACTTTTGTTCCACCTAAATCGATCCCGATTGTTACATCTTTCATATCAATCTAAAACTTTGTGATCGGCTCATTCCCGCTGGGATAAGTAGACTCATCAATAAGAAAAAGGTTGCTGAGATGAAGAAGGCATAATCCATCTCTGCCAATTATAATCCTGTAACTCATTTCGTGCAGTTGAATGAACAAGTTCCATCATCCCAAAACCGGTTTTATCAATAAAAATAAATTCAACACCACCTTCAACTTCGTAATAATACCAAATCTGATACGGTTTTTTTTCAAGGGAACTGGGAAATCTTTCAATCTCAGATGGAATTCCATAAATAATCAATACTCTGCCCATATCTGTTGCCCATCCTTTATTATATGTAGTCTGAAAATTCTCATTTACATACGCCAATTTCTGGTCGAATTCTTCTTTTGCCTCATTTACTTCGGTTGTAAAATCACTATCACGTTTATCCCAGAAATGAGCTATTATTTGCCTCTTACCTTCGATATCAGATTTCTTATACCGCCTCTTTTCAACTTCAGTAGCAATGTATTTCATTGGACCCCATTTTTCATCTAATTCCTTTTCAGATAACTCAGAGAGATAAGACACTTCCTTCATTTGCATAAACTTTTCCATACTAGATTCTTTTAATACATAGAAACGTTTAGTAGCAGAAGCCTTTTCGCCAGACTCATCATCTACAATATCTATTTTAAAATTGTACAAACCGGAAGATAAAGATACTATATTTATTCCATTAACTTCAACAGAAGAATTACCGGGTTTATTTCTCGTTATCCAATCAAGTGCTTTGACCTCATTTCCATTTAAATCTGTAATAGAATAGTGTACTTTATAAATTCCAGGTGAATTTTCGTTATATTTAAAATTATAAACTTCACAAAAAGCATAAACCATTGGATTCTGGACACCAAAAATGGAGCTAGCAATTGGAATCATATCATAGCCAAAATATTTACTGAACTTATGCTTCTGTTGAGTTTTTTTCAACTGAGAAGCAAGATGAATATCGCTTAGTTGGAGCTCCGAATTCGAATACTTTGGAAGTACAATATGTTTTTCCTTCTTATATTGCTTTCTACTGACTAAATCTGCAATAAACACCACTAGATCATATTTACCGGCTTGTGCTTGCAAACTTGTAATTTCCGGAATCCTTTGGCGGCTAATATCTTCTAAAGTATCGGATAATACATCAACAAATGTCCACTCATCCATAACTACAACTGTATCATTCTGAACTAAAGCAACTCTAATTAGCACATTTGACTTATACTTATCTTCAGATGGAGTGAATTTGAAAATATTCCTCGGAATTAAAAGGTATACTTCAACTATATCAATTTCGTCAGCACTACGAAAAGCTGCAAAATCAACATCAAATTCTACCGCAAAGATTTGATTCATACTTAGTAAAACACCACAACAGAAAGAGAGAAATAACTTATTACACTTCATTTTTCACTCCAATTTTACAGACACAATTTGTGATACCCCTTTTTCAGCCATTGTCACACCATACAATGTATCAGCAATACTCATTGTCAATTTATTATGAGTAATAATGATAAATTGAGTTTTTTGAGCAAAAGTTTTAATAACATTAGTAAAACGCCTGGTGTTCTCATCATCTAATGGAGCATCAACCTCATCCAAAATACAAAAAGGACTCGGTTTAACTTGATATATGGCAAAAAGAAGAGCGATTGCCGTAAGAGCTTTTTCACCTGCTGAAAGCATTTTCAGGGACCGCATCTTTTTCCCGCTTGGACATGCCCAAATCTCGATTTTAGACTCCAGAGGATCAGAATCCCCCACTAATTTAATATCCGCTTCACCACCATCGAAAAAAATCGCAAACGTCGATTGAAAATTACTTCTAATCTTCATAAAAATTTCCAGATATTGCTCACGAGCAATATTATCAATCCGGACAATTACCTCTTTTAATCCTTTTTCAGATTCTACAAGGTCTTCTTTCTGCTCTACAAGAAATGAAAGTCTGGACGCTTCCTCCTCATACTCATTCTTAACTGCCATATTGACCATACCTATCATTTCGAGATTTTTCCTGTATCTATTTACAGCTCGCTGTGCTTCTTCCTCTCGTGGAAGCTCTTCTGATAGACTATCTGAAATTGTACTATCATACTTTTCTAATAATACAGAACGAATTTCACTTTCCGAAGCGGAATATTTTGAACTTTCTAATTCAAGTGTTTTTAATTTTTCTAATAGTTGTTCTTTTCCGTGACGTAAATTAAATAAATCATCATTAATCAGTTGTATCTCACCTCGAATATCATGATATTCGCTTTTTAACTCGTCCACTTTTCTTTCTTCAATAAGGACTCTATTATTTACTTTCCCAATTTCAATATTGTTTAATTCTATCTTCCTGTTAATATCCGATTTCAAACGCTCATTTCTATCTCTATCTTGAATTGAATAATCCCGCTTCCCATTGAGATCACTTATCGACCTCCTTATTATCTCCTGACTACCAATGATATTTTTATATCTATTTTCCAGATTGATCAATTCTACCCTTTCATTCTGGAGTTTACGACTTATCTCATCTAGATTGGATTTGATTCCATCAGATTCTTTCCTCTTTTTCTCAATATCGCTATCAAATTTTGATATTTTACTTCCTACAACATTTTTCTCAGGAATTTCTTTTTGCAATTTCTTGTTAAAATTATCAAGCGCTACTTTTAAGGCAATTTTGTTTTCATTTAGTGTTTTCTGAATACTCCCACATTGAATAATTTTCTGCTCATTTTCACGCAAGCTATCTACATGAAACCTTATTTTTTCCTCAATTAATCTGATATTATTTTTAATCTCTTTCCGAGCTGTAACAGAAGTTTTAATTATCTTCTGAATTTCATTTAACTTAATTTTCAGCTCATTTTGCTGGTTGGATACGTTATTGTAATTTTTTTTCAACTCTATAAGTCTTTTACTTCGCCCTACAAGAACATTTGATTCCGAAAATTCCGAACCGCCTGCAAAAAAACCATTTGAATCTCTGAATTTACCTTTATCAGTAACTATTCCAATATCCCTTAATTTTTGATCATTTATCAAATCATTGAACTTTGAATCTTAACAACTATAGATATCTCGAAATAGAAATTCTTTTAGATTTTCTAATGATTTATCACAT
>JADHYC010000014.1 GCA_016782645.1 Fidelibacterota bacterium | reverse complement strand
CCGGCTTAAATCCGCCTTTAACATTACTCCACATGTCTCTATCCCACTGGTAAACAATAGAGTTTTTTCGATCAAACCATGCACAGTCATCATGTTGATCACCATCATCCCCAACATCAGCGTCACCATATATTGAAAACATAGTTTTTTCGTAGCTATAGTCGCTAACATTGGTAATCCAATAAGTCCATATAATTAAATCCTCAGCGGCAGGATGAGTCCATTGGTAACCTCTAACATCAACCTGAAAGCCTAATCCCCTCTTATTTCCTCTCATTATTGAATATTCTACATCATCCTGATTTCTTACAGAACTCGTTTCAAATGAACCTTTTAATAACAGAGTATTTGACAGTCCTTCCGAATTCAAATCCCCAATGCCCACTATTTCATAAAAGTCAGCATTTTTTTCTTTGTTTCCATTATAAACCTTCAGTACATCTTTATCTCCATAGACCCTGATTTTATCCGGATCAAATATATAATCTGAACTAACAAGAGACATAGATTCTATTGATGCGTTTAGTACTATCAGATCACCTATCTTATGGTTATAATCAGGATGATTCATTGGATAGAAGGGAAATTCGTCATTCCCAAAGTCACTCATTGCAAAATAGGTCTCGAGGTCTCCTCTTACATATTTCCCGTATTGTCCATTCCAATAACCACTCCATGAATCATCTCTGTCAGGCCAACTTGACGGCCATGATTCAGGATCATCGCTCATTGCAATTTTGTCTTGAAGTGGGTTTGCATATCCGGGTAGAGGATCAAACCCAAGTTGCTTGTTATTTTCATCCTTATCCATCTGATTTCTCGAATCCACAACAATACCATCACTAAAAATATGGATTGGATTTCCACCATGGACATTATAACACTCAGCACCGATTATAGGTGTAAATTCCGCAAAATAACTTCTTCCAGAACCTTTCGGATAGATACCGGAATTAAGTCTCCCTGCAATTCCCCAGTTCCCTATACCACCGAAATTGTAAAATAAAGTTAATATTAAGTTTCCATCCATAATTCCAGATTTTCTATCGACAGCTCCTACAGTCCCTGTGTTTTTACTAAACCACCATTTTTTTATCTGTGTATCAGGTTTCCCATCAGCAGCGAATATTATTACAGGTATAGTAATAACTAATAAAAGAAATGTAATCCAGTTTTTCTTTATCTTAATCATAACTCTTACTTCTCCATTATAATTCTATCTCAGCACCAATCTTTATCAAACGAGGTGAGGTATAATAATCAGGTCGTACATCATATCCAACATCGGTCAACTGACCCTCTCTAATATTATAATCTGCACGACCTGTTCTTGCAAACACATACCTCATATTCCTCTGATCAAATAAATTATATACATTACACAAAAGGGAAATTTTATTCCGTCCTATATTAAACTTCTTAAAAACTCTCATATCAACATTATATTGTGGAGGTTTTCGTGCACTGTTCTTAAACGTCTCAGGGTCCCCTGATACATTCGATGGTGTATAAGGTAAACCACTGCCATAATATCCCAAGAAACTGATTCCCCAGGAGCGAGTTTGAGAAATAGAAATAGTTGCATTCAGTGTATGTCTCTGGTCCCAATTAAGAAAAATAAGCTGCTTCTGAGGCTCAGCACCAGATTGCGTATCCCAGAAAGTCTGATTTGGATCAGAAGCATTACCTTCAGCAATACTGAATGTATAATCAACCGAAGCTGATATCAATCCTGTTCTACGTTTTGTCAAGGAAAGTGTTATCCCCTTTGTATTACCAAAATCATAATTGATGTACTTAGAGTAAAATTTACCGGCTTCATAAGTCTCTATTACTTCAGCGCTTGTGAGATTTCTTACATCTTTATAAAATCCTGTGACATCAAAAGCAATGTCAGAACCTATTTGCTGCTGTAATCCAATTTCATATTGAACGGTACGCTGGGGTTCGAGATCCGAATTTCCGATTGTAGAAGAGTATCCCGGACCCACCTCAAAATCAGGGTTCAAATACATGTATGAAAGTGGTGGCATTTGCAAAAAGTGTCCATAAGAAAAATGAATTACGCCCTTATCCGTTATAGGATAAGCAATTCCGACCCTGGGGCTAATCTGGGTCTTGGGTTTGGATTTTTTAAACCAATAAGCAAGCCGTTCTTCATCAGTTTTGTCTAACTCACCGGGATCCTGTATACCGTCCCCGTTATCGTCATGGAATCTATTAGTTGGATAAATTGGAGAATACGGATTCGGGTCTCTCGGGTCTGCTAACACTTTTCCATTCGCATTAAAGTATTCATAGCGTAGTCCTGCATTAACAATCATATCCTGAAATTCCATCTTGTCCTGTAAATAGACAGCCCAATCGTATGGATTGTTGTAGGATTTATCGTAATTTACACTTGATCTGTAAATCTCTGTAGAAGGATCTCCAGGATCATATTTTGGTATTTTAGGTATCCAATTTGTTTCCTTGTTCACTTGAACGTTATAATCAAGACGGTCAAGTGATGTATTCTTATATTCAAAACCAAATCTCAACAGGTGACTTAAGCTAACTTGGCTGTTATAATCAAATTTTACAGTTCTGAATATTGAAGTCCTATAAAAATGTCTCATAGACATTCCGCTCAAATAGAACTTATATCCTGAAAAAAGGTTAAAAACAAGAGGATCGGTATTATATTTAGTTGAATCCTCAGGGTCTTCATAGACATACTGCTTATACTTATTTTCAGTGTAGGAATATTTTAATGAATAGTAAGTTCGTGAGGATAGTGTGTGATTAAATGTAAAAATTCCATTACGGTTATTGCTATACATATTGGGTCTTCCATCAGGATTATAAATATAGACGTGGCTGTAAGTTTGGTACCAGGTATTACTTCCCTGACCACTTAGTGTTAATTTAATCGAGTGTGTTAACCTCAATGACAATTTCCCTTGCAGCGAAACCTGATCTGACGGATTCATAGGAACATATTTACCGTCACCCAAATTAGTAAAATCCAGAAACCATTCGATATGTGTTGAATCCTGTACAAATGTGTCAGGATTATACAATCTTTTACCCCAGTAATAACCTAAATCCTTATTCTTCCTACCGGATATAAAAAACGATGCTACATTCATGAAAAAGGGAACGGGACCGCTAATACTTCCCTTAATATCAGTAAGATTATTAACACGAATTTTATCTCCTCGATAATATATGTCGGTATCCTTAGTATAGTAATCACCCACATAGACAGAGATTTTACCTGAGTATTTGCTAAAACTACCCTCCTTTGTAACAATATTAATTATACCTGACATCGCTTGTCCATACTCAGCATTGAATGTACCACTAATGACCTGAAGCTCCTGGATGGCGTTATTTTCTATCTCAACGCCCATACTATTATTATAAGGGTCGGTAACTGAAATACCATCAATGAGATAAACAATCTCTCTGGATCGCCCTCCTCTGATATGAATTTCGCCTCCGCTACCTTCAACCACTCCAGCCTGTAACTTTACAATTTGTTCAAATTCCTCAACCGGCATTTCTTCTATTTCCTCACTCCCGATAATTGCCTGTGAAGAAGTAACATCCATCTGAATTAAAGGTCGCTCTGCAGTAACCACTACTTCACCCAAGTTAAGCGCAGCTGATATCATTTTAACCTGAACTTTAGAGGTTAGATCAATTTTTACACGAATACCCTTAACAACAACAGCCTCATAGCCAATCATAGTTATTTTTAAATCATAAGTTCCTGGTGGGATATTGATAATTACAAAATTGCCGTTTGCGTCTGTAGCTGCACCTAATGTAGTACCCTCGATGACAACATTTGCACCAATCATGGGCATTTGCGTCTGTGAATCAATCACACTGCCAGAGATTTTACCTGAAATTCCAGCATAAGTGATTGAACTACTAAAAAAAATGGTTATCAGCCCAAGTGATAGTAAGCGCTTCATTTAACTCCCCCACTTTTTTATTCCCAAAAATGTGGTTGCTGTTTTAAAAAACCACGCATATTTAAAAATATTAGATGATAATAACAACAATAAAAGAATCATGAATATTCAAAAAACACTAAAGTTCTATTTTATAACTCTCTAAAAAAATAACAAAGAACCCTATAAAAATTCATGCCGTCTATCCAAATACAATACGGCAAATAAATACCGCCATTAGAAGTCCTACAACATCTCCAATCAAACCAGCAGCCACAGCATGGCGAGATTTTTTTATACCAACTGCGCCGAAATATACTGCAAGCACATAAAATGTTGTCTCAGTACTTCCGAACATTGTGGAAGAAAGGCGACCTATAAACGAATCCGGTCCATGCTCATTCATAAGTTCTGTCACGATTCCTAAGGTCCCGCTACCGGATAACGGTCGCATAAGAGCAACCGGAAGCGTTTCCGCTGGCATACCAATAAGATTTGTTATCGGCGAAAGCAAATATACAAAGTAATCCATTGCACCCGATGCACGAAACATTCCAATCGCCACTAAAATTGCCACAAGGAACGGAATGATTTTTATCGCAACGGTAAAACCATCTTTGGCACCCTCTACAAAGGCTTCATAAACTTTTACTTTTTTTGCAAATCCAAGAATAGGTATAATAAGGAGTAAGAAAGGTATAGCATAATTTGAGAACCCCTTCATTATAATTACAAAAAGGGACTCGGAAGAAGTTGATTGCGCCACCTGACTTATCGTATCAATTACAACTGAGGTAGAAAGTGAATCAAGCATTTTTTTCTCCTTCCTCTTTTTCAGTATCAATACGATTGGGATCTGATTTTCGAATCCCCGGAAGCTTTTGCAAAAGCTTAGCGGCTATTACTGCTGCGATAGTAGCACAAGTAGATGCAAAAACGGCGGTGCTTATAATCTCAAAAGGATTTGCCGAACCAAGTTTTGCCCGCACAGCAATAACTGTCATTGGAATAATAGTTATACTGGCAGTATTAAGTGCAAGAAAAACAACCATTGCATTTGTAGCGGTATCTTTCGATTTGTTTAAGCTCTGAAGGTCATCCATTGCCTTTAAGCCAAGGGGGGTAGCTGCATTTCCGAGTCCAAGCCAATTTGCAATAATATTCATTAACATTGTTCCAATTGCAGGATGGTCAGATGGAATATTTGGGAATAGGAATTTTGCAACCGGGCGTATGACACGCGATAACATCTTGATAATTCCGCCTTTCTCGGCAATTTTCATGATACCCAACCAGAGAGCCATAATCCCAATAAGTCCCAATGCAATATCCACGGCAGTAGCAGCATAATCCATCGCAGCTTTTGTTACCGCCTCAATACGTCCATTAATTGCACCGACAATTAAGGCAATCACCATGAGTGCAAGCCAGATATAATTCAGCATATCTAAATACTCCTGTTAATTTTTGTAATGTATGTTTGAGGTTAAATAACTAATGATTGCTCCTAAAAGCGTTTGTAATAAACTGCTTCAAGAGGTTTTGAGTCTAGATATTGATAATCAGCAAATTTGAACGGAATAGTAACAAATGAACAGCAACAATTGGTAAATAATTGAATTTCTTTAATCCCTCACTAAATTTAACTGTGATTGGTACCCTCAATTAAGAAATAGCTTAAATAAAACTTCACTTATTTAACTTTTTGGAAAGTTACAAATCTGTTTTGTAGTGTAATGCCCATCTGACTCCCGCTTTTAGAGACAAGAATTTTTCCATAACATGTATAGTCTCCATCAAACCTACGATGAAATAGAATATTACCCTCATAAGAATAAACAGTTATTTCAGGACGATTGTATATAACATGATCATCTTTATAGGATTCAACTCCGACAGTAATAGCGATTTCTCCATTAGATAAAATTGCGATATCAGAAATTACTGTTCTATCACGACCTAAAGCCTTTGAAAAATAAACACTCCCATCAGAAAGACGAATAAGTCTGAGAATATATTCATCTGCTAATAAAAGCCATGACTCATTATCATCAAAATCATAATATTTAAAATTAAAGGGATATATCTCAATTAATTTTCCTTCGCTGTTTAAAAGTACAGTTTGAAATTCAGGCTGAGGCGACTCTGGTAAAGATGGTGGACCGGAAACGATTGAATATTTACCATGATCAGAGATTCCTATAGTTTCCGCATGGTGTAGAGGCAGTTGATAAGTCCAAATCTGTTCTCCAATTGAAGACAACATAAAGAGGTCAGGTTGCAATTTATCAGATGTATCAATTTTTTTAGTTATATTCAAAAGGAAGTAATTTCCATCATTACTAAAAACTTCTTTGGGATCTCTATAGCTATGTCTCATACCGGAAAAAAGGAATTTCTCCCTAATCATTTTTCCTTTATTATTATAAAACTTGATATGATCACCAAATGGGGAAACCATGACCAACACATTTTTAGATTCAGAAAAAACAAATTGTGGAATTCCATCGTCATTTATAAAAGAACTTTTAATAGAGCAAATCTTCTCACCTATAGCATTAAAAGCATTAAATGTGAACTCCTGCTTTTCAGTAGGATTCTTGGGTTTATCAAGTAGTGATATCAATCCTAAATATTTGCAATCAGGCGAGATAACTACATTACTGGCGTTATTCCAGCATGCTATAGCCTCTTCATTTTTTTCAACTTTCTTAAAACTATGCGAATATATATAACAGCCTGGAATTAGATTAGCTGAATCAGGCTCAACTAATATATTGTGAAGTTCAGGGACAGTTTTATATTCGGTTGCTAATTCGTAAACCTGTCCTGTAGCTATTGATAACCAAATTAGCGGAAAAATAAAAAAAGATATTCTCATTTAGGATTAACTATATTAAAAGATTATTGATAAAGAAAAGCGCTGGGTTTTTTCGAGCCTACCATAGTCAGCAAATGCCCAATCAACTCCTATTTTTAGCGTATTGTAAAGAGGATAATTTAATCCTGCACCTAATGTAAAATTCCCACTTCCTAAAAATTTAATTGTTTTACCGGAAAAAATATCATTCCCCAAATGTCTAATACCTGCCCTTAGAGCAATCATTTCATTCCATACAACCTCGGTTCCAATGTTCAAATACTCATCAACGTCATTCGGGTGTATAGCATCAATTGCAGTAGTAACTCGCATAAATGGATTATTAATTACATCAAGAGCAACTCCAACACGGAATATAAGTGGTAAGGACCACCCTTCGGTATCAAGATGAGCATTAATATTATCATTATTTCCAGAGACATATGGATCTGCATCATAATTTATAAGAGCATCTCTTCCTTTAAGCTGCATATTTCCACCAAAGTTTGAAATGCACATACCTATTTTCATATCTTTAAAACGAGTACGAAATAATGTCCCTACATCAATAGCAAAAGAATTTGCGCTCATGTGCCAAATTTGTTCTCTTATATATTTAGCATTAAACCCTATTGAAAAACGGTCAGTTAAATTACGAGCATAAGAACAGCACATTGCAATGCCACTTGCATCGAACCACTCTCCCGTCCCATCTGGCTGCTCTTCCGTCCTTACCTTCATCTCTTCCATATTCAGTGAAGTAAAGCTAGCTCCAACGGTACCATATCCGGGTAGGGAGATTATCACAGCGCCATAATTATGAGAAATACCTGCAAGCCATTCCGTATGATTGACATAAACAGAATTCATATTAATCCTTGAAATACCGGCGGGATTCCAGTAAAGAGCAGTTGCATCGTCCGCCAAAGCTACAAAAGCATTACCCAAAGATGAAGCACGTGGTCCAACTCCTATCTTGAGAAACTGTGCGCCGGTTGTTCCAACCTTTGATTGAGCTGAAATCTCTATTGAAATTAAAATAAAAATAGCGCAAAAAGTAATGACTCTAATAAAAGTTTTCATATTATAAACCTATAGTTATTTCATTTTTAATTTATTTAACGATTGCAAACTTACCGATTTTTTTGCCATAATCGCCAGCATCCACATGATATATATAAATTCCATATGCTATTTCAAGGTTATCCTCATTCATAAGATTCCATGAAATAGCGCCATTAAAGATGTTGTTTTCTATTGGAATCTTTTTAACTAGTTCGCCATTAAGTGTATATATCCGAATAGTACCTCTATTTGGCAAATTTATAAAATATATTTTTCGCTCCCCTCTCCCTACTACAAAATCCGGTTTAGACTCCCATATCGCAGTGGCAACATAAGGATTGGGCACAACAGCTATTTTATCAAGATCATCTTTCGCTTTTTCCTTCCCTATTTTTGCAGCAGTTGTTGTAAACTGATATACATCCAAATGTGAAAAAGGTTTTTTAGTGCTAACACGAAAAATATCACCCGGTTGAGGATTGTAACTACTCCAACCATCATCCTTGCTATAGATATCAATTCCGTTTTTATTCCCAATGATTAAACGATTCAGGTTATCAACATAGAGAGCAGAAACTTCATTATCAGTAAGCTCCCCGGTTTCCAACGTTAATTGAGTAAAATTAAAACCATCTGAACTTTTGTAAAGTCCATTTTCCACTGCTATACCCTTCAAAGCAATATAAAGAGTATCATCGTACGGAATGATATCAAGGATTTCCTTATCAGGCAGTGATTCAGATTGTACAGCGTTCCAGGTATTTTCACTGAAATAGGAGAGCCCCTTACTTGTACCAGCCCAGATTTTTCCATTCCATTCTGTAAAGGAAATAACTTTTGTACTATTTAAGCCTATATCATTATAAGGAGTCCAATTACCATTGTCAACGATAGTTACTCCCTTATCAGTACCTATCCAGATCCGATTTTGTGAATCATAGAACATAGAATAGATATCATTTGAAGGAATACTATCAACACCGCTAATTATATTATACGGTTGTTTCTCTTGTTCAAAAATAGTTATTCCCCCGGCAGTACCTATCCAAATGGATCCATATTTGTCTGTAATCATTGTTCTTATTTTGATATCTGCAAGATATACATCATTAACATCAAGCATTTCATATCCATTCCAATAGTTTAATCCCGTTTCAGTCCCTATATAAACCTGTCCCATCCCTTCAGTAAATGATGTTACTTTATTACCCTGAATATCCGGGCTGCTATAGGTTGTCCACTTATTCTTAGCATATCTTGCTAACCCTCTATCAGTAGTTTCATCTGCACCGAACCATAATGTGCCAGTGTTGTCCTGAAATATTTCCTGTATTTTTTTAATAGGTGCTTTAATTTTAATATCCCATGTACCTTTATACGCTAAACCGGCAAATATGATTGGGAGAATTCTTTCATCAGATTGTAGACGACCTCCTTTCGATTTAGAAAAATAAACAAATACTGCTGTATCACCCGTTGTAAGATTTATAAAACTGAAATTAACATCTTTATTATTATATGATTTCCCAATAATTGTATCGAGAATAGTAAGCTCATAATCAGCAGGATAAGCAACTCCGCCAGCTCCCGCCGAATATACTGAAACAGAAATATCGTAATTACAGTCTCCTGCTATCCAACCTGTATTACTCTCATCTATTTTTATCCCATCATTCCACACTCTTACCTTCAATCCATTAATATATGGGTTGTGATCTTCACCATTCAGGTATTTAGACTGGGTATATAGTACAATAGGATTATCTGGATTGGTAATATTCACCAGATCATAGTAGACAGTATTCATTGTTAACTCATCAAAATCAAGAGAATCAAGTAATCCATCGTTATCATTATCGACAGAATCCATAGACTCATCGGTAAAACGTATTTCATATATCTGGTCATCTACAACTTCAGTAGGATTTATAATAGAAATAGATATCTTTCCTGTACCGCCAAAATTCGTGTTCTCGTCAGACAGCGAAAATTCCGGAGGCTGATAACCTGCGGATGGAGCTTGAGGCGTAACCATGACTGTATTTATATCCGGTCTTATTTCACCCGTGATAGTTCTTTCTATATTTTTTGTACATTCAGTTGGTGGCACATTATTCTTTACAGAACCTGTATCGTAAGCGACAACAGCATAGTAATATGTCACTCCATTTACAACTGTCGTATCTTTGAACGAGTGAGCAAGTCCTGTATTATCCCCCATGTAATAATGAACTCCATTAATCTGCTCAACAGGATGAGGACCTTCATATTCATTAACAAGATCAAATTGTGCGATCGGTTTCCATAATTTTGGATTGCCTTGTGAATCTGTAATTACAAATGGGTCATTGAAACCGAAATCTGATGATCTATAAACTGCATATCCCTCAAAGTCAAATCCATAAACAGGATCACGGGAATATTCAGAACGAGTATCCCAATAAAGAGTGACATAACCATCTCCTGCAAAAGCGGAGAGTTTAGGCTTTTCAGGCGCCTTTACAAATCTATAACCTGCATTGTAGATTTGCTGGACAATGCCTGCAGAATGGTACAGATCATTCTTATCATAACCAAATAGCAGGGCTATGGAAAAACGACGGGTATCAGCTGGTCTGAGATTTATCGTTCCGGAAGAATATAAAAATACATTATCAGCTGTCTGCTGGAAAAGTGAATCTACAATCTCTGAAGTCATCAGATTATAGAATGTTTCATCTTGACTGGGATGTAATTCACCATAAGTGACAACACTAAATGCAGTAAGTCCAATTTGATCTGCTTCATCAAGGTCTGTCTCATCAAAATTCGGCTCACCAAGATCTGGTATTCCATTACCCTGCGTACCGTTGAGATCAGGTCCTGGATAGTTAGCATCCTTTGGTCCAACACCGTCTGTACCCAAATCATCATTTAAATCTTCATCTTCATCCCAAATGCTATTTCCATTATAATCATCAAAAGACATCCAGTCACCATCATTATCAATACCATCTTGCATAGATTCATCAATCATTCCATCTTCATCATTATCTATTCCATCGTATGGTTCACCGGGACTTTCGAGAAATTTATAGCCAAAATATCCCGGTCGAAACCCACCATCACCACGGGAATCATGATCCCACGCATAAACCATATCTATTTTTGTATCATAGAAAGCATCATCATCAGAATAATCGTTAGCGCCTCCCACGTGAGGATCACCAAACATTCCAAATACTGTTTCACTAAGATCCTCTGTTCCAACATTCGTTATTTCATAAATAAAGAAAATACAGTCCTGTGCTAAAGTATGTGCCCACTGGTATCCGCGGCATAGAGATTCAAGCCCAAGACCACCTCGTTCAAAATCACTTGTATCCGGGTAATAATAGTTATCTTTAATGTCAGAGTGATAAATCTCATCTATTTGACCATTATCCGCAAGATCCTCTTCTTCAGAAGGATAGTTGAAAAATGTGCGGTTGAATTCTTTATTATAATAATCGTCCATTACCCAGTAACTCTCTTCATCAGCAGTAGTAATACCATAACCGTATTCACCAGGCCAGATATGGTCTTTAAAATAGTCGTCCCACCAAGATGCAGGCCAGGAATCAGGTTTACCATCATGATTAATATCTGGAGCCGTACTCATTGCAATATCAGAGCGACTGGGGTCTTGGTAACCTTGTAGTGGTTCCCAGCCCCAGGAAGCACCACCAGGAGATCTATCTCCATCATCAAGAGATTCTGACAAAATATATTTCCATGTTCCGCTGGCTGTCCGAACTTTTGCCCCAACCATAATACCGAATTCAAAGCCATACCCTTCATTGCTGCCTATGGGCCATTCGAGGGACGGTTCAGTATTGGGTTTCCCAATTGTACCATAATTGTAAAAAAGAGTTCTTACCCGATTTCCTTTGTGAATACCGGAAGCTCTATCTATTCTACCGACTGTTTTATACAGGCATCTTTCGAAATCGTGATACTCTTTCCACTCTGCAATCGATGAACCCTTATCAGGCTTTTTAATCATTCGCCCTGTTTTAGGATGAACAAAGTATTGTACTTCTTTAGCATTTAATGTGATTGAATAAAGTAAAATTATTAAGATAAAAGGAAATAGAGCTATCTTTCTATTCATGTAATCTCCTCTTTGTATTAACATCGTAACAAATAAATTCTTGTTCACAGTTTCCAATTTTAATCTCACCTAATTGAGCTGGTAAAAACTAACTTCTTTAAAATCAGATTCTCTATTTTTCAATCTATCACCTGAAATTTCCATCAAAATCCAATTGAAAAACCGACGCGTACCTCTCTCGGCATCTTGTAATACCATGAATAATTTAAATAATCCGAGAGATGATGACGTCCATATTCGTCCCCGTGATCTGGAGTATAATTAGGTGTAAGTGAATATGTGGCACGTCCGGTATCGTTAAACACATATCTTTCATTAAGTTTATCAAAAAGATTATAGATTTTAATAAAAGCAGACAATCGAATATTTCCAACTTTAAAAATCTTATTCCCATAGAGATCCCAGGTCATCTGTCCTGGCTTTCTCTCACTATTTTCTTTGTCTAAACGATAGCCCTGAAATTGTGGGGTATATGGCAGTCCTGAATAAAGTCTTCCTATCAGCGATAGAGTCCAATCTTTCGGACCTACCATCACATTAATGTTTAATGAGTGCGTCTGATCCCAATCGAGTGGAACAACCTTCTTTTCACTTTCACGGGGAGGCTGCGTCTGATTATCATAAAATACAGCATTTGGATCGGAGGCATTACCTCTAGCAACCTGAAATGTATAATCCAATGCAGCTCCCACTAAACCAATTTTTCTCTGTTCCAAAGATATAGTTACACCTTTAACATTACCATAATCTTGATTGGTATAGCGAGTATATTTATCGCCTGCACTATATAACTCATGAATAGAACTACTTAACAGATTTTTAATATCATTATAGTAACCGGTAACATCCAGCCTGAGATTCGTTGTTAATCCTTGTGTAAAACCTATCTCGTACTTCACTGTTTTTTGCGGGTTTAGATTGGCGTTACCTATTCTGCTATTAAATGATCCAGAAATAATTTCAAACTCCGGATTCGAGTAAAGATATGCATAGGACGGAATTTGAAAAAAGTGTCCATAAGAAAAATGTATGTTTCCCATGTCAGTTATTGGATATGAAATACCAAGTCTAGGACTCCATTGAAACTTATCATCAACCTTTTTCACTTCCAGGTCATTAATGCTTAACCGATTTTCAGCAATTAATAGTGTGTCTCTTAAATCCACCGGAACATTGTAATTTGCACTAAAGTAGTCAAAGCGTACACCAATATTTATTATCATATCCTTAAGTTCAATTTTATCCTGAATATAATATGCCAATTCGTAAGGATTACGAACATAGGTATTGTGAGTAGTACTTTTATCCGGAGAGTAAATTGTTGGATTCCAGTTAGTGGCTTCATCTATAATTACCGAATAATATCTATATTTCATTGTATGGAATTTTGCTTCTATACCGGTTTTAATCTGGTGTATCTTATTCTTTTGCCATGTTAGGTCGAAGTCAATAATATTAGATATATTTTTCCTGCATGTGTATTCGGGATAAACACCCCCACCATAGAACTCATGCCCCAATGCATAAAGAAGTATGCCGGGATAGTACCTGTTATCCTGCCAATTTTTATATTTATAATTTTCATCAGTAGAATACAATTGAGAAAATTTTAGTGTATAATACAATCCTTGACCTAATGTATGGCTAAAATCCAGAATGTGAGTCCAGTTTGAACGATATCTTGTTGGCTGCCCATCAGGATTATATTTATACCGATGGTAAGTGCTATTATAGCTTTTATTATTAATTTTAGAAGTCAAGATGTTATACTTAAATTTCATTTTTTGTGTAATCTGGAGACTAAATTTTGTCTGAAGGGAATATTTTTTATACCATGCCATAGGTACATAAGAGTTGTCACCGGAGAAGCCGCTATTCCATTCTTGGTCATCGTCATAGTCAATAAAGTATTCACCATCTAAAATTCCATTATTGTTAAAATCAGTAAAAGGGTCTACTCCAAAATCATAAGCTCCATTTGCGTTAACATCTTGATAAGGTTCTCCGCCATCATACTTTTCATTGTTGTTGGCATCGTAAAACTCTTCGAAGAAGTTTAATTCATCCCTAAAAGGACTATTCACAAGAGTTGAAGCTGTTTGTGGTTGAAGAAACATTACATCATTGGTATTGTGTTCACGCTTCCCGTAATAACGACCTTCATTCCAATAATTTCTATAAGAAGTAAAAAATTTTAACCGCTTACTAAAAAGCGGAACAGGTCCACTCAGATTGATCTCTAAATTGGTGATACTATTGGGGTTTATGTCATCAATGTTCATAAATATCTCATTATGATTGCTGATACAATCACCAATATAAGTTGAGATTTCCCCAGAATATTTATTACCCCCGTCTTTTGTAACAATATTTACTATTCCAGACATTGCCTGACCGTACTCCGCGTTAAAAGTACCACTTACGACCTTAAGCTCCTGTATAATCGAATTCTCAATACCAACAGGCATTCCTCCCCAGGAAGGATCAGAGACCGAAATTCCATCTACAAGATATCCGATCTCTGAAGATCTTCCACCTCTTATATGCATTGCACCGCCAGCTCCTGTTGTTATTCCGGCTTTTGTAGTCAAAACATCAGTAAATGACTCTACAGGCATAGATTTTAATTCTCGAGCGGATATAATTGACTGCCCGGATGTGACATCCATTTGAACTATTGGGCGTTTTGCTACAACTTCAACTACTTCACCAAGATCGAGAACTGTAGAAGACAGATCAATGTCAACACGTGTGGTGAGATCTATCATGACCCGGAGATCTTTCAATCGGTATGTGGTATAGCCAATCATCTCAGATCGAAGATTATAAAAACCAGCAGGAATATTGATAATAAAATATTCACCATTGATATCAGTTGAAGCTCCAAGATACGTTCCCTCTAAAAAAACATTTACTCCCATTAGAGGTTCACCAGATTGAGAGTCTACTACCCTGCCACTGATTTTCCCTGTAGTTCCGGCAATTAGAGACAATGGCAAAATAAATATCCATAAAAGGACCAATTTTCTTATGATTTTCAAAGTAATTCTCCCCTGCGTAAATTATTCATAACTGGGTTTAAATATAACTCGATATGGCTTGAATGTCAATTTGGGATTGATAATTAATCTTAAAAAAATGAATTTTGAAATAGTCTTTTGTAACTTGCCCAACGATAAAATTGTTTTTATATTAATCCAGTTTGATCGTATATCAAAAGCATTCAAAAATATTGATAATATTTTCAAAAGTGAAAAATTGAACTCAGTGGAAAGGTCTCGCTTGGTATTTCATACAAAGTCAAAAGTTAATTCTTTGTCAATTTCTTATTCACTTCCTATACAGGACTCATCTGAAAAAATCAAAATACAATAAACTAGGAAAAATTTAACTATTTGAAGTTAGAATCAATAAGCAGCATAAAAACATTAAAAGGTTTAACTCTCGAACAACTCGAGCAGTGGATGCAAGAGATTGGCGAAAAACCATTTCGCGCCAAACAGCTATTTCAGTGGATGTATCAAAAAGGAGTTCGGTCTTTTGATGAAATGTCAAGCCTTTCAAAAAACTTCAGAGAAAAATTATCAAAAGGATGTATACTGACTACTATAAAAGAAAAGAAAATCGTCAAATCCGGATTGGACAAGACAATAAAATATCTATTTGAACTAAATGATGGGAACCTAATTGAATCAGTCTACATGATAGAAGGTAAGCGAGTTACCGTCTGTTTATCCACTCAAGTTGGATGTCCAATCAGATGTCCCCATTGTGCAACGGGTCTTATGAAATTTAAACGCAATTTAACTACAGGTGAAATAGTTGACCAATTATTGTGGATAAATTCTAACTCAAAAATGCCTATTACAAATGTTGTGTTTATGGGAATGGGAGAACCGTTTTTGAATTACGAAAATACAATAAATGCAGCAAATATTCTAAATAGTGAATGTGGGCAGGAAATATCAGCCAGGAAAATTACAATCTCGACCTGTGGTATAACGACTGCTATGTACAGATATGCTGAAGAGAAACATAAATTTAAACTCGCAATATCATTGAATGGAACCACAGATGATCAGAGGAATCAACTTGTCCCTATAAATAAAAAATATTCCATAAAAGAACTGCTCGAGGCATCTTTGTTCTATACACGAAAGTCTCATAAAAAAGTGACTTTTGAATATATTCTCATTGCAGATTTCAACGATTCGCATTCAGACGCCCGCAGATTAGTGAAACTATTGAGTCCTATCCCATGTAAATTAAACATCATCCCTTTCAACGAAAATAGACATGTTACTTACAAGTGCCCAAGTGAAGAAACGCTTGAAAAATTCATAAAAGAGGTTTACCGTGCTCCCTTTATAGTAACAGTTCGCAGGAGCAAAGGAGTAGACATTGCAGCCGCATGCGGTCAGCTTTATACCGATGAGATACATTCATGATACCTAAAGACCTGCAGTATTATAAATTTTGTTCCTATGGATTTCTTAAAAATCTACGTTTCTTCGATCCATTTATATTGCTTTTCTTCCGTTCAATAGGGATGTCTTACTTACAGATTGGGGTACTCTTTTCTGTTCGTGAAATATCCGCTACAGTCCTGGAATTACCAACAGGTATTATTGCAGATTTATTCGGGCGAAAAAACTCAATGATCTCTTCCTTCCTGGCTTACATTCTCTCTTTTATAATTTTCTATACATCTTTAAAATATAGCCTTTTTATAATTGCAATGTTTCTTTTTGCTGTTGGTGAAGCCTTTCGTACAGGTACACATAAAGCAATGATCTTTGATTACCTCAAAATTAAAAATATTTCTCATCTTAAGACGGAATATTATGGGCATACGCGAAGCTGGTCACAAAAAGGCTCTGCACTTTCCTCGTTGGTTGCCGGAGCTCTGGTTTTTTTTACTGGCAAATACCGAATAATTTTTCTTGCTACTATTGTACCTTATATCATAGAACTATTTCTTATGATGTCTTACCCCAAAGAACTAAATGGACTGCAATTTTCTTTAAAAAAATCAAAGAACAGACCTAATTGGAAAGATTTTATCCATATCTTCAAACGAGTAGAATTTCGACGCGGAATCTTAAACTCTTCACTATATGATGGTCTATTCAAATCGGTTAAAGATTACCTTCAGCCGATCTTAAAATCATTTGCAATCTCGCTGCCGATACTTCTAACTATGAAAGACGACCAACGAAGTGCTGTAATTATCGCTGCTGTTTTCTTCCTTTTATACAATCTAACATCGTATGCAAGTAAAAATGCATCTGCTTTTTCACATCGCTTCAGAAATCTACCAAAAGCGATCAATATTACCTTCTTGTTCGGCATTTTTGTAACAATAATGAGTGGATTATTTTACAATTGGCAAATACCCATTATTTCAATCATACTGTTCATCTTTCTTTATATGATGCAAAATGTCCGTCGCCCGATGAATGTTAGCTACATAAGCGAAACCATTCCTTGTAAATTAATGGCAACTGGACTGTCTGTAGAATCGCAATTAAAAACCCTTTTTATCGCAATTTTTTCGCCAATTGTCGGGGTTCTTGCCGACCAATTGGGTGTAGGCATTGCAATCGCGTTAATGGCTTGTGTCCTAATCCTACTTTATCCTTTAGTACGAGTAGCAGAAGCAAAATTAGCAGAAAAAATTATAAGAAATGAGCATGTAAATTCTAATCATTGAAATGATACTATCAGGATAGCATCGAATATTATTCAGAGGATTAACCCTACAACGCAACTTATAAAAATTAGTCCCGACCCTGCCGGGATATTGAAATTAATCGGTCCAATTCTGTTATGAGTAAACTCATACCAGAACCAAAAATTTAGTGCCGAATCCGGACAGTAGCCTGATCGGCATAGCGAACTGTCAGTTCGCTAATACATTTATACAGATTTAATACAATCCCATTTCAGAAAGAAGTTTTTGAACTAATTGATCACTTACTTTGGATATTGCTTTTGTGCCTGCATTTTCCTCAGAGTTGCCTGCTTCTTTATCTTCTACAATGTAATTTCCCACAACTTTTTGTTTTTCAATATTAAAAACCCTGATAACTCCTCGAGCACGGGCAAAGAAAAACCCTTCCTGAATCTTATTTACCTGACCAGATGAAACTGTTCCTAACAATACTAAATCAGCGTTTAAATCATTTACCAATTCAGCAATATATTCAGGTTCGCCTGTTTCAATCTGACTCTTGGAAATTTTACTGAAGATATCATTTTCAATAGCAGTGAATCCCTTATCAGTCAATTGCTGCAATAATGTGTTTTCCAAATATGAGATATCTACAGGTTTTTCTAAGTTGGTTTCGATTATTTTGACAATTACTTTATTCTCAGAAAGCAAGTGATAAATAAATCTACTTTGTTTTATATCATAGCCTTCAGGAAAATGAACATTTGCCTCTATCTCAATTTTTCCTGCTGAGGAAATATCCCTGACTTCACAAAAAGCAACACCTCCCTCACCTGTGAGAGAATTGGGTGTAAATGTTGCTTTGCCTTCTATAAGTTTGAAATCAACTTTTAAACCTGAAATGGGAAATCGTTTATTTCCTTTTTGCCAGAAAACCGACAATTTTAAAGGTTCCTCGAGAGGAGCCCCCAGCTTTGCAGGCTGACGGTCACCCTTTCCTTCTATGCGAACACCGGTTTTTATTTCTTCAATCATTGCTTTAATATTTTCTTTAAGAGAATTTATCTCTTTGAGATCTGATGGCGCAAGACCGGTAATATCTGAAAGAGGCGAAATGTTATCCTTAACTGTCATAAGCTGATCTATCGCCAGAAATATTCGCCCTTGAAAAGCTAAATCCATTGATTCTTTATATCTTTTATTACCAAGATTATACGTTTCATTAACCAGTTCTTTCATAAATATTTTATGCTTCACCTCAGAAAAAGGCACTACTACATAAACCTGATATAAAGTTGTGGAATATCTGCCTGACTGTTTATGCCATTTCTCAACAAAAATATTTTCAGGCTTAACAGCAATTATATTTCTCGAAATAACCTTAACTCTTGAACGTGTAAAAGCATCGGTCGTTGTGATTTTACCGGAAGACTCTACTATTTCATCAACAAATTCACTCTCGATTATACCTCCAAGAGATTCAATAATTTGTCTTTTAGCATCATTAATTGCATCGGCACGTGCATCTGCTTCATCAGGGAATTTGTGTGAAATACCTATATAAATTCCAGCAGTGGGATTATCTACCCAATAGGGTCTAGGAGTTTCGGTTACACGTTTCTCATAGTAGTTATTAGAACATGAGGTAACAAAAAGTGATGAGGAAATACAGAGAATTATAAATGGAACAAGATATTTTACTTTTAAAATGAAATAATTTTTCATGCTTTCTCCTATTAATAACCCTCAGATAATTCTTTAAAAGAATAGTAAGAATAAATCTCAATTTCAATTAAAATTTTCTTGAACAATCACTTTAACAGTTTGTATAATTACTACGATGTCAATTATTAATTCTCATTTCAAGTATCTATTAAATTTATTATATTTTGAGAAAATAAGGGGAATGAATATGAAAACCGTCAGAGCACTATTAATATTCTGTTTCATAGTGGTTCTAAGCGCTAGTGCAATAGCCCAGTTTATGGATGTTAATGTCGAAATTTCAAATGAGCGGATGCCAGAAAAAGAGAGGAACGATTTAAAAACTTTAGAGCAAATATTACCGCCATATTTCGAGAACTATGATTGGATTGATAATAAGTATGGAATTCAAATCCCATTCAGTATTCGATTTTTCCCACAAAGTGTGAATACAAGTGGTTTTGAAAGAGTATTCACATCCCAGGTATTTATCTCAAATAAGCCAGGAGACCAGAGATTTCTTGAAAAAACATTTAAATTCGTTTACAATACAAATGATCCAGTTGTACATACCGATATGCCACATTCACTCACCAGTACTTTAGACTTTTATGCATTTATGCTAATAGCTGGCGAACTTGATACCTATGAGCCTCTTGGAGGTAATAACGCTTATGAAAAGGCTCGAGATATTGCAATGAGAGCTCAAATGTCAGAAAGACCACACGGTTTTAAAAGGCGCCTGAAAGAATTAGATGAAATTTTACAAATTCGTGATTATAGACTATTCAAATACCATTATTGGTCAATAGTTGACATGATTGACCAGGACGAAACTAAACAGATTTCCGAGGTTATTGACAAAGCCCTGAAATGTTTGGATGATGTCTTTGCACAAAATACACGCGAACGCTATACACACATTTTCCTTGATGTTCACGCCAGAGAATTAGCAAAAATGTTAAGAGATTTTGGAAATGAAAAACAACGGAAAATGTTAATTGATCTGGACCCCGACAACGAAAAAATATACAAAGCGATTTTTAAAGATTAGATCATGTTTTTTGGATACTATCCGGTAAGAAAACCAATTTGATTACACGAAAATTGATTTTAACGTTACCCCTCATAAAAAAGAGTGTCTCATAATAGATCCCTTTTCCAACGGGATCTCTTCGGGACAGGATTTGTGTTACATAAATTCCGAATATTTCCTTTTCCCGAATAGAAAATAATTTAAAGCTATAGAACCAGGATAAATATAACGCAGCATTTGCTGATCCTTTTCTATTCTTAAGGATTTAACCTTTTTACGCTTCTTTAGAATTGTTTTAGGGTGTGTAATAATCCAAAAGTGTGCTTTCAATATTGCAAATATTCTACCAAAGTCAAAATGAACTAAAGAAAAAAATATTGCAATATCATCAAGAAAAATCCTTATTGGTAATAGATAAATAGTCAGCATAAAACAGTAGTTCGTGAGAAACATGAACAGACTATTCCGATGATTGAGATATTTTTTAAATGGAGACTCAGCACCAAGAGTATATCCGGAACGATGCCATACAACTGATTTTGGTTCTACTACGATTTCATATTCCATAAGCTGCAAACGCCACTGTAAATCTATCTCTTCCATATGAGCGAAAAATGATTCATCAAATAATCCCGCCTTTATAAGAAGTTCTTTTCTTGCAAGAAAGGCTGTTCCAGAAGCCCAGAAAATTCGATCTGACACATTATCATATTGACCATTATCTTTCTCAATTTTTTTAAAAATCCGTCCGCGTGCGAAAGGGAAACCAAATATATCAATTTCACCACCTGCAGCTCCGGAGTAGTCGAAATAGTCATTATCTTGATATGATAATAACTTAGGCTGAACAACCGCTATTGTAGAACGAGATTTTATCTTTTCCACTAAATATTCAATCCAACCCATTTTGTGAACTGTATCATTATTCAGTATCAGAACATAAAGAGCAGAAGATTCTTTAATACCTCTATTACAACCACCTGCGAATCCCAGGTTTTCCGGGAGGGAAACAACTTTTACCTCGGGAAACTTCTTTTTAACCATCGAAATGCTGTTGTCAGTTGAAGCATTATCAACAAGAATTACTTCTATATCCATTTTGGATGTTTGATATAAAGAGGAAAGGCAATCTCTGAGAATATCTTCTCCATTACAATGTGGAATTATAACCGAAACAATTGGACTGTGAGTATTCAAGTCATCAACCAATTATTTATAATTATTCAAATATAGATACTTATCCTACTGTATCTTTCTCTGCTTCACCTGGCTTCGGTATCTTGGATTTGTACAGATCCCGCATAGATGCTGCACTTTTATCTTCGGGATGAAATCTCAGCCAATCATCAAGGATTTCAACCGCACTACCATAATTCTCTGTTGCTTCATACACTTTAACAAGTAATCCTATAACTTCTGGATTTTTATAATTTTTGGGGTATAAATCTTCAAGTATGGAAAGAGCTGCTTCATAATCTTGCAATTGTTGAACATAAATACTTGAGTATTTAATAAGCTCCTTAACAGAAACGTTGTCCCTATTAATAAGATTGGCTAATCTTCTCTCAAGTTCCCCAAATCTTCTTCCTTCCTCTAACTTTGTATATTTTTCCCCCTCATGATAGAGCAATCCCAGCTGCAAATAGATATCTTTATTTCTTATTGGAACCACTTCCTCTGGCAGCCTGACAGCCATTGAGTCAAGTGCTGCCAACATCCCTTCTTTATCATTATTGTAAAGTCTATCAACCGCCAACTGAAAGAATCCGGAACGGTAATTGCCAATCAGCTTAATGATATTGTCATTAAAATAAACATCAGGATTGTTGAGATTTCTATATTTGTATACATGATATAAATTGTGCTCTATTTTTTCCGAACTGATCCTTTTGACTTTTCTTGGATGTACTCGAAATGCCAAGCCTTCCATCTGGAGATAAGGATCCATACTGAGTTTGTTGCTAGGAGAGACGGTCACAGCAAAATAGATTGGTCGTTTCCATCTATTGGCTTCCAGTATCTGAAGGATCATAATATCCTGAACCCTTAATCCCTTTTTCATTATAGTTGGTTTTAAATTCCATTCCATAGGTGGAAGATCAGTGCCTGGAGGAACAGAAACTTTGACCTTACTTTCTTTCCATGGAATAACAGTTAATCTGTCTATATCCTCATCACTTAATCTACCTATTGAGATTTTTGGCTCGTTATTTCGAAGCTGCTTAATGTACCATGGTGTATTTAATAGGCTCAAATTAACAACCCGCACATCTTTACGAATACCTTCTACCTCCTGTAAATACCAGAGGGGAAAAGTATCATTATCGCCATTAGTAAAAATTACACCGTTTGGTTCACATGTTTGGAGGATATTATAAGAGTAATCTGATGCAACATAATTACCTTTGCGGCTATGTTCGTGATAGTTGGCTCTCAGAAGATTCACAGGAAGTGCAATAAGGAGAGCAATAGTAACAAGGTAAGTTAATGGTTTCCTTAGCTTCTCATTCTTTAACTCTGCTAAATGACTAATAATTGCAGTTGCACCTACACCAATCCAAATTGAGAAGACAAAAAATGATCCAACGTAAGAATAATCTCGTTCTCTCGGCTGAGGATCGTCTTGATTTAAATACAGGACGATCATCAATCCTGTAAAAAGAAATAGGGCAAGAACTGCCAAAGCTTTATGTTTATCTTTGTTGAAATGAATTAAAAGACCATATATGCCAATTAAAAATGGAAATGGAAGAATAAATTGAAATAGGTTTACATTCGCTTTATTTCTTCCGACAAACTGCCAGTTGAAGTAGCGAATATACATTTTTTTTATCTGGTAATTCCATAAGTAGTACATACCACTTTTGCCTTTATATTTATATGCTGCTTCCGGCTTCCAAACTTTTCTATCAAAAATATCAGTAAAAGAGCGTCTGCCGTATTGCTCACGCTCAAGGTATGCTACTGCCTGATGTGTAGTTTCCGGATCATTCTCATCTATAGTAGGATTCTGGCTACTCCGAATGAAAATGGTGGTATAAGAAGAATAGCCTATAAGTATTAGAACTAAAAACATTAATGCCAAAGAAATTAAGTTATGTTTTTTCCATATTACCCAGATCGTAACAGCAAAAACAGCTATAACAAGAACCACAACGGCAAAGACTCCATAACTATCTGCAATTTTGGGCAAACCCCGAATAACACCGCTATTTATTACTAAAAAAATTCCGGATGCTAATACGGCTACTAAAACATTCCGCGCATGCTCTTTCATCCGAGATTTTTTGGATTTTTTAAATAATAAAATGTAAATCAATAAGAATGAACCGAGAGATAATATAGCCTTGACCGAGAAAGAAACTTCTAATTGCAAACAAATTAAAAAGATTATCCCAATGACTGCCACTCCTATAACTAAATCAGCAATTAGCCACGGAATAGATGAAACCTTTGTCTTTTTAAAATAGATAATCAACGCAATAAAAAAGACCGCCAATAAATTGAGTAAGTGGATACCCAACGCCAAACCAACTATATAGGCAATGATCAAAAGATAACGCTCATGTCCCGGTTTGTCCGCATGTTCTTCCCATTTGAGGATGAGCCAGACAACTATTGCTGTTAAAAATGTTGAGAATGAATAAACCTCAGCCTCAACCGCATTAAACCAGTGACTATCAGTAAAAGCAAATGTCATTGCTCCTATAAATGCTCCTCCATATACAGCCAGTTTATGCAAAGGAGTTTTGGGATTCCCCCAACTCTTGAGTAACTTCACAATTATCAGAAAGAGAAACATAACTGCTAAAGAGCTGACTATAGGTGATATAATGTTTACACGGTATGCAATATCACTGCTAATGGGTAACATAGAAAATAGTCTACCGATTAAAAGAAATAGAGGACTTCCGGGAGGATGAGGTACACCAAGAGTATATGAAGTTGCGATGAATTCACCACAATCCCAGAAGGATACTGTGGGTGCCAATGTATCCATGTATACAATAAAACTTAATAAGAATGTCAGAAGTGTAAGTATTACTTTTTCCCTGTTGTTCTTGAAATAATTCATAATAGTCCTTTAATTTAGATTTCTATGAGAGATTCTATGTTTGTTGTATTATTTTATGTTAAGAGGATTTGTTTTCTTTATCTTTCTTTTCTTCTTCTTTCTTATCTGCCTCTTTTTCTTCTTTTGATTCCTTTTTTGGTTCTTTATCCTCTTTAATTTTTTCATCAACGTAGTTCATTTTAAGTTCGGAAATCGTTCTTTCAAGTATCCTTGATTCATTACCGTTCAGATTGCCTTTTGTTTTTACTTGAAGCATTTCGAGCATGTCAATTGCAAACGATGCTTCTTGCAAATTGCGCTCGATTTTATCAGAAAGAGGATTTTTCTGCTTTCCCATCTGAATCCAGGCATTTGCAGTCAATGATTGAATTAATCCGAGAAAAAGCATTTGATTTTTATCAATCTTATCTTCTGGCATAATAGCTCCTCTTCGTTTAGTATCCGTGATTGTGTATAACGTTTATAGCATATACGAATAATTCCAAATGAAGTTGGGAAGTCCCCAGGGAAAAGGATATAAACCCGTAGTGTATATGCTGTGTTAGGAGATTGCTTTGCTTGGCGTTCATTCCGTTGCATTCATTTTTATTGAATTTACTCATTTTTGGAAAACCAGTATATCTTCTATTCCAATCTTACCTTTATCAGCTTTTGATAAACCGTGCTCAATAACATCTACTACTTTAAAACCTACAGATTTTCCTAAGTCTGCCAATATAGACGATGTTTCTATTGTTTGTTCCTGTCCATTTATTATCCATTTGTGATATTTGCTCACTACCATTAAATAATACCTATTATTTCGTAAAACACGATAGCACTCTTCAAATGAAAGTTTCATCATCTTCAGGTAATTTTCAACAACTCTTGATTTATAAACTCTTCGGGATTTCTGTAATAATTCTATAAGTTTTACATTAGATAGAGGTAGTTGAATAGAGAAATATCGATCGCTGATAAAGAGTGAAAAAGTTTCATGTTTTCTTTCATCTCTATGTTTTGCTTCGTAAAATTGTTTTGTAGATTCCCAGGTGAGATCACCATCCAAACCCAGGATTATAATTGATACTTTGTTATTGCCAATATAATTTAAAGCATCAAAATAAGGAGGAGAGGTAAGCATTCCATCAATAGAATTATCTTTGATCATTGACATATTTGTTGAATCGCCTCTAATTATTGTGACTTTACCATCATTAAGATTTACACCGAGTATTTCTGCTAGGTTTTTAGTGGCGTACAATGTTAAGTATCTATCTTCAACATAAGATTTGAAGGTGTTAATTATATCCCATCCTCTCCTTTTTTCGGAATATTCTACAATCTTTTGACTCAAGAGAGTTAGAAGAAATTTCCTTGTTTCTTCATTATCTATATTATTTATTCCTCTCTTTAAAAATACGATTTTAGCCAAATGTGGTCTAATATTTTCATAAGCTCTACTATTACCAGTATTTTTTCTAATTTTCTCCTTAATTTCTGTTAAAGCATTCCCTATGTCTTGTTCGAAAAGTGTACCATCTATAGATTCAAATAATTTGATTATGGAATTTCGTAAATATACTATATTGATTCCCAGATTACATTTAACTTCAGCAATCATTTTTCCTATATTCAAAACCTCTATACCAATTGCATTTAATCCCATTGTGGGGGCATCAGCAATAAATGCTCCCGAGCCTACAAAAGGGTCTAATATTGTGTCTCCCTCTTGCACTTTCAGTAAATTTATCATAGCACGTGATATTCTTGGGTCTCCCTTTCCTTTATATTTGTGGAGGTAATGAAGAAACGGTTTTCTTAGATCAGTAGATGCCCAATCTACATAATCACCAATATTATTTTTCCCAAGCCCAAAGTGGGGTGAACGATAATGACCAGTTTTAATATGTTCAAGTAACTCTCTTACACCTTTTTCTATTCCAGTCTCTTTTTCTTTGAAATAATCTACCCAGTTCTCACTTTTTTTAGGACGGAATACTGCGGCTGGAAGTTTCTTTACTTCAGTTGCATATTCAAAAAGTGTTTGGAAGGGTAAAAATCTAATTACTACTAATTTATTCTTTTGAGACAAATTCTTTAAGAAAATTTGGGTATAGGAATTGTGGTCTATTCTTAGATTCTCTAATTGTCCATCACTTAATGTTATTCCTAATTTCTTAAATAGGTCTTTTAATATTTCTGCATTGTCTTTTGCCTTAAAAATCACATATATTTCTCTGAAAAAGGTTGCTTTTTTTA
This sequence comes from Fidelibacterota bacterium, assembly GCA_016782645.1. Taxonomy (GTDB): domain Bacteria; phylum Fidelibacterota; class UBA2242; order UBA2242; family UBA2242; genus BS750m-G69. The sequence goes on along the minus strand of JADHYC010000014.1, from coordinate 18,765 downwards.
CTACGCTTATTATTTCCCGAATCGGTATTTCAGCCAAATATCCTTGCCCTTCACCCATATAAACTAACCGAGTAATTAAATGGACAACTTCATCATTAATCAAGTTAAAAGGTTTCTCTTTAATAAGGAAGGCGATAGTCTTAACAAATTCTGTCTTTGTTCCCAATAAACTATCTATTTCCCTATGAGCAAAATAAAGCTCATCAGGGTCCCTCAAGTCAAACTTTACCTTTGCTAAGCATATCATATTCACTTCCTCAATTTAAATAATTCGCACGGTTTTATTTTGAATTGTAATTTTGTTGGATCTGGAGTACCCCCTTTTCTTTGCATAGTAATTCTTCCAATATATAAACTTCCTCGTGGAGACATTCTTACATTCCCAAAACCAAAAAAATTCATTGCTACGTTGATATCCTTTAGAATCCATGTAGTAGTGTCATCTTTTCTATTGTACCTTGTTACTAATATCCAGTTAGCGGACAACCCTCCTCTGCCTTTTAGTATATCCGTAACCACAAGGATTTTATTTTCACTAAAGAAGTTTAAAATTTTATTTCTTAAGTCCTCTGGAAGTTCATCAAGAAACATTCTTCTCTTGTCTCTTAACATCTTATTCTTAATTTTCTCAAGATGAGAAGTCGGATCAATTTCTCCCGTAAAAAGTTTAAGTCCAAAGGCTACATTATCATCAAATTCCCATATTTCTTGGTATGTTTCCACCCGTCTTTTATCTACCTGATTATAATCCGCGTCTGTATTTGCTTTCTTTAGTGACAAATTTTCAATCTTAACTATCTTTCCAATAGTAATCATAATTCTCAATTGGGCATCCGCCTTTTTGAACCTCATCAATTCTTCATAACTCTCTTTTAATCCTAATCTTTCAACATCCGTTCTTTTCATTCTCGTTGGAATATGAATTGCAGTAACAAAATCAATCTGTCTGGTGTCGTATCCCATGACTTTAAGCCAAATTTGTGCCTCATTGTCGGTTTCCCAATTATTAAATTTATCACAAACAGCCTTTTCGTTAGAGAAACCTCCTTTAGCTGTAGCTGAACCAAGTTCAAACGTAGTCATAGTTAATCCTCTGATTATGTGTTACGATATTTATATTTTCTTTTGACATTATATTAGTGAATTCGCCAAAAAAATGTCGCCTAACACTTGGGTAAAAGCCATATTACATATATATCTTCTTTGTAAAAAGATGATTTATTCTGACTATATCTGTCTGATTTACAGGCAGGTTGGATTATACACGAAATTTTTAATTCTCCTATAAAACATTAATGAATTCTAAATATTCTGAGTAATTCTTTATTAAATGATTACGCACATATTTATTATTAGTACGCCTGAGATGAGGATCATCGTCTAATATTTGGAATGCTTCACGCCTGGCTATTTTGAGTAACTCCTTATCAGAAATTAAGTCTGCAATTTTCATTTTTAGAAATCCATGTTGCTTAGTACCATAAAACTCACCGGGACCGCGTAATTTAAGGTCTTCCTCGGATATTTCAAACCCGTTTGTCGTCGAGAGTATTGTCTTCAATCTCCTGTGTGAAATCTCTGTCCTCTTTCGTTCTACCAAAATACAGATGCTATTTTTTTCACCACGTCCAATCCTCCCCCGAAGCTGGTGAATCTGGGTAAGCCCAAAACGCTCAGCATTTTCAATCAGCATGATAGTAACATTGGGGTTGTCCACCCCAACTTCAATAACGGTTGTACTCACAAGAATGTTTACAGTTCCGTTTACAAAAGACCTCATAATCTCGTCTTTTTCAGCATTACTCATTGAGCCATGCAGTAAAGAAAGATTTAAATCGGGGAAAACATTTTTTTTAAGATACTCAAACCCCTGAATAGCAGCCTGGAGGTCTAACTTCTCCGATTCATCAATAAGAGGATAAACAATATATACCTGGTTCCCTTTTTTTACCTGCTCTCCAATATATTTATAAACATCGGCAAGACGGTCTTCATTTATGATCTTTGTAATTATCTTTCCTCTCTTTGCCGGCATTTCGTCAATAATAGATACATCCATATCACCATAGAGAGTTATACTAAGTGTCCGCGGTATTGGAGTGGCTGTCATTACCAAAACATCGGGATTCAGTCCTTTCCCGATAAGCTTACTCCGCTGAACAACACCAAATCTATGCTGTTCGTCAATTATTACAAGAGAGAGGTTCTTGAACTCTACACCTTCCTGAATCAATGCATGCGTTCCCACTACAAGAGAAATAGCACCGCTTTCTATTTCTCCGAGTATCTTCTCCCTTTCCTTTTTCGGTTGACCTCCTATTAATAATCTCGGTTCAATACCAGCCGGTTCACCGAGTAGTTTTAAGTTCCTGTAATGCTGTTCTGCAAGAATTTCAGTGGGCGCCATTACGGCAACTTGAAAACCATTCCCGATTGCAATACTTGCACAAAGGAGCGCCACAATTGTTTTACCTGAACCTACATCACCCTGCAGCAAACGATTCATGACCTCAGGAGATTTCATTTCATCCCATATTTCATGAATAACTCTCTTTTGCGCATCTGTAAGCTCAAAACTAAGTTTATCATATATTTTCTTTAAAAGAGGTCCCGGAGATTCATATTTGAAGGGTTTTTTGGTTGCTTTAATACCCTGTCGTTTTACAGCCAGCAGAAGCTGTAGAAAAAACAGCTCCTCGAATTTAAACCTTTTACGAGCTCTATTTAGATATTCTATAGATTCAGGAAAGTGAATTTGACGAAGAGCCTCATTTATTTCAGTAAGTTCAAATTTGCTAATTATGGATTCAGGCAAGATTTCGTCGAAGGATAGAGGGAATTGCTCAAGTATCGGTCTCAATAGTCTTCTTATTCCACGACTATCTAATCCCACTTTTTTAAGAAAAGCACTTGAAGGATAGAGGGGGATAATTCTTGCGGTGTGAATCGGGTCCCATTCACCAGCTTCCAATTTGTCATAATCCGGATGAATTAAACGAGGACCATTGAAAAAATCAATGCGACCGCTCATTGCAACCATATCACCTGTTTTAAAAGCATCCTTAATATATTTTATACCATTAAACCAGATGCATTTAATTTGTCCGCTCTCATCACCTATTAAAACCTGGTAAAAAGACCTACGCCTTGTCTTAACAAAATTTTGTGAAAAAACCTTACCAACTATCGTAGCTTCTGTTCCAACTTTTAATTTCACAATTGGAGTTATTGTACTGCGGTCGAGGTATCTTCGAGGAAATCTATATATCAAATCACTAAAAGTTTTAATGCCGGAATCTTCAAGAGCATCGGCACGCTTCGGACCAACTCCCTTTACATAAATTATTGGAGTTTCAGGCTTGAGATACGAAAGCGATTGTTTGGAGATTTGCCTGGACAAAGAGACTTACTACCACTTTTTTTGAAATGTATAATTAACTGTAATCGTTTGGTTTGCTTTTAAGTCAATAGGAAAAACAAGCAAAGAGTTGCTTTTTTTAATATAATTATGACTTGCATTTTTAACAAACCAGTCACCAGAATGACTTTCATGCAATTCAACTTTTATATTCTTATTCTTTCTGTTAAATATCTTGATCTCTACTGAGACTTTTTCAGAACGTTTAGAAACTTTTGTTCTCTCTTTAATAACTCGTTTACCTTTAACATCAAATGCCTTACCTATTTCAAGATGCAAAGTGTCATCTTTACTCGTATGTGAAATTCTGTCTTCACCAATAAGTTGCAGTGTTTTATCTATATCTTTCTTAAATATTCTAACAACTCCCTCAGGCAGAGGAAAACCTAGGTTATTAGATTTTGAGTTATCAATCCGCAGATATACTGATAATGGTTTCTCTGATCCGGAATTGGCAAAATTACTAAAAATATAGAACTTTACCGCAGAGGCAGAAACCTCGTCAAACAGAGCAACCTGTTTTATTTCACGATCCTTGATAGTTACGGGACGCTGAAGGTCATATAGATGATAATCAAATAATTCTCTTTCTTTAAATCCTCTTCCCTTTGCCAGGGGTGGTGATAATTGTGTCTCCCTTTCCATTAAAGCTCTACTCCGAACGGGCGCTCTGTGGATGGTTCCTGCAACGAGTTTCATTTTGGCATTTTCGTAAGTTGCACCGGAATTATTATCAAGCGATATCCATGATGATAACAAAAAATCTCGTTCATTTTCTTCAAGTATCATCACATATTCAGCATGCCAGCTCATTCCCTCTGTGAGATAACTTAGTTCCGCATCAGTGCTTCCCTTATATTTAGAATCCAGTAGCCATTGGAGCGTAGGTTTTAAAATAAGTCCTTCAGGCAGTGACGGAAATTCATAGTCTAAAATTGTTTTAGTAGATGCGATCCTGATACCACCTTCCGGAAGTTTAAGAATCAATTTGCTGCCATCCACATTAAGGAGCTGACCCGTAATTTCATTTCCGTTCTCGAGTCTATAAGCAATTGTTTCACCAGTATATTTCTCGAAAATTTTATAAGAGCTCACAAGATCATAAAGGAAATTCTGCTCAAGGATTTCAACTTTTTTTGCCTGTTTGGGAAATATTAGATGAACAGAAGTAGGATCAATTTTTGCCGAGACTCCCTCAATTCTAATTTCAGACATGCCCTTCTTTAAATCTAAAGTTCGGATTTGACGAACCAGCCCCAAATTGTCATTATAAACGGTTACCTGTGTGTTTTTGATCGACTGTTCTGCGAATATGATGACGACAAAAGTTAAGACAAGGAACACAAAAATGAGCTTTTTATTTAACATTTTCATAGTATCCTTTCGTGTTCATTTTTTAACATTTACTCTTATTGATTGTTTACGGTAATGATGTTATAATTTATCCTTATTCATTGAGAATCATGAATATGTACTAATTACTCTAGTTCTGCTTCGCCCGTCAAACGTCTCCATAATGATTCAATATCTAATTTCTTTGCCCAATGCTCAATATAACTTATATCTAATTTCCCGTACTGTACCTCATAAACTCGCAAGGCATCGGTAAATTGTTTTTCACTTCCACCAGAAAGTTTTGCCCATCTTAATTTTGCCAATATTGTATCCTCTGGACTGGATACTCGCATTTCTATCCCCATGAACTTTTCACTATAACTACGTGAAAAACGAGACAGGTCAAAAGGCTCACTGGTTAATATCCAAAAATCAACCTTATCTCCTCCCTTTAAATCAATCAGATTGAATATATTTTGGCTATTAATTGCATCAAAAATACTTCTTTCATCTAAATAAAAATCAGTTGGTGAGAATGCCTTAACTAATTCATGAGCTTCCGATTCTCGGATAGAAACGACTATATCTATGTCATGGGTTGATCTGGGTTCACCTTGTAAACTAGAGGCTACAGAACCTGTTAACATATACTGGATTCCAGCTTGTTTTAGTACTTGTATGACCTTTTTTAATAATTCCTGTTGTGACATTTATTGAGCCGCTCCATAAGAATCTTTTTAAATTCTTTATCCGGAAGATTTGGGTACCTCTTATGTAATCCATGAATAAAAAGTTGATTTGCAAATTCGGATAACTCAAATGCTTTAAGTAACCTTTTTTCAGGCGACATCTGACGAAGCACCTGTATGTATATCTTATGATTTGGACTTTTTTTAATTTTCATAATATATTGTGGTTTTTTAATATCCGGTAAGAGCTACTTTTTAATCAAAAATTTTTACTCTTTCTCTATCCACAACCTCTTTGGACATTCTTATAAAAATAAAAGAAACCTCTATTCGATTACACATTAGATCAATTCAACAATGATTTTAGGTTTGCTTTTAATTTTTCTATCTGTTCTCTATTAAACTTCTCTTTTTCTATTTCTCGAGCAACTATCTCTTTAGGCGCTCTTGTAATAAAATTATGATTCGAGAGTTTAGATTGAATAGATTTTTGCAACCCTCCTATTCTATTAATCTCTTTTTCGAGTCTCGCCTTTTCCGCTTCGATATCAATAACTCCCTCGAGAGGAATAAAAAATTCCGTCCCTCTGACAATAACTGATGATGATGGATGTGGTTTCTCAGCATCTCCGGATATTGTAATTTCAGAGATTCGCACAAGGCTCTTGACATAAGCATATATTTCTGAGTCCTTTAACAGGGAAACCGGAATCTCCTCATCTGAACCTCTAACAATCAAACGCAATTTAGCGGATGGTGGAATATTCATTTCACTGCGGGCAGTTCTTAGTGATGTGATTATATCTTGAATAATAAAGAATTTTTCATCAATAGCTTTATCTTCAAATCTGGATTCGGCTTTCAGCCAGTGTGAAACTATGATATCCGCTTCGTCTTTACTTTTCAGCTTTTGGTAAATTTCTTCTGTAATAAAAGGGGCGTATGGATGCAGAAGTTTTAGAAAACTTTTTATAATATAGATAGCGACTGATAATGCTTTATGCTTTTCAACTTCAGATTTCTTATAAAGCCTCTCTTTTATAAGTTCAATATACCAATCGCAGAAGTCGCTCCACACAAAATCATATATACTTCTTGCAACCTCATCGAAACGGTACCGGTTCAAATTATGATTTACTCTGTGAATTGTTCTTGTCAGCCGACTGAGAATCCATTTATCAGCAATAGCGAGATTAAGTCTATCCGGATCAAATTTTTCTTCTATGATGTTTTCATCATCAAGGTTCATCAAAATAAAGCGTGAAGCATTCCAGATTTTATTCATGAAGTTTCGACCGACTTCAAGCCTCTCCTCAGAAAACAGAATATCCTGTCCCTGCGGTGCTATCAACATTATACCATAACGCAAAGCATCTGCACCATACTTTTCAATAAGAACCAGGGGATCGGGCGAATTCCCGAGTGATTTACTCATTTTCCGTCCCTGTATATCACGAATAATCCCTGTAAAGTAAACATCGCGGAATGGAACTTCACCAATGAATTCAAGACTTGCCATAATCATTCTTGCTACCCAGAAAAATATGATATCCGGTGCCGTAACAAGATCATTCGTCGGATAGAAATCCCTTAAGTCCTCAGTATTATCAGGCCAGCCCATTGTAGAGAATGGCCAGAGCCAAGAACTGAACCAGGTATCCAGAACATCGGTATCCTGGTAAACTTTACAGCCACACTCAGGACACTTATCAGGATCATCAATTAATGCATCCTGCCACTGGCAACTTTCACAATAAAAAACAGGAATACGATGTCCCCACCAGAGCTGCCGTGAGATACACCAATCTCTAATATTGGTCATCCAGTGATTATAAGTTTTATGCCATCTCTCAGGATGAAATTTTATCTTCTTCTCATCAACAACTTTTATCGCCGGTTTGGCTAATGGTTTCATTTTAACAAACCATTGCTCTGACAGATACGGTTCGATCATAACGCCAGCACGTTCGCTATATCCAACACTATGAACATAATCCTCAACTTTTTCATGCAAGATAAGTCTTTTCATTTCTTCGACAACAATCTTCCTGGCTTCTAATCGGTCCTTTCCATTAACTATAGAACCTGCTGCTTCGTTCATAGTGCCATCCGGATTCATTACGTTTATCTGCTCCAGACCATGCCTCCGTCCGATCTCAAAATCATTAGGGTCGTGAGCAGGTGTTACTTTTACAGCACCTGTACCAAATTCCGGATCTACAAAATCATCAGCAATTATTGGAATGGTGCGATTCTGAATAGGCAAAATTACATTCTTCCCAACCAATTTTGAATATCTTTCATCCTTTGGATTGACTGCTACTCCAGTATCACCCAGCATAGTTTCAGGTCGGGTAGTGGCTACAGTAACATAACCCGACTTGTCTTCCAATGGATAACGGAAATACCATAAATTACCTTTGGTTTCTCTATGAATAACCTCTTCATCAGAAAGTGCAGTTCTTGAGACCGGACACCAGTTAATTATTCTTCTTCCTCGATAGATTAATCCCTTTTTATACAAATGAACAAATACCTTCCGGACAGCGTAGGATAATCCATCATCAAGAGTGAATCTTTCCCGCTGCCGATCAAAAGAACACCCTATTTTTTGCAACTGATTAAAGATTATAGATTTATGTTTCAACGCCCATTTCCAGACAAGCGCTGTGAAATCTTCACGTCCATAGTTATAACGTGTTTTTCCCTCTTTTTTCAGATTTTGCTCAACTACATTCTGTGTAGCAATTCCGGCATGGTCAGTCCCCGGAAGCCAGAGGGTCTCATATCCTTTCATTCGAGCATGTCTGATGAGAATATCCTGAATTGTATTGTTCAGTACATGACCCATCGTGAGCATGCCGGTTACATTAGGAGGAGGAATTACAATAACAAACGATTTTTTATCCATACCGGTTTTAGCGTGGAAATATCCTTTTTCCTGCCAGTACTTGTACCATTTTGATTCAACATCTTTCGGAGTGTAAACTTTTCCTAACTGAACTGCCACTTATATCCCTTCAATTCTATGGATCGGTGGTTCGTGCCACTAAATTTATATGCGAACCAGTCACAACGGTCACGAAGGACTCCTTTGGAGACTCCTCTGGAGAGGTTCGCGCTGATAAAGAAATACTAAGTTTCAACCATCAGACTAAATGCTGTCGTAAGTTTGAGTACGTTCTGGTTTGCCTGTTTCAGACGCTTACATAGAACACGAGAAATATTTTGCATCACATTATAACCAATTTCAGGGTAAGAATTACATATATTGAAAAAATCTTTTTTGTCTAATCTTCCAATCTGGCACGTGGTAATTGCTTTAACTGTAGCAGTTCGCTTATCATCATCACTGAACAAGCTCATTTCGCCGAAGAATGGGTGATTGTCACCTGATAATTCAATAAGACTTTTCTCTCGCGTATCTATTTGACTATGACTTGTTTGAAGTGTGAGCGCCAGAGTTATTTCTACTTTTCCATCTAAAAGGAGAAGAATTGAATTTCCAACTTCCCCTTCCTGAAGAATTATATCTCCTTTATCGAACCGAATAGGCTTCAGAGCTTTACAGAATTGGTCTATCTGATCTTCTGAAAGTCCAGAGAAAATCTCGTATTCCTGTAATCTTATAATATTATTAATCTTCTGTTTTTTTCTCATAATCATTTCAAAACAATTGCTTTTTCATTTTCCTGAATAATATAATCATCATCAGGATTCAAATTTACTAATACTTTATTTTCTTCACCTAATCCCTTACCGGCTTCCTTCAATTTTTTCTCAATAAAGGCATCAAGATAAGATGTATCCGCCAACAAGAAATCAGAGACACCTATCGATTCAACTTCAGCCACAACTCCTAAAAGCAAAAATTTGTGTTGATTTTTAAAGTACTGAAAAAGCTCTTCATATTTTCTACCTTGAAATCTCGGTGGAATTGGAAATGAGGAAATTGTATTTTTACCTTCCGGATTCAGAATCTCCGAAAGAACATTCGTTAAACCCGGTTCCAAAACATTGCTGGCAATAAGAAAGTCCGCAAATTGATCGCTGATAAAGATTTCATCCGCTTTGGCTCGTTTTAAGTGTACCTCATTTTCCTGATTCATTATAAATGCAATTACCTTTAACTTCGAATGACTTGACTTGATATTTAGAGTAGCGAGAAGCGTCTTGTCATCAGCGGCTGAAAAATCAAGCTGCGCCAGATCAGGTAAAAGTATAACTGCATTAGCGTCTTTTATATTAGCACGTTCTAGTGGAGCATGTCGAGTATAATCACCACGTATAAATTTGACTTTATATTTTCTAAATCTATCCAAAATAGTGTTAATTTCTTCTTCAAGCAATTCATTAATCAAAATCATTTTCAGATGCTTTTGTTTTGATAATAAAAAAATTGTCTCAATAATTGATTCTGCGCGATTATTCCACCCACAAATGATTATATGGTTTTCACATTTAATAGATTCCAATCCTCTATCCTCCCTGATTTTTTTTGATACAAAAATTGATGAAATGGTAGCTGTAATCAGTGAAAGCAGTGAAATACCTGCAAACATTACAACAATTGCCACCATGCGACCGCCAAAAGTAATTGGTCTGATATCTCCATATCCAACTGTGAATACCGTTACTAAAGCCCACCATATCGAGTCCCAGACATTTGTATACTCGGAAGGATTTGTCTTCCTTTCGAAGTGTAATACAAGTAACGAGGCGATAAAAGTCAGTAGCAAAAAAGCGAGAAAAACTTTTACAATAGGTTTTTTTATAATAGACTTTAATACTTCTGTAACATTCAAAACTTTATCTTATCCTATATTACTCAATATTTCATAGAGGGATTTTACTCAAATTGGCTTTTAAAGTCAACTATTGGCAAAGGTAAAATATTGAAATCATTTTTCCTGATGCATCTCAGGAAACGGTTCATTTCTTATTCTTTCTCTCAACAAATTTAATTAGTTGCTTTTCTCCCTAATTCCAGACCATGACCATTCGGTCCGGTTTCTTGCCTTCTCAGCATTATGGCAAAAAAGAGTCCGGCAAAGCCGGTGATAGAGAAAAACCACATTCCCAGCGAATAATCTGTTATGCCATTTGTAGTGCTAATATCGTTTGCCCAACCGATCAGTAAATTAAATCCTGCCAATCCGATATTTTGTATCATTGTCATTAAACCATAAGCCGTTCCCAATTTTTTCTCTTCCACGATCAGTGCTATTGACGGCCACATGGCTGCAGGGACAAGCGAGAACGCAAGTCCCATGACGGACATAAGTATAAGAGGATGAATGGGAGTGTATACCATTAAGAGATAAACTGGAACAATCATTAGTGAACCGAGAATCATTAAACTCGCTCGTTTACCTTTCCAATCTATGAAAAGCCCAAATAAAGGAGTTCCAATCATTGATGCCAGAGTGATCACACTCGAAGCAAATCCAGCTGCTCCTCTCGTAAGTCCATGATGTTCAATGAACAATTTTATAGCAAATGTCTGGAACGGGAATATGGCTGAATAAAAAGTTACGCAGAGCAAAGTGATGAACCAGAAAGAAGGTTTAAATGAAAATATCTCTTTTAAAACAATTTTGTCCTGCTTCTCTTCTGCTCCTAATAATGTATATCTCTTTTTTGCTTCTACTTCCATTACGATGTAAAGGATAACAGATAAAACAGATATTACAGCTGCTACTGTAGTAATAATAAGTGGTGCCTTCCATGTTTCATAGAAAGACATTGCCCATGTAGGCGAATTTAAAGCGGCAAATGAACCCAATCGTGCAACAGTTAGATTTAATCCAAATGCAAAAGAGAGCTCCTTGCCCTTGAACCACTTCGCCAGTATGGTAGTGATAGCGACTATTAGAGATTCAGCACCAAGTCCGAAGATTAACCTGCCTGCTACCATCACCGGGAAGCTTCCACCACTGAAAGCTGTAACAAACGCACCTACCATACATAAAAATGAAAAAATAAAGGATGATTTTTTTGTTCCTATGCGATCTATAATTAACCCGCCAATCAAAACCATTATTATATTTGGAATGCTGTAAATAGCATTTAGCATCCCAATGTTCTTATCTGAAAAATGAAGCTGAGATTTGAGCAGATCCGCAAGAGGGCTGATAGCATCATAAACATAGTAGTTACCAAACATTGCGAGGCTAATAAAGACTAGCACTATCCAACGATACAATGGTGTTGGTTCTTTGACTAATTTTTGTGTACCGATGTTGTCTTTCATTATTACCTACCTATTCTGATATTAATTTGGATCGGTTGGGAGAATTTTAATAAACAAATCAAAAAAATTTATCAACTATAATTCCATATAAACAATTGCAAAAAAAATCGAACATAATGTAAGGAATTCAAACATAATTTAAAAAGTAATGTGTTAGAGCTGTTGTCTTACAGTAAATGAATGATTAAATTTTCGCCGATTTTCGAAAAATTTAAAAATAGGAGATCTAGAAAATGGCTATGAAAATTACTGATGAATGCATTAACTGTGCTGCTTGTGAGCCAGAATGTCCTATAGATGCAATTTCTGAAGGGGATGAAATATATGTGATTGACCCCGACCTCTGCATTGAGTGCGAAGGACATTTTGATGAGCCGCAATGCGTTCTTGTTTGTCCTACAGATGCTATTGTCAAGGCATAATCTCTTGCCCGGTTCTCATATAGAATCGGGCTTTTTTTATGCTTTTTAGGGATAACTTGACAAGATTATATACTGATTGCAATTTTTTAATCGTTTTCTAAATCTCCTCTTATTTATCCGAATTTACTAATAGATGAGCGTTTCTTTTTAAACGTAAAGGATTCAGTTTAAAAATTATCGAGAGTTGGTTTTCTAATAACTTTATGAAAAACATTAATATAAATTTGTTTTTTTTATTTTCACTGTTCACCTTGTTATTCCTTTGTAAATGTGGCAATAAAAGCAGAGAATCCGCTATTAAAATGCAAAATGATAAAGTAAAAACAATAATGACTATAGAAATGGGCTTGGATATAGTCATAGCTTCAAAATTTGAATTTTTCAAGGGTAAAAAAATTGGTATAATTTGTAACCATACATCCAGAGATAAGAATGGTCGGCATATTGTTGATTTGTTTAATGAAAGTGGAAAATGCAGCGTGACTGCAATTTTCGCTCCCGAGCATGGTTACCGCGGTTCACATGCTGATGGCAGAAAAATTAAAAATGATGTTAATTCAAAAACAAGTGCAAAAATATATAGCCTGTATGGAAAACATCGGAAACCAACAAAAGAAATGCTAAAATACGTTGATATATTAGTTTATGATATTCAAGATGTAGGAGCACGATTTTATACCTACATTTCAACAATGTCCAACGCTATGGAGAGTGCATCAGCAAATGGAATTCCTTTTGTGGTTTTAGATCGCCCTAATCCAATTCGTGGAGACAGAATAGAAGGTCCACTGCTTGAATTAAAATACAGATCGTTCGTTGGCATGTACCCGATCCCTGTTCGATATGGTTTAACTGCTGGTGAATTGGCTCTATTAATTTGTGGTGAAGGTTATATTACAAATGCAGTAAATATAGATTTACACATAGTTAAAATGGAGAACTGGACGCGTGAACTCTGGTACGATGAAACAGACTTACCGTGGATTTCACCTTCTCCAAATATGACAAATTTAAAAACAGCAATAGTCTATCCAGGCTTCTGTTTACTGGAAGGTACAAATATTTCAGAAGGTAGAGGAACAGATTCACCTTTCCTAAAGTTTGGTGCTCCCTGGATTAATGGTCAAACATTTGCCAGAGAACTGAATTCACTCGACATTCAAGGAGCAATTTTCGAACCCTCTACTTTTACTCCAATCAGTATCCCTAATGTAGCTTATAAGCCTAAATACGAAAATAAACAATGCGGTGGAGCTAAAATACAAATAACTAACCGCAACGATTTTAAGCCTGTAAATGCAATAATCCGTATATTAAAGAAAGCCAAACAAATGTACCAAAAGGAATTTAAGTGGCGCGGTACATGGATCGACAAACTTTATGGAAGTGATAAATTACGAAAAGTAATTGAAAATAATGAACCGCTTGATGAACTATTTAAAAGCTGGGAAAAAGATATTCATCGGTTTTACAAGATATCACAGCAATACAAAATTTATAAGTAACAGAAAAATATTAATTATTTCGTAATATAATTTCAAATGAAACAAACGCTAATTCCATTCAATAATGAAATCCCGAATTTATTAAAAATCCTCTCCTCAAATAGAAAAGTCTGCTTCCTATTTAATTTTGACACTTTAATAGCATCGGATTTGAACCATACTCACAATAACTACTCGAATATTATTAATCATCTTCAATGGATTGCGTCTCTGCAGAATTTGTATGTAGGCATAATTAGTATTGAAACTTTAGATAATTTACGTAAAATATTTAATACCACAGAGGTGATACTTGCAGGGAGCTTAGGATATGAGATCGAGGGCATAAAATTTTCATGGCGATTTCCAAAATTGGGTATGATTCGCCATAAGTTAGAAAGCATATACGAAAATTTATTTATGGAACTTAGTGATGATCCAATTGATAGTATTGTACATAACTTTGGCTTTGCATTGCAAATTAAACTACCGATAAACGATGAATTTAAAATTCAAAGGATATGCAATATTGTGGAAAATCACATAGATTCACCCGAGCAATTAGAAATTATCAAACACAAACAACTCATAGAAGTTCGCCCAAAAAGTATGTGGGGTAAAGGAAAAGCGGTTGAAAAGATACTGAATTTATTGCCAAGAGATGGCAATTCATTTCCGCTTGTAATCTACTTTGGTAATGACATTAGCGATGAGCCGGCATTTAAAAAATCTAACCTTTACGGATACTCGGTTATAATTGATGAGAATATAAACAGAATCACAAAAGCCCGGTATTTTTTCAGAAATAATATCGAACTTACTAAATTCCTATTTTGGGTTCACTCCCGTTAAGAAAAATTATGAGTCCACTTTAAAAAGTAAGATTGAGTATATAAAAATCCCGCAAATTATAAGGGAAAGTGGGAGGAACCCTATTTTAAAATTGCGGGATGTATCTAAGCTACAATACTGACTATTTTCCTGCTACGTCCTTTTCTTCCGAACTTTACAATGCCGTCAATAAGAGCAAAAAGTGTATAATCACCACCAACACCGACATTATCGCCGGGGTGGATTCTTGTACCTCTCTGACGGATAATAATGGAGCCAGCGGTAACATACTGTCCACCGAAGCGCTTTACACCTAATCTCTGAGCATTGCTATCACGACCGTTTTTTGAACTTCCAACACCTTTTTTATGTGCCATTTTTATTAGCTCCTATATTCTCTTTTAATTTCTCAACTTGCTTTTCTTCAGGCTCGGGTTTTACTTTTGGAGCCGCCTTTTTCGTCTGCTTTTTAGCTCCAGTTTTGAACTCACCCACTTCAAGCACACAGAAAGGCTGACGGTGACCTTTTTTCACTTTGTACCCTTTTCTACGTTTCTTTTTAAATACAATTATCTTGTCAGCTCGTTTGTGCTCTTTAACCACTGTCTCGACAGAAACACCTCTAACATAGGGCTTTCCAATTTTTACTTTTTCACCCTGTCGAATATAGAGAATTTTGTCGGCAGTATATTTTGCTCCTTCTTCAACCTCGAGCTTCGGCACCGAGACCTTCTTACCAGGCTCTAAAATAATCTGCTGACCAGCAATCTCTGCAATAGCGTAGTTAACTTCTTTCATAAGACTCTCTAATTTCCTCTTTAAAAAAGGCGGGTGAATTTATGTATTCCATTAAGATATGTCAAGTCTAATATTTTTCAGTAATATCTTCTCCTGTCCTTGCTGAAAACACTCTAAACTCATTAATGTTTACCGAAGTATCTTTGAAAATTTTTATCCATATTAAATTTTTCAATTGAACTCTTCTAAGAAGGTGACCTGTCGATTCATTAAGATACTCGGCTATCTCCGGTTGAACATGCAAATGTAATTTTCTCTCTTTAGATTTTACTTTATAACGTCTAAACCAACTTTCAATTTTAGTTACTAAAGATTCTTTTGAAGTAACTCGTCCTGAGCCATGACATGTTGGACATTCCTCACTTACTGCATAGAGAAGATTTAGCCGAATTCTCTGCCGGGTCATCTCGAGGAGACCAAATTCCGAAATCGGTGACAAAGATACTTTTGCTCTATCTTTCCGCAATTCGTGTCGAAGTTTCAGATTTACTTTCTTTCTATTTTCTCCCTCTTCCATATCGATAAAATCTATTACAATTAATCCACCTATATCACGAAGTCTGAGCTGTCTAGCGATCACTTTCGCTGCTTGGAGGTTAATCTTCAGCGAGTTCTTTTCGTGGCCTTTTTTTCCTATAAATTTTCCACTATTTACATCAATTGTAGTCATCGCTTCAGTATGCTCGATCACAATAAATCCACCACTTTTTAGCCAGACTTTTTTATTAAGAGATTTTTCAAATTCCTTTTCAACGCTATTTTGTTCAAAAAGAGGATTTCTCGAATGATAGTATTCGAGCTTGCTAATAAATTCCGGCGATACTGATTTTATATACGAATGTAAATTTCTATACAGATGTTTAGTATCAACGATGATTTTTTCTACATCAGGTGTAAGTAAGTCGCGAATAACAGATGCTGCCATTTCCATATCTCTATATACACAAATTGGTGCTGGTTTTTCCTTCACTGTTTCTTCTATGCTGTGCCATATTTTCATAAGACTTTGAAGTTCAGCTTTTAACGTTTTCTTATCTTTCCCTTTAGTAACTGTTCTGATGATCAGACCGAATTTTTTCGGTTTTATAGAACATGCAATCCGTCTCAGGTTCTTTTTTTCAGAGACATTATATATCTTCTTTGAAATTCCTATAAAATCAACATTTGGAACAAGCACAAGGAATCTCCCGGGAATAGATATATCAGTTGTAACCCTGGCTCCCTTTGTACCGAAGGGCTCTTTAATAACCTGTACAAGTATATCCTGCCCTTTTGTTAGTTTAATTTCTCCAATTTGAGGAAATCTCCTTCCACGAGATCTTAATTCCGTTTCTTCCTCATTGTCTTCTTCTTCATCACGACTGATACTTTCCATCATAGTAGTAACTGATGTTGGATCACCTATCTCTGAAAAAGGGAGAAACGCATTTTGTTTATTATCGATATTAACAAAAGCTGCCTGAATTCCTTGCGCAACATTTTCGACCTTCCCTTTGTAAATATTGCCAACCATTCTTGTTCTTTCCGGCTTTTCAACAAAGAATTCAACCAGATCTCCATTTTCAAGGATGGCTATTCTTGTCTCTTTTGATGTTTCACTAATTAATATTGTCTTATCCATTATAAAACCCTGTTAAAATCTTTTATCACTCTTTTAAATACATTTTTAGTCGATGTACCTGAAGGGGAAATTTTTCTAAGCTTAATGTTTCAAGGATCTCACTTATTCTTACAGTACTCCCATCTTCTACATTTACTTTTATAAGTAATTTTTTATCTCCCTCTGTAATAGAACTGATATATCTACGAATATCAATTCGTTTTGGTTTTTTACCACGCTCCCTGTTGATAACAAATTCTCTTTTTGATAATAGATTATTTATCAGGTAATTAATATTTCCAGGCAATTCAGTATGAAAATTTACTTCATAATCTATTCCGTTAACTAAATTGGAGATTGCAGGAGATTTTATTGGTATCTCTAAAGAACTTATGACTTTTAAACCATCAGGGAGGTTAATATTAATACGTTCACATAGTTTGGGAACTCTATTTTTTAAGGTTATTTCGATATATTCTTCATCTGAAGTATAACCAAGAGGTAATGAGAAGCCTGAAGAAATCTTAGGTCTTTTACTAAACCCTTGTGAGTAAACAAGATTTAGTTTAGCTCTCCGCAAAGCTTGTTGGAATATTCGAAGTATATCAAGCTGCGATGTAAATCGTATTTCCTCTCCTTTTCGATATTTCAGGCGATATTTTACCGGACTAAATTTTCCTTCACCTTTCTCAATAAAATAATCAAAAGTTGTCTCTTTCTTACTGCCAACAATTATCATGTCCAGAATATTAGGTTTACAAACACCACATCTTGTACATCCACTACGGCAGTCAGGTGTTGTCTCACCTATATATGATTTTTCTCGTTCACTAAGAAGATAATTTTTACTTATTAAAGGGTCTATTATATCCCATGATAAGGGTTTATCTTCTTCTCTTTCTGATATATATTCTTGAGAATCAACCCCGGCTTTCTTAAAAGCATTATCCCAGATTTCAGCTGAAAAATATTCCCGCCATGAATCGAATTTTGCGCCGTGCTTCCAGGCTTCAAAAATTACATTTGCTATTCTTCTATCCCCTCTCGAAATCACACCTTCTAATTGTGAACACACAGGATCACGAGCCATCACCTTTACTTTTCTTAGCGACCTGAGTACAGGTTTTATAGTATCCAGTTTGCTCTGAATCTTTTCCACAGAGTTTTGTTCTTCCCACTGAAAGGGAGTAAATGGCTTAGGAATAAATGTTGAAAGCGTAATATTGAGAGAAAGCCGCCTCTTTCCGACTCGAATAACTTTCCTTGAAAGCTCGGCGATAGCATCAATGTCGGCTTCCGTTTCAGTTGGAAGACCTAACATATAATAGAGCTTCAATAATCTCCACCCGTTCTGTAATGCTATTTCTGTAGATTGAAGCAATTCATCATCGGTAATATGCTTATTAATTGCCTGCCTAAGTCTTGAAGATCCGGCTTCCGGAGCAAATGTTAATCCAGATTTTCGTGCATATTTAGTCAACTTTGCTATGCTCTCAGTAAAACTATCAAGCCGAAGTGAGGGAAGAGAAATTGATGTACGTTGAGCAATTAAATCACCTGAAATTTTTCTTATAATATCATCTAATCCAGTATAATCTGATGTTGAAAGAGAGAGCAAGGATATATCATTATAACCTGTTTTCGGTAACGATTCATGAATTTGACTCACAATATCCTCAGGGGGTCTTTCCCTGACTGGTCTATAAATCATACCCGCCTGGCAAAACCTGCATCCCTGAGTGCATCCACGCATGATCTCGATCACGAGACGATCCTGCGTTATTCCAACAAGTGGCATAACAGGAGAATCCGGATAGAAATCAGATAAAAGTTTAGAAACTCTAATAGATTTTACTTTTTCGGGTATATAATCGAATCTTGAAATAGGTGGATCCAATAGCCCTTTTTTTCCCTTATTAAATTCATAAAGGGCAG
>JADHYC010000013.1 GCA_016782645.1 Fidelibacterota bacterium | reverse complement strand
TTACGAAAATCTACCTCTAAAGTACCGTAGGAGTTATTGACATCAAAGCCCTTTATAAATTTATCATAATTACGTGAAATAACCGTATTGAGTAAAATACCATTATTGGGGTTAGTATCTATATTTACATTAGGCCGAATTTTCCTAAATCTCCAATTTAGATTAAAATTTAATCCGTTATAATAATCATAACTAAATCCATTTTGATAAAGTTTTTCAAAGGGTATTTTGGTATCAGTTGTTGTCCTATACTTCGAATAGGTCGTGTTAAACCTTAAATGATTAATGCTATTAATCCACCTGGATATACCAAAAGTAAATTCTGTAAGAGCAAAAGTATAGTCCAAACTCGCTGGCACAGAATTGATTGTATCCGCTATATCAAAGACACCTCTACTAATGCTAAAAATTTCTATATGAAAAGTTGGCTTCCATTGATGGTACTCCAGAATCAAAAACAGATCACGGTCTTTAATTTTGTTAATGGATGTGCCACCGAAAATGGTAAAACGGTCAATAACTTCACTTGAATAGAAATAGAATCCCGGTTTCACCGTTCCATAATCAATCATTAATTTCGGCAAAATGAAAATTTTAGAAAACTGGTCTTTGTATTTTACCGGCTCTGGATGGTTTAACTTTTTAACAGGCATCATATCCGGTATAGACTCTGCATAATCAGAATAACTTGCTTTAAAAGATTCAATCGGCTCATATTCATTTAACAAACCAATCTTATATGAAGAATCATCAAAAAGTGAGAATAACAAATCGCCTTTTTCATTGACCGTTGGCATAAAAGCGCCGCTTAAAACGTTTGTTAGCAGTTCTTTTTCCTTAGTTATCAGCGACTTCCGATAAATGTTGAAAATCCCTGTTTCGTCAGATGCAAAATACAGCCATTTCCCATCAGGGCTAAAGTAAGGATTTCGTGTATCATAAACTTCACCTTCAAAAATTGTAATAGATTCTGAGTTCAAATCATAGATAGAAATATCCCGTCCATGATTTGTCATATAATCAAACGCCAGTTGCTTTCCATCCGGCGACCAATGAGAAGAGAACAATTCTTCACCATTATTAAATTTTGTGACTACTTTTTCATTATCCTCTTCCTTGGACAGATCTCTAATCACCAGATTTGATGTTCCATCTCTACCGGTAACAAAAGCCAATTTTGTTCCATCAGGCGATAATGAAGGATTATAAGCACGTTCAAACTTAGTAATTTGATCTTCTTTATTTTTTTCGAGGTCCAATTTATAAATATCATAATAAATTGAGCCGTATTTATTTGGCTTACTTTTTTTTGAATAATAAATATATCTACCGTCAGGAGAAATTGATATTCTCGACCTGACCCCGGGTTTAACCAACGCACTTTTTTTTGTAAATATATTATATACATATAGCGAGGTCTGAGAAAAATAATCTTTCCCTTTATTTGACAAATAATATATGAGTGAATCTCCAACCCATTCTGGATATATATTCGTTGCGGAACCTTCGATTTGAATTTTACCAACTTCAGCATTTTTTTGTATGACCGCAGTAAGGTCTTTATAATGATCTTCAAGATGATATTTCCATTCTTTATAAATCTGCTTGCCCTGAATCCCGGTAGCTTTTTTCAATGCCGTATTAACAGAAACCTGCATGGGAGAAGCCATTATATTCGTTAAATTGGGACAGATATCCATACCGAATCGCTCAATCAAATATCTTACAAAAGCTAATCCCTGATTATAAACAGACTCATTACCAATTCCTCGCTTCCCAAAAGACCCCATTTGACTTAGTGTAAGAATTTTACCATGAAGCGTTCTATCTCTTAAAAGCATATCACGATGGGAATCCCATAGATCATTTGTGGCGTTGGGGAACATATATTGTGCTATACCTTCAGCCAGCCACATCGGTATAATCATAGCGGGTAATGGATAAGAACTAATTATTCTAGGATAGCCATAAATCACATCATCTCTCTTTTCATCCTCATAATCAATCACCTGGAAATAAGCACCAGGAAAATTACGGGGATATTTCATTGCCTTCTGAAGAGATACAATATGCGTAAACTCATGAGTAATTACATCTCTTAACCAACTGTGATTACCACGAAGGAGAAAGTCGAGAGGAGTTGCCCATATTTCTATCTTGTTATCATAATAATATGCTGCCCCATTTGAAAAATCATCAGAATCCTTTATTACAAGATCAGTTTTTGAATCAGGTTCAAAATCGTAAAAAGACGTTACAGGTCCATAGATAGCCTCAGCAATATCTGCGCTTTGATTGGCAGTCCATTCAGCACCCTCATGATAGTGAATTTTAAAGTGAGCAGTCTCAAATGTTTTCCATTTTAACTCGGGATGGTTAAAGCGGGCTTGGGCATATATTGATGATGAAAATAAAAGCATAAAAAGAGCTGAGAGTACAGATTTTGTGTAATACTTAAAATTGATGCTTTGATTCATGCAGCCCTGAATGCTTTCAGAAATTGGGTATTTATTTAATAACCATTATTTTTACAATTTTGCTATCTATTTTACTTCCGCTTGTTGCTTTCACAACGGCAAAATAAACACCACTTTCAACATTTGAAACATTCCACTCTATCTCATTATAATCATTAATAAGCGGAGACGTCTCTTTAAAGGATTTCATCAAGTCACCGGCAAGGTCATAAATATCAATCGCTATATTGCAATCCGCAGTTGGAAAATACCAGATAGCCGTGCGATTATTTTTGGTCGGATTCGGCCAGTTGAAGGTTTTTTTCTTATTTAGGAGTGAACCAGATGTGTTAACTGGAACTTCAGTTCTCTCTTTATAAAAGTAATCATTGTCGGGTCCTCCACTGAAACTTGACCAAGCATTTTCAGATAAATATTCAGAACTGATTTTCGTTAAAATAATATGCCTTCGGTCCAATGAATATGCAATTTGAACTGTACCTGAGATAGAATTTATTAATATAGAGGATTGCATAGATGGATTATCAAATGTCATTGGGAATCCTTTTATTACTTCTCCGGTATAGTTAAAAGCAATATCACCAACATTAAACATATGCAACAGTATATCTAGAATACCATCACCATCAATATCTGTCGTCAGAATATGATCAAATATTGATGTTTTACCAATATACTGATTTGGAATAGATATTGGGAAATTTGCTTCTAGTTTTAAATGATCAGTAAAGGCATAAATACCATCACTGCTATAACTAATTATTTCAACTCTATTATCCCCATCAATATCTGATAATACAATTCCAGGTGACCTTAAATACGAAGGAGTGCGTTCAATCAAGTTCTGAATACTAGAACCTGGATCTAGCAGTAGAATTAACCTGAAATTTAACATCATAACAATATCAGGTATGTTATTCTCATTTAGGTATCCAAGAGCAACATGATGTAATCCCCAATCTGATACATCAGGAATTTTGATAATTTCATTTATTGTAAATGGATCTGAATGAATACTATAGATAATACCATCATGAGTAAATCCAAATGTATGCTCTTTATTTCCAATTAGTCTAAAAATTCTGGATGGAAGGAAAATTTTATCAATATTTAAGGTATCTGTTGGAATATATCTAAATAATTGGTTGGTTTTATCTCCACCTATTTTCTGTCCACAAAACAGTAATTCCTCACCCCAAGTTAGCAAGTTGGATGATCTATTAATATCTTCTAATGATATCTTTCCGATTTGAGTGATTTTTCCAGCAGGATTAATTCGCCAAGACATAACATTTTTATATTGGATACTATCATAATCTGTATATATAGAATAAAGGTAATATCCTCCTTCGGTTTGAGACACCACAGGTAAAGAAATCGATGAAGAATTACTAAAAGGAGGATGATAAACCGAATTAATTAAATTACCCTCCGAATCAAATAAATATATACTATCCGCAATTACAATAAATTCTTGTGATAAATCAGTACTATCTAAATCAATCGGTATTGGTATCCTAAGCCTCTGACTAACTAAACCTGAGAAAGTGAATATTGTTCGCGAATTGTTTTTTTTAATCTTAAAATTCATCACCTTATCTGCCGGTCCGATGCTGTCCACTACAATCCCGGTAAATGCCCAGTCATTACTTTTTGAAGAGGGATTAGTGTAATCGGTGAATCCAACCCGCTTTTCTTCATCTTCCGGATAATCGGGATTCAGATGCCAGAAGCCTTCATTCCCTGCAAACCACGGATCAAAAAACCAGCCAATATCTACACTGGCACCAAGCATCTGTGACGGATAACCCAAATCCTGTGCTCCGTCGCCCTCTTCGAGATCGACACCTCTACGCTCTCGATTTACATTAATTCTATTCGCAGAGAGATTCGGATTGATAACCGATTCATCAATATGCCAAATTAGCAATCCAGAGCCAGGAAGACCTACATCATATCTTGATACCGAGAGAAGAACACCTGTTTCTTCTGAAAATACAGCACCAATCGAATCTACTATCAGTGGGAAAATAGAGGGCCATTCATCTTCTCCATTTTCAAGGTAAATCCTGTATTGAATACTATCCAAACTCACTCCCGGTCGGACAGAAGCATATCTATTTTCTATTAAAAAATATTCATAATCATTTATAGGTACTTTCCAAACAAGGGAATCAGAGGAAGTCTCTACATGACGCAAATTAATGATTTGATCAACTCCAGCCACAACAGGGTCTTCCCATCCTAAAAAGACTCTTGACCACGCTGACGGTACTGCTGGTACAAGTCCGTTTAAATTTGCAGAACCCTGATCCATTAATCCGAATTTGCCTATTCCGGTTTCTCCCGTTTCTGTATCATACAAACTCGGTAATCCCCAGTAAAATCCCATCATAAAAGCGAAAGTCCCATTGAGACCGATCTGGTATTCGCATGGACTTGTTGCACCACCAAAAACATCCTCCCAATTAGGAAACAGTAAATGGTTCTGAGTTTCAGGAAGAATTATTCCTTCTTTAATAAAATAACTTGAATTCTCAACTGCTATTCCTTCATAGTTAGGGTTGTCAGGTGCAAAAGCCATTCTGAAGTCATTTAAATTCAAGTAAGCGGAAGGAATATCATAAGGAGTTGGATCAAGAAAAAGATCAAAATCCTGACCGACACCAGCATGAAAAATGATTACAATATCATATTGAGAAAAATCTACCCCGGCGGAGTCAGCTTTAAGTACGGATTCATGAAAAAGTCTCGCAAGTCGTACATCAATAGAATCCTCTTGCAAAAAGGGATGATAATAATCCATTTTTTGCGAGACCTGAAAAGTCAAACTATCTATCAGAGGATAGACCTCGGAATTTACTGTATCTATTACTGCATGTCCTTTCGAAACATGATAAAAGTAATTAGCCGCAGACCGGATATGATCTTTAAAATAGGGGCTACTATGTGGTGGCGGGTCAATTTTCTGAAAATCATCACATGGCAATGTACCGGAATCTAAGAACTTTCCTGTTCCAGTTGTTGCGTCATTATCGTCTTCAGGAAAAGATACTCGAAGTGCACAAATTTTCACCGCCCCAGAAACAGGGTTTACTTTTAATCTTTGACTTGTATGATATACAGAATTTATAGATACATTTGACTTATCGAAAGCAAAAAGTATAAACGGTAGTATTATCAAAATTGATATTGCTATTCTTCTCATCATTTTGCAACAATTATTAGGGGAAGCAAATACTAAAATTTTTTAAAAATACTCGGATAAACAATTAGAAATTTATATTCAAAGAAAATAGCATAGTGTTTTGACGAGGATGCCCTGGATCTCCAGCAGTATATCCAAAATCAAATCCTAACCCAGCATACCTGAGACCAGCACCAAAAGTTGGAACCGGATATTTGTCCTTCATAAGGATCTTCCCCATCTTATCATAGATAAATCCTACTCTGATAGCAAATAAATCCGAGTACCAATATTCTATTCCGAAATTATGATTCAATTTTTCAAATTCTCTCGAAAATGACCCATCTTTTGTATTTCCATCTTCATCCTTATCACCAATACCGTCAGCCTCTGAATCATAGAGTAACAACCAATCATCAATCCATGAAGTAAAAATTCCTAAATACCATTCATCAGAATAAGCTGTCTCTCGCCGTCCATCCTTGTTATAGTCACCACCTGCAACTGGATGCTTATGATCATGCTCATTATAACCTCCAATTTTCCCATCACTATCAATATCTCGATTCGGATAGGAGGCTACAAGCAGCTTATTAATATCATATACTATTGATATTTTATTGTATTCGCCTTTTATCATATAAGCCAAGCCTATTTTTAAATTTGTAGGCATCGGGTCAGCTTGTGCTACGTCAATAAAGGCAATTTTTGGTCCAATATTAGAAATAGTTGCACCAAAGGCGAGCCCTTTCAGTAAAAATTCTTTTTTAAGGTATCCAAAATCGAATCCAAAATTAGTGGAATATCCTTTCCCTTTTTCTGCTCCTGCAAGAATATCTGTTAGATGCTGGTGAACCATCTTCACACTGACCCCTATGGAAGATGTCCTGCTAAGCGCAGTTCCATATGATCCAGTTACAGCCATCATATAAGAAGCAAATGTGCCGAGATAATTAGCTCTCTCGTCCATCGCTATCTGTTCACCAAGATTCATTATAATAATATTCCCGCCAAATGTACCAAGATTCCGGACAAAATATCTTACACCAATAAAATCATAATAAATATCAGAGGCTAAATTTGGAAGCCAATTTGTATGCATAAGCGCTATCTCACGTCCACGCTGAAAACCCAGTCCGGCTGGATTCCAGTAACTGGCATAAGCATCATCTGCAACTGCAACTCCAGCTTCACCCATGCCATCAGACCTTGCCCCTGGATTTATCAATAGCCAAATTGCTCCAGCTTCACTTTGAGCAAATGTAGCACAACTCATAGTTATCATTATAAAAAAAGTACTGAAAAAAAATTTCATCGAAACCTCCCAGCAACAAAAAACCGAACATTTTAAAGACATTCGGTTTCTACAAACCACATAAAGAAAATATTTTTAACGAGATTTTATCCTTCTTCGTTACATTTTATTAAAAATTATTAGCGAATTTCCTATAGTCTCTCCATTTTTGTTGGCAAAATTACTGGTATTTCAACCAAGAAAGCAAGAATAATTCCATAAGGATTAAAATTCCTCAGCCTCATCAATAAGCATAATCGGAATATCGTCTTTAATTTCATATTTCAAGCGACAATTATTGCAAATCAATTTATCATTTTCACGGTCATATTTAAGATCACCTTTACATTTTGGACAAGCTAAAATTTTAAATAATTCCTCCGAAATCATAACTTCACTCCACTTTACTATTAAACTAAAAAATTGAATTAGGTCAGGAATTGTATACAGCTAATTCTTGTAATATTTTCTTATCAAAGTGCAAGACCTTTCTCAAACTCGGGATCTTTACAAAAAGTTCCCTCCTTATCAAATCAACGGCTAATCCCAGAAACTCCTAATTTTTTAAATCAGTATTGCTACTATCAAAATATTTCTTATCAATGTAATAAAAAGAATCGTTCTTTTCTCATATAACAAGAAAAAGTGACGCTGACACGAAAAAGATCTCTCGAAAATATATGATTATTTAGGCAGAGAATTTTTCTATCTGATCCTTGAACTCATCCAAGTCTTTGAACTTTTTATATACTGATGCAAAACGAATATATGCCACTTCATTTAATTCTTTAAGATGTTTCATAACGAGTTCGCCAATATAACTTGAAGCTACTTCGCCACCAGAAACTTCTTCTATCTCTTTCTCAATATCCATTACTATTAATTCTAACTTATCGGAAGATATTGGAAGCTTGTTACATGCAATTTTTATACTTTCTTGCAACTTCGCTCTGACATACTCTTCTCTTCTTCCATCATTCTTAATTATTACAAGTGGATACTCAACAATATATTCATAAGTAGTAAACCTATGACCACAATCTAGACATTCGCGCCTCCGCCTAATAGCATTATTTTTTTGAGCAGTGCGCGAATCGACCACTTTCGTTTCTGGTGAATTGCAAAATGGGCATTTCATAAACCACCTATACTTTTATCTCTTGATAAAGGGGAAAATGTTTGCACAATTCCCTAACACTTTCACGAACATACTTTTTTACTTTCTCATCCTCACGATTTGAAAGAACTCTATTAATAAATTTTGCTATGAGCTGCATTTCATCTTTTTTCATACCACGAGTGGTTACAGCAGAAGTTCCAATTCTTATGCCACTTGTGATAAAAGGACTACGCTGATCAAAAGGAACCATATTTTTATTAGTAGTAATACCTGCCTCTTCGAGAGCATTTTCTGCTGCCTTTCCTGAAATTTCTTTATTTGTAAGATCAATAAGCATTAAATGGGTATCCGTGCCACCAGAAATGAGATTATAACCAAATTTTAAAAGTTCTTCAGAAAGAGCTTTTGCATTATCAATAATTTGTTTAGTATAAACCTTGAAAGAAGGTTTCAGTGCTTCCCCAAAAGCCACAGCTTTTGCTGCAATTATATGCATCAATGGGCCGCCTTGAATTCCCGGCATCACATTAGAGTCTATGACCTCTGACATCATCTTTGTTCTACCGGATTTACGGGCAGTTATTCCAAGAGGATTTTCGTAATCCTTTCCCATTAGTATCAAACCACCTCGAGGTCCTCTTAATGTTTTATGAGTTGTCGAAGTAACCGCATGGCAATAGGGAAGCGGACTGGGATGCAAACCCGTTGCGATTAAACCTGCAGGATGAGCAATATCAGCCATAAGAAAAGCACCAACACTATTAGCGATTTCACGGAATTTTACAAAATCAACAAAACGCGGATAAGCGCTTCCACCAGCTATGATCATCTTTGGTTTATGTTCCTTTGCAATAGCTTCCATCCGATTATAATCTATTCTTCCTGTTTCCCGCTTCACACCATAGGAAACAATATTAAACAACTTTCCTGAAAAATTAACCGGACTACCATGTGTAAGATGTCCACCATGGGCTAAGTCCATCCCTAAAACAGTATCGCCAACATTCAGAAAGGAAAAATAAACCGCCATATTAGCCTGCGAACCCGAATGCGGTTGAACATTCGCATATTCTGCACTAAACAATTTTTTTACCCGCTCACGAGCCAAATTTTCTGCCTGATCAACAGCAGCACAACCACCATAATATCTTTTTGCGGGATAGCCCTCAGCATATTTATTGGTCATGACATTTCCGGCTGCTTCCAAAACTGCCGGACTGACAAAATTCTCAGAGGCTATGAGTTCAAGAGTCCACCGCTCACGATCAAACTCCGCCTTTATAGCCGACATTAATTCCGAATCTTGTTGACTTAAAAATTCAAAGTTCAAATCAACCTCTCTAATTCTTCGATCTTTCCTACCCTTATCTTGTGGCGTCCACCCTCAAAACGAGTGTTAACCCATTTACTAAAAATTCTCTTTGCCTCTTCTAATTCAATAAAGTCAGCTCCCAAACAAAGAATATTGGCATCATTATGTAAACGACTTAGTTCGGCAACTTTTTGGGAATAGCAAAGAGCAGCTCGAGCACCAGCAACTTTATTTGCAGAAATACTCATACCTATGCCAGTCCTACAAACTAAAACACCTGCATCAGTATCATC
This sequence comes from Fidelibacterota bacterium, assembly GCA_016782645.1. Lineage (GTDB taxonomy): Bacteria > Fidelibacterota > UBA2242 > UBA2242 > UBA2242 > BS750m-G69. The sequence continues at coordinate 35,833 of JADHYC010000013.1, read as the reverse complement.
ATCAGCTACTTCTTTTGCTACCTTTTTTGCAAAATCAGGATAGTCAACTGATTTGTTCGAAAAAGTACCAATATCTACAACTTCATACCCTAAATTTCTTGCAAACTTTACAAGAGCAGATTTTAACTTGAAGCCACCGTGATCAGCTCCAAAAGTTATTTTCATCAGTCTTTCTTTACTTCAGTAGTTATCCAACTATAATCTTTTCTTTGAGGACGAAATATTTTCCGTTCAGCACCTGTTTCATCATATTTATGCATAAACCAATCTTCTTTTGATGGAATTAAATGTTCTTCTAAAAAATCAATTCTTTTTTTAACACTGTGATCGCCCATTTGAAAAGCTTTGCGGTAATCATCATAAGCCAATTTGTATACCAATTTATCTTCGAAATTAGCCTGTTTATCACCAGTAAAATAATCAGCCGCAGAGTAATATACATCCGCACGTATTTTACACGATAAACTCGAACCTCCGATTTTAATAGCTTTTTCAGCCCAGTAATAAGCCTCTTCAAAATTAAACAGTAATTGATAACCCTTCGTTATATTCTGAATAACTTCAAGGTCTCTAGGTAATATATTCTTGCTAATATGAATATAAGCTCCAACCACTTTTTCATTGTTATCTAAAGCAAAATACAGTTTCCCAAGGTTTTCCCAAGCTTCACGGTTTTTCGGATCAAATGATGTAACTTTTTTATATACTTCAATCGCTTTATCATATTCAAGTTGATCCGAAAGAGATGCAGCATATTCCAGACCATAACGGACATTATCAGGATTCTTCTCCCATTGTTCTCTCTGAATCGTTGTAATATCTTTGCCCAATTTAGCATATGCAGTCAATCGGTCATTAACAGCCTGCTCGTCATTAGGATTCAATCTAAGAATCTCATTAATTGCCCATAAAACGTCGTCATAGCGCTCAGCTGAAAAACAGAGCTTCACCAATTTCCTATACAATTCAATATTTTCCGGATCGATTTCTACCATCTTTTCATATTCTCGTATTTCCAGATCAACTTTCCCCTGCATATGATATATATAACTAATATTCTTATGCAGAAACATGTCATTTGGTAAATATTCTTCACCTTTTAAATAAACAAATAATGCGCTGTCATAATATATAGGGTTTTCTGCCGCTAATTGTTGATACGCTCTTCCATAGTAGGAAAAAATATCCTGAGCAAAACCTTTTTCACATCCCAAATTAACCATCTTGCGGTAATTACCAATTGCGCCATGCCAATCCTGGTTCTGATAATAGCTAAAAGCAAAACTTAGATAACGTTCACACTTACCCCACCTTATAGAATCTTGACGTGCTTTTTCAATTGCACTAATTCGCTCGGCTTCACTAACAACGCCAGCTGAAGGAGGTACACAATTAATCAGATAAATACTCACAAAAAGAAAAATTATGATAGCAAATGGTTTGATAAGATTCTTTACTTTCATTACAAATATCCCCTCTAATTAACGTCTTTTAGATTTTTTAAACCAAATCCCTCCAGTTGTAATACCGATATGTAATGATATTACTTTTTCGCTTCCTGTTTTTTCATTCAGGAAGCCATCTCTTTTAGCAGCTACTATAGCCAGGTCTAATCGACTAAGGTCTCTACGAAAAGGAACTCCAATTCCAAAACTTACACCAGATTCTTCTACTTTCTTTTGTAAATAGTAAAATGGTTCCGTTCTGTAATAAGTTCCGATACGCAAAAATAATTTCGCTAAAAATTTACTATCTTTCCTATCTGAAGGCAATTTCTCAAGTCCTATACCAATGAAATAGGAGTCTTTCGAGGATGTTCTCTTAAACTGGTAAAAATCATTAAACAGAGAGCTGGAAACTTTAGTAAACCTGAAATCTGTGTTGAATCCAAGATTCATCGGTAACTTTTTACTTATACCGAATCTATAAGATGATGGATAGTTCAGAGACTTAAAACCTATCGTACTATCAGGTCCATAGAAGTAGTCATAATCTGTTTTATATTTAAATTTTATACTCTGATCTATATATCCGGACAAGCAAAGTTCCCCACTTTTGTCAACCCAGGCAACTCCCAAACCAATTTGAGAACCATTTACTGTCACTCGTCTGTTATAATAACTATCGACTGTACCATTATTATTAATATCTGCACTTCCTTTATTAATATAATTACCAAAGTATAATTTTGTCTTTATACCAACCCGCCATTGCGGATTAATTCTGTATCCTCCCCCAATGAAAAACTCTGAAATTCCACCTAATGCTTCAACAGAATATTTGTACGATACGAAGGAATCAATGAACTTTGCTGAATCAACGAAGGTGTTTTTCGCGTGCACTCGGGTCTTAGGCATCAAACCAAAAGCAACTCCAATTTTCTTAGTGATAGGTAATTTAAAGGAGAATCCCATAAACCGGGAAAGCGCATTATTAAATGGAATTTCTGGTACATTCAAAAAAGAGGACTCTACTTGGCCCTGAAGAGAAGTAGTTAAAAAACCATTCCAGAAAGCAGGGTTCAATGTATTTAAACTTAGCGAATCTTCTACCGCACTCCCCGTATTTCCCATCCCAATCATTCTTACGGGAAGAGAACGAGATTCTATTCCAAAACCGTAAGAAGAATAAAAAGAATTCTGAGCGAATGTAACCATCAAAAACAGTAGAATAAAAGCCAAGATTTTATGCATTCTAATTATTTTTCCTTCATTGCGAGTATTTCCAGATACGGTCTTTTATTAGGATTCTGATGTGAAGAACTAAATAAACTTAGGACTGAAATATCCAATGTGGAAGGAGATACCCAGAGTACGATTCCAAAATTTTTCCTATATCCACTCGTGTACTGTTGAATGGTTTTATTTATTCTGAGAGTTAATGATGTATCACCCTCGGAAACATATGCTCCAGTTTCAATATTATTTGGGTCTGGAATGTATTCAGAGCTACTCCAATCAACTACAGAGTCCAATAGATTTACGTAAAAATGAATATTATCACCATAACCCTTCATCTGAAGGGTATCAACTTTCAAGTGCAACAAGGCTTCTGCTATCACCCAGTTCTTATCGGTAATTATATTCGACAAATCGAATTTCAAAAACGAGCGGAGAGATTGACCATTACTCATCAGTAAATATTTTGAATCTAAATCAGTTTGATAGAAATTTAATATGGAAAGATCAGCGGTTGGATAAAAACTTTTTTTCGTAGTAACTGTATCGCCTTCCATAAGATACTCAACTTCAAGAATTGGCGATTTACTTGAGTTTTGTCTTGAGTAAAACGACACCATAGTATTCTCAGCGGGCTTTATTAGTTGAATAATAATCCCATAATTAGTAACTAGCGAATCTCTCCAAAACGAAATAATTGAATCAGGTAGCACAAATTCAATAGTATCATTGGAGCTGAAGGTAGTGTCACGTAATTTAGTTAAATTAAATCCCTCTAAAGAAAAATCTCTGCCACTTGAGCTATCTTCTGACCAATTCGATTCTATATCACTTTTTAATAAAGATATAGAAATACCAACATTAGTTGATGAAACAGTGTCATACGGTATCTCTGTTGAAGATAGTAATTTCAAAGTTACACAAACTATTGAATCCACTGTATCTGGTAGAGTATTAAAATTATCAAATCTTAAAAGAGAATAAGCGTTCACTTCATTATTATTGCCAGTTAGTAAAAGTTTGCTTGAACCAAGTTTGGGATCAATTAACTGTGTCGTATCAGAAATCAAACTATCTCTCACAGTTACATCAGTAAATTCTAAAGGTGCTTTTTCCAATTGCAGTATAGGTACCATCTCTTCACACATATTAAAAAACGATAATAGACACAAAAAGAATATAAACAGAAAACTTTTGATACTACTAAATTTTTTAAAAAGGATAGATTGCCCTTTAAGGCTATTCTTTATTTTAAAGCTGTCCAATAATCCTAATAATTTCATCTGCTAATTTTTGCCACTCTTCTGGAGTCTTACCATTCATATTGTAAGATGTAACATTCTTCTTATCGAAAAGATCCTTAAAAATCGGATCCTTTTGATATTCCTCGGTTAGATCATCATTTGCATTGATTATCATCGTATGCTCACACAATTGAACAGATGCTGCAACACAATCCAACTTACTATCACGAACATATGTCAAATCAATGTCCTTTAAACCTACTTTCTCATATTCTGAAACATTATATAAAGATAATGGTGTCTTTGAATGGAGAATCTGAATTACTTTCACCCCTTCAAAATATTCCCTGTTCAATAAATTAGAATTAGTAAGCATGGGAATCATGCTCATCTGCCAATCATTACAAATAATCACTTCAGGTTTCCAACGGAGATAATTCAGTGTTGTTAAAGCTGCTGAAGCAAAATACCCAAATCTGATAGAATTTAGATTTGTATCAGAATCAACTTTAGGTATATATAGATCAGAATCGGTATGAGAGTAATAATCATCATGTTCTAAAAAATATACCTGCACTTTTGTATTGGGAATAAAAGCAGATTTAACACATGCCATCACATCTTTATCCTTATACACTAGATCCATTTCTCTGAGCCTAATTACTTCTCGAAGAATATACCTTCTTTCACTAATAAACCCGTATCTGGGCATCATTAATCTAAAATCGTATTTACGCTCATTAAAAACTACCGGAATCTCCTTTGAAAAAGTTGCTAAACGATAAGTCTCAGCAAATGGCACAATTTCGGACGTTAAAAAATAAATTCTTTTTACCATAGTATTACTTCATAAATTGTTTTGTTTTTTCAATATATTCGCTTTGGGGAAAATAATCTATTAGTCTCTGAAATTCGTCAATTGCTTTTTCTCTATCACCAAGAATTGCGTAACAAAGACCCAGCTTAAACTGCGAATCATCACCCTTATTAGTATTGGGAAAAGAAAAGACTTTCTCAAATTCAATAATCGCACGCTGATACTGTCTCAGAGAATAATAGCATTCACCTATCCAGTATTGTGCATTATCAGCAAGCTCATGATTCTTATCTTCTGCAATAAGTTGACGAAATAACTCAATAGATTCTTCGTTTTGATTATTTTGATGAAAAGAGAGAGCCTGAAGATATTGCTCTCTGTAAGAATCAGCTGAAGTAGTGGACTTTACACTACTACTTCTTTGACTGATTGCTCTGTATTCATTCAAACTAGTCCCAAGTGAGAGAATACGATTTTCAAGAATAACCAACTGTGAAAGGACTTCAAAATTTATACTGTCAGCATAGCACGCTCTTTTTCCAGCGGTATCTATCTGACGTTGCAAATCAAAAATATCACTAGAAAGAGATTGTGTTAAACTATCCAATTTTGTAATAGACCTTTCCATTGATTCAATGTGAACCTTTAAATCAGCATCCCGACTTGTCGGGACTGTTTTCTCCAGATTTGTAACTCGCTTTGAAAGCCTGTTAATAGTTTTTACTACCTTATTCAATTTCGAAGTAAGGTCCGTGACCTTTTTTCCCAGATCAGAAATTTCCTTGTTAACATCTTCTTTCGACGATTGTTTCCTGTCTGACTTAGGAAAGGCAATAGCATCAGATAATGTAAAATATGGGGAAAAAAGAAAAAGTATTCCTAACACAAATGAGATTACAAAAATTCTGATTTTCATTAAATTCTTCATTTCTTCAAATTGACATACAATATATAGTGCTAAAAGCTACGAAAATCCCTCAAAAAAGCAATGTTTATATGCCTATCCGGGCTTTTCTGCATTTACATTTAAAACTAAACCAACAAAAATAAAACATGTAATAATAAAAGAACCTCCGTAACTCAGAAAAGGTAAAGGTAAACCAGTAACCGGCATTAAACCAATTGTCATGGCTATATTTATAACTACATGAAGCAATAAAGTACTCCCTATCCCAATAATTACAAGCGAACTAAATCTATCCCTCAAACGATATGTAGAAGTTAATAAAATCATTATCATTACAAAAAATAGTATGAGCACAAACATAACCCCTGCAAAACCATACTCTTCTCCTATCACTGAAAAAATAAAATCGCTTTGTTGTTCAGGAAGAAATTTTAAATGAGTTTGCGTTCCATGTCCCAAACCCTTTCCAAATAGACCACCGGATCCAATTGCTATTTTTGACTGAATTATCTGGTATCCCGCACCCAGCGGATCAGCATTCACATTAAAAAGAGTCAATATTCTGTTTTGCTGATAGGATCTTAATTTATTCCATAAAACAGGAGTAGCAAATCCAAGGGATAGATTAAATATCAATAAGACAATAGAAACCCATAATTTTTCTTTACTCAAATACAATACAAGGATAAGTAAAACAACCCATATAAAAAATGTATAAAAATTAAATGCAGTGAGAATACTTATAATAGGTGATAGAATAACAAAAATATGAAACAGCCTCGCTCCAGCACAAAATAACAATGGAAAAACAAGAATAAAGAAAATCATCGAGGTGCCCAAATCCGGTTGTTTCAAAATAATCAACATAGGAACAAGTGAAAAGAGGACAGGTACCATTAGAGCCCTGAAATCGGAAACGGAAATATCTGCGCTTGAAAGATATTTGGCAATAGCCAGTATAACAAATATTTTCATGAACTCGGACGGTTGAAAATGAAAAGTCCCTATACTAATCCACCTGCATGTCCCGGTTGGAGATTTCCCTAAAATAAACGGCAATAATATGAGTACTATACCAAATAAGTAAAGAAAATATGCTGTATCAAGAAAAACTTTTCTCTGAATAAAGAAAATAATAGTTGCTAACGTGCCTCCCATCATAATCCATATAAACTGTTTACCGATGACTCTCTTAAATAATGGCAAATCAATATGAAGCGAGGCACTATAAAGTGCTAACAACCCTGTGCAACAAAGCGCAGTTACTAATATTATCATTAAAATATTAGTGTTTGAGAAGGGCTTTAATAACGAACGAGTTCCACTAAATCTTAGAATTTCCACTGCTTACAATCATTTGATTTATATTTTTTTCATAACAGTATCTGAACAATTTACCTGCTATCGGAGCAGCTGTTGAGCCACCAGACCCCCCATGCTCTACTAAAACCACTATTGCTATAGAACAATTTCTATCTTTTGTAAAACCTATAAACCAGGCGTGAGGGTCTCCATGTGGATTTTGAGCGGTTCCGGTTTTACCATATACTTTCAAACCTTTAACTCTCGCAGAGCGCGCAGTTCCATTTCTATGATTTACTACATCAAACATGCTGTATTGAATGAAATCCCAGGTAGATTCCGAATAATCTTCTATTGAATCAATTTCTGTAGAGAATAAAATAAATTTATTCAGTTCTTTGTTATAATATCTCAATCCAACGTGAGGCTGAACAAGTTTGCCACGAGTAGCAAGTGCAGCAGTGAATCTTGCCATTTGAATCGGAGTTACTAATAGATCTCCTTGGCCGATAACTAGGTTCAACTTGTTTCCTTCTGTCCAACTCCCAACTTCATATTTCCGATCCAAAAATTCAGTATCAGGAACGACTCCATTTGATTCTTCCGGTAGATCAATATTTGTTTTAGACCCAAATCCAAAAATTCGAGCATTATCAGCCCAAATATCAATATCCATTTTTCTGATTAAGTTATAAAAATAAACATTGCATGAATTTGTTATTGCATCATGCATATTCATTCGGCCATGTCCTCTCTCTCTCCAGCATTTAAAAACCCTTCTGCCGAGCCGATATTTCCCTCTACATCGAACAGTCCAATTCGAATCAACAACACCATTTTCGAGAGCAGCCATAGCCGCAACAATTTTGAAGGCTGAACCAGGCGAATAAGTACCTTGAGTAACACGATTATATAAAGGTTGATCAGGATTATCTCTAAGCTTATCCCATACACTCGGTTCAATAATTCCAGAAAATAGGTTGGGAGAATAGTCTGGCTTACTAATCAGAGATAAAATCTCACCACTGTTTGAATCCATTACTATTATTGCACCCCTCTTACTACCCATAATTGATTCAGCATAAACCTGAAGATCAAGATCAATCGTCAGATACAAATCATTACCAGGTTTTGGTAAAATCTTCTCTTTATCTTGAAGACTTCCAACCTCCCGTCCATGCACATCCACTTGTAAATAGTCATACCCTCGCTTACCCCTGAGAATACTTTCATATTCTCTTTCTACTCCTTTCCATCCGATTAAATCTCCAGCTCGATATCCAAAATATTTGATGTTTTTTAAGTCCTCCTTACTCACTTCACGAAGATATCCAAGAATATGTGGCAAATTTGCTCTCGATGGAAATGAACGGATGGGTTCCAAGGAATAAAGTACTCCCGGAAGATCCAATTTATGTTCCTCTAAATTGGTTAATATCTTAAAATTAATATCCTCAGCAACTCTTGCAGGTGAAAACTGCCCTCGCCAATTATGATTTATGCGCCTCTGAATTTGATTTTTTGTAAGCCCTAAAAAATCTCCTAGAATATTGTACGTCTTCTCAGAAGAACGAACTTCGAAAGGAATAATATTTATATTGTACTGCGACTTATTATCTGCTATTATTTGCCCGTTCCGATCATGAATAATTCCCCTTTGTGCTTCTAATGGAACAATTCTAATCCTATTCGCCTCTGCAATACCAACAAATCTACTGTACTGAACTATTTGAATATGGTACAACCTCCCTATTAAAACAGCAAATAAGGCAATTACTATTAAAATAAGGATGTTCCTTCTTTCAAACGAAACTGTATTTTGAGAACGAAACATTACTATTCAGATCCCAATGGAAGAAAATGGTCAATTAAGATATAAAAAACGCTTGTATATATTGATGCAGGAATTACATACCTTAAGATTATATGGTAAGTTGTAAATTCAGCGCCTTTAAAATTTACCAAATAAAATATAACAAAATGAGCGAAGATAATTATAATAACTATAGCATAGTATGAAAATAGGTTCAGTCTACCCTTCTGATTTTTTAAATATCCCGAAAAAAACCCCGAAATTGTTTTTGTAAGTGCGGATAGCCCTAAAAATGATCCCATACCAATTGCATCAATTAATAAACCAATACTAAATCCATATAGTTGCCCCACAATCCGACCTTTCAAACGTCCAACAATAAGAACAAGAAGCAGAATAAAATCAGGACGAATATTGCGAATTGTCATCCATGGAACAAACAACAACTGAACTAAAATCGCTAATAAACTAAAACAGGCTAAAACTATAACTTTTTGTAGCATTTTCTTGAAATAATAACAAAAACTTCTTCTATTGAATTTATATCAACATATGGTTGAATAACTGCTACCTGATAAAGACCATCTCCAGATGGCTCCAAATCTAATACTTCTCCAATTAAAAGACCTGCCGGGTAAATATCGCTAAATCCGGAAGTAATGACTTTTTCTCCAGGATGAATTATCACAGTTTTAGGAATCTCCCTTACCTCTGCTAAACCTTCGAAATGCCATTGCATAATCCCCAAAACACGCGATGTTTGAAACTTCACACTTATTCGGAAATTAACATCAGTAAAAATTTGAGCTAGAGTTGTGCTACTACCCACTGATACTGTTTTCCCTATGACTCCTTCCGTTGAAATAACTGCCATATTGGGCCCAATACCATGACTACTTCCAACATCAATAAGAATTGAATTAAATACAGGAGTTGTACCACGATTCATAACTCTCGCTGGAACAATATCAAAATGTGTTGAATCAACAAAATTCAGCATACTCCGTAAACGTTGATTCTCTATATAAGACTCCTTCAATTCAGCATTTAAAAGGGAGAGTCTCAAATTGTCTTCTTTTAAACGTTGATTCTCTTCAACAAGATTTGAAAGTTGATTTATCCACATATTTGGATAGTGTATAAAAGAGAAAATGTCAGCAATATCTCCTTGAATTGCACGAACCTGAGGAACTTCATTCATTAATAAAACGGTAAAAGAAAGAGCAACAAGAATAAAAAGCAATAAATACTCATAAAAATCAAAGATGAGTCCAAAAAATTTTTTTAACATTTAAAACTAAGCCAATACCTCTTTATACTCATCAATATTTTCAATAACTATACCTGTACCTGTAACAACAGATAACAGTGGATTTTCTGCAACATTTACAGGGAGGTCTGTCTCAACACGAATTCGCTGATCAAGCCCTTTTAATAAAGCCCCTCCACCTGACAAGATAATTCCCCTGTCCAAAATATCAGATGAAAGCTCGGGCGGAGTCATTTCAAGAGCCTGTTTAATTGCCTGAACAATTAAATCTACCGTATCTTTCAGACATTCTCTAATTTCAACTGATGAAACTTCAATTGTCTTGGGTATTCCCGCAATAAGACTGCGTCCCTTTACGGGTATTGTAGTATCATTGATCGGCATAGCAGAACCAATCGTACACTTTATCCATTCAGCAGTTCTTTCACCAATTAACAGGTTGTGCTCACCCTTAAAATATTGAATAATTGCATCATCCATCTCATCACCAGCAATCCGAATTGTCTGTTTGGTAACAATACCGTTCAAGGCAATCACTGCAATTTCAGTAGTTCCTCCACCAACATCCACAATAATATTACCCACAGGTTTTGATATATCTATCCCTATTCCTATTGCTGCAGCAACAGGTTCTTCAATTAAATAAACACTCCTTGCATTCATTCTATCGGCAGAATCTTTCACAGCCCTTTTTTCTACCTCCGTAATCCCCGAAGGTATACATATAACCATTCTCGGTCGAGCGATACGGCTTATATTAATTTTTCTAATAAACCCCCTAATCATACTATCAGTCATCTCAAAATCAGCAATAACTCCGTCTTTCAGAGGTCTGACAGTATTAATATCCTTGTGAGTCTTCCCCACCATCTCCTTTGCTTCACTACCAACTGCAACTACTTCTTCATCATGCGCGGAACGAGCAACAACCGAAGGTTCATTTAAAATAACCCCCTTGCCTTTCATATATATTAATGTATTTGCAGTGCCAAGATCGATGCCAATATCTCCTGAAAAAATATTAAAAAATCTAATTCCCATAACTACTCCAGAAATGTTTTAATGTTTAAAAACTCTTTTTCCAGTGAATATCATAAAAAGCTTATGCTCATTACAGGCGGCAATTACATCCTTGTCCCTGATGCTTCCCCCGGGCTGAACTACCCCCACAACCCCATGCTCAGCGGCAAGCTCAACTGAATCTCTAAAAGGGAAAAATGCATCGGACGCCATAACTGAATTCTGAATATGTATTTTAGCTTCTTGTGCTTTCCTTATGGCAATTTTCAAAGAATCTACTCTTGACATCTGTCCGGCTCCAATTCCAACAGCGCCATCACTATCACTCAAAACAATAGCATTTGATTTAACAGCCTTGATTAAATGCCATCCAAGTCGAACTGCAACGATCTGCTCAGGATCAGGTTTCCTCTCAGTAACTACTTCCCATGAACTTTCATCATCCGAAGGATTCTGTATGTCTTGAACTAACATCCCTTTGCCATAGCTCTTCAGATCAAAATTTGATTCAAGATCAGAAGAGATTGGTATTAAAATTCTTAATTTTTTCTTTCTGTTTAAAACTTTCAGAGCATCATCTGTAAATCCAGGCGCCACAATACATTCAAGAAAACTTTTAGTGAGTTCTTCAGCCAATTCCTCATCAACTATGCAATTTACACCAACGATACCGCCAAAGTAGCTAACAGGATCGGTTTTAACTGCTCTTTTATATGCATCTAATACAGTTTTCCCTATACCAAAACCACAGGGATTTGTATGTTTAATATTGACACAAGCTGTGCCTTCCAACCCGGCAACTATTCGATAAGCCGATAGGCAGTCAACATAGTTGTTATATGATATTTCTTTCCCTTGCAATTTTTTAAAAGGCTCCCACTTTCTACTATAGATAGGAGCATATACAGAGGCTCTTTGATCTGGATTCTCACCATATCGAAGTGTATTGGATTTTTTATAAGCTCCAAATAATAATGCAGGCATTTTTCCTTCATCGCATTCCGAGAAATAGTTCGAAATCTCTGAATCATACAAAGCGGTCTTCATAAAAACTGCGCTCGCAAGTTCCCTACGATATTCAACATCTATTTTATTATTCTCCAAACGCTCCTGAAATCTTTCATATTGCTCAGGGGCTGAAAGAACGGCAACACCCTTGTAATTTTTTGCTGCTGCGCGTAACATGCTAGGTCCACCGATGTCAATCATCTCGATAATTGCTTCAGTACTTTTCTCACCTGAATGGAATGTTTCTGCAAATGGATACAGGTTTACGATAACAAGTTGAAACTCTGAAGATGAGATAGATTTAAGATCTTCCTTATGTGAAGGATTGTCACCATCTGCCAGAATTCCTGCAAATACCGATGGGTGAAGAGTTTTTACCCTGCCATTGAGAATTTCTGGGGATTCGGTTAAATCCTCGATTGTTGAGGCTTTTATTCCAGCCTCTATTAATTTTTTATACGTTCCACCAGTAGAGAAAATTTTAATCCCCTTTTTCACAAGCGATTGTGCCAGAGGAATAATTCCCTCCTTATCCCAAACACTTATAATAGCCCTTTTGATTGCTAGCGAACTCATTCTCTCCAAAGAACCTTTCTGTCTACAACCTCTAATCTCCCGTCACAAAATGCTTTAACTACCTCGGGATAAACTTTATGTTCAATTTTAAGTACTCTTTTTGCTAATGTTTCAGGGATATCATCAGGTAACACTTCCACTTTCTCCTGTATAATTATTGGACCGGTGTCATAGTGTTCATCAACAAAGTGAACTGTCACACCGGTTATTTTTACTCCTGATTCAATAACTGCTTCGTGAACTTTTATGCCATAAAAACCCTTTCCACAGAAATTCGGTAGAAGTGCAGGGTGAATATTTATCATCGAATTTTTGTATCTTTTAACAATAGGCATTGGTATGAGTTTTAAATATCCTGCAAGTATAACTAAATCAACTTTGTATTTCTCAAGAAGTGATAATAAAAAAATCGTATAGTCATCTCTGGAATCAAACTGCTTTCTATTAACCCAGTGTGTAGAAATTCCAGCTTTACCTGCAATATCAAATACAGGTGGATGTGTATAATCGCTTATAATACAACGAATTTGAGCGGGTATATTCCCCCTCTGAATTTGTTCTAAAATTGCTGCAAAATTAGAACCTCGCCCTGAAGCAAAAATTGCAATGTTTTTCAATTTTATAGCTTTCAACATCAATTAAAATAACATTAGAATTTACCCATTTAATAGTGCATAAGCAATTATGTATATTTAACAGATTAAAAATCTTTAGATTTCAGAATCACGAATTCCCGGGCAATATTTTCTGATACTTTTCAATAACTCTTCAAGTTTATCTCTATCTTCAAAAACATTAAAATTGTCTGTTTCTACAATCATAACCGGACTTCTCTGTTTTTCTTCCTTTATCCAGCGTTCATAAGCCAGGTTAAGCATATAAATATATTCAGGAGATATTTCGCGTTCAAAACCGCGGGAGCGTTTCTTTATTCGAGTAAGGAGAGTATCTACACTGGCTCGCAAATAAAGAATTAGATCGGGTCTCTTTAGATAAGAAGTCATGATATCAAATAATGCCTTGTAGTTATTCCAATCCCTCTCGTTCATATTGCCCATCTCGTACAAATTACGGGCAAATATTTCAACGTCTTCATAAATAGTTCGATCCTGAACTGTTGAATATTCACTCTCTGTCATTTTTTTATGGGCTTTAAAACGATGGGATAAAAAATAAATCTGTAAATTAAAACTCCATCTCTTCATATCTTCGTAGAACTCTTCAAGATAAGGATTATTGATCACGGACTCGTAATAAGGCTTCCAACCAAAACTCTTTGCAATAATATCCGTCATTGTTGTTTTTCCAACTCCTATATTACCAGCAATACCTACAAAGTATGTCCGATTACTCACTTATAATCTCTCCTTCTACACTATCAATATTAACTCTTTTAAGTTTTACTTTAACTAATTCATTTATAAAATTCCTGTTTACTACCGCTTTAACCCTAATATAATTATCTGTAAGTCCAACGAGACATTCATCTTTAATTCTTTTCTCAAATAGAACAATAGCAGTCTTATCCAGAAACCGATTTAAAAAATTCCGTTTTTTTAAACAACTCAAATTACGAAGAATTGAAGAGCGGCATTTTTTCTCATTAGGAGTTATATCATCTTCTAATCCGGATGCAACTGTTCCTAGTCGAGGCGAAAATCTAAAAACATGGAGATACGAAAATGGAGCTTTTTCTAAAAATTCATACATTTCAACGAAATTCTCTTCGTTTTCACCCGGAAAACCCACTAACACATCCGTTCCAATACAAACTTCAGGAATTTCTCTTGACAACTTATCTATCAATTCTTTAAAATCTTTTATGTAATACTTCCTGTGCATGGATTCCAAAATTTCATCAGAGCCGTGCTGAAGTGGAATGTGAAAATGACGGCATAACCGTTTTTCATTTTTAACCATATTAATGAGTCTGTCAGAAACTAAATCTGGCTCTATCGAGCTAATTCTTAATCTTTTTATTCCCGAATTTCGTAGTAATAATTCAATGAGATCACATAAATCTTTGCCATCTTCCGCCTTATAGCTTCCAACATTAACACCCGTTAAAACAATTTCTTGAAATCCTAAATCTTCCAGCAGTTTTGCTTCCTCGATACATGCTTCAATTTTTCTACTTCGCGCCTTACCCCTGAGAAACGGTATTATACAGAAGGTGCACCTATAATCACATCCATCTTGCACCTTCATAAAAGCACGAGTTTGTGATCCTGAAGAAGCTACGCCAATTGGAGAAAAAGCACCATATCCATTTATGGGGGAAACATAAATTCCATTTCCTCCCCATTCTAAAGTTAGAATGTATTCATAGAGATTATATTTTTCACAATTACCTAAAACCAAGTCAACACCCGGTAAGGACATTAATTTATCGGGACAGAAATGAGAACAACAGCCTATGACTGCAATTTTTCCACCAGGTGAAGCCCGTCTCGACGCCGCAATAGCTCCACGGGTTTTTGCCTCTGCCTGACGAGTAACAGCACATGAATTTATTACAGTTAGATCAGCCGGCTCTAAACAGGAAACAGCTTTTAACCCTCTTCGTGTTAGATCATATTGAATTGAATCCGATTCGGAATGGTTTAGTCTACATCCAAGGGTTCTGAAAGAAAACGTTTTTATCAATTTTACCTGACTTCTATTAGACTTTGGTCACCTATTATGAAGCGGTTTGTGAACGGTTTTGAATTAGCCTTCACTATACGGACATCTTTCCCGAACAAACTCGCCTCGATTCTGATGCTTTGATTCTGGATTAGACAATTGTCTAAAACAATACTAAATTCCAGTTCGGAGTTAATAATCTCACAATTTCTATCAATGGAAGTATAAGGACCTATATACGAATTAACAATCTTCGTACCTGCGCCAATTATCGCCGGTCCCCGAACATTGCTGTTAACAATTTCTGCTCTTTTTTCAATAATTACTCTTCCAGAAATATTGCTGTTCTTATCAACCTTTCCTTTAACACTAGTATCAATATTATCCAGAACTAATCTGTTAGCTTCGAGTAAATCAGCAGGTTTTCCTGTATCTTTCCACCAACCAGTGATCTCTGAAAATGTAATCTTATATCCCTTATTGATCAAATATTGATGAGCATCCGAAATCTCCAGTTCACCTCTTGCACTGGGCAATATGCCATTTACCGCTTCAAAAATACGCTTATCGTAAATGTAAATACCGGTCACAGCAAAATCGCTTTTAGGATGCCTGGGTTTTTCTTCAACACGAACTATCCGTCCGTCTTTTATCTCCGGGACACCAAATCGCTCCGGATCATTTACCTTAGCTAATACAAGATGGCAATTAGCGTTATTTCTTTCAAATTCCTCAATGAATTTTTTAATTCCACCAACAATAATATTATCACCAAGATAGAACACAAATGGTTCATCCCCAATAAAGGGCTGTGCAATTTTTACACAATCAGCAAGTCCTGATGGTTTTTCCTGTGGTATATAAGTAATATATAAATCTAAATCACTACCATCTCCATATACATCTTTTACCTCAGATCCTTCTCGATTTGTTATAATACCAACATCCTTTATACCAGCATCCCTTACATATTCCAGTGCATAATTTAAAATCGGTTTGTTTGCAATTGGAATTAAATGTTTATTCTGAGTATGGGTTATTGGTCTTAGTCTTGTTCCATGTCCGCCTGCTGTGATTAGTGCTTTCATTTTAATTCCCTTTTTTATCCATTTTTTAAAGTTTTTAAACTCGATTATTTATCACATAGAGATCTCTTTCGGGATATATTTTTGCCACAAAGGCACTTATTAAATTATCAATTATTAATTTTAAATACTTCGTGTCTTTGTGGCATTACAGTTCATGACTTTCTCAATCCTGGTTTTGCTTCATGAACCTCATATACAGGTTTCCTTTCAACTAAATTATTAGAAAGATATTTATGAATGATACTAGCAACTAATGTTTGATATGGCAGACCTTCTTCGGCAGCCCTGATTTTAAGTGCATTCAGGTCTTTCTGTGATATTCTAATATTCATTCTCTGGTTTTTTATAAAAGTATTTTGAGCGTATTCTTTAGATTTGGCTATTTCTTCATCCAGATTTTCAACAGATTGCCATTCACCGTTTTCAACTGACTCAGACAATTCATGCTCTTCTCTATCTACCTTGGTCAATTTGTATCTTTCTCCGTCGAATTTACCGGTGAAATTAGAAACGAGTCTTTGCAAAGTCAAGGTATGAATACTCTAAACCTGTCCGGTTTTGGAAACCTGACAGGTTTTTTATTACCGTACCTTACCAACTAAATCTAACCCTTCAACACTATCAATTTTCACCTTGTAAAACTCACCAACTTCGAGAGCTTCTTCACTATGAACTCTTACAAAACAATCAATTTCAGGAGCATCCCAGACAGTTCTTCCGATATAACCGGAATCATCTTTGCTTTCGACAAGAATTTCCAATTGTTCCCCGACCTTACTCATTGCAAACTCACCCGAAATATCGTATTGAATCGCCATCACGATATCTTTACGTTGCTCTTTCTCCTTTTCCGGAACATTATTTTCCAATTTCTCAGCACTTGTTCCTTCTTCTTCTGAATATGTAAAAACACCCAGGCGTTCAAATTTCACTTCTTCTACAAAATCGAGCAGCTCATTGAAATCATCCTCAGTTTCAGAGGGGAATCCAACGATCAAAGAAGTTCTCAATGCTACATTCGGCACATCGCTTCTAATGGACTTTAAAATATGCCGTATCTCCTCACAACTCCTTCCTCTATTCATAAGTTCCAAAATTCTGTCAGAAGCATGCTGTATGGGAATATCTATATAAGGACAAAGATTCGGATATTTGCCAAATAGATCATTTAGTTTCGTCGTCCAGAAATCTGGATTAGAATACATTATTCTTACCCAGTGAAATAGATTTAAAGACAAAAGCTCTTCAAGCATATCAGCCAGTGTAATTTTATCAGGTAGGTCAGTACCATATCTTGTCAAATCCTGCGCTATTAAAATCAGTTCCTTAACGCCTTTATTATGAAGATATACAGACTCTTCAATAATGCTTTTTATTAACCTGCTCTTTTGCTTACCCCGCATAAACGGAATAGAACAAAATGAACAAGTATTGTCACAACCCTCAGCAATTCTCAGATATGCATAATGTTCTGGGGTCATTATTGACCTTATTTCTTCTACACAACATAACTTTACGTTCTTCCCTGAAAGTTCTCTTACAATAGCGCCCTGTGATTCTACACCATATATTCCATCGACTTCGGGAAATTCTTTTCTTAATTCTTCACCATATCGCTGCGGCATGCATCCTATCACTAGTACTTTTTTTACATTTCCTTTTTTCTTCAACATTATCGCATCAAGAATTGTATCTATCGATTCTTCTCTTGCCAATTCTATAAATCCGCAAGTGTTAATAATTATAACTTCTGCCCTTTCAGGATTATCAGCATAAATAAAACCCGAATTAATCAATCCACCTTTGAGTATCTCAGAATCAACAGTATTTTTGGGACATCCAAGAGAAGTGATTGAAAAAGTTGTTCTTTTATTCACTATTATTTCTACTATTGCAAAACTGCCAAGAACACAAAATTATTTTCATCTATACATTTCTGTTCAATCTGTATAATCTATATTCTAGGTAGCGAACTTTGCCTTCAATAACTATTTACTACTCAGCAATGCCTCAACAAAAGAGTCTGGGTCAAACTCAACAAGATCCTCTATTTTCTCTCCCACCCCAAGATAGCGGATTGGTATATTCAATTTATGATGAATGGAAAGAACAATTCCCCCTTTGGCGGTCCCATCAAGTTTTGTCAATATAATCCCGGTAACTCCAACATCCTTCAGGAATTTCTGAGCCTGGACAACTCCATTCTGCCCGGTCGTTGCATCAATAATAAGCCAAATATCATGAGGAGAACCAGGTAAAACTTTGCCGATAACTCTCTTAATCTTTGAAAGCTCTTGCATCAAGTTAAATTTAGTATGCAGGCGTCCGGCTGTATCAATTAATACAACATCAGTTCCACGAGCAATTGCAGATTTCATTGCATCGAATACTACAGCTGACGGGTCCTTACCCTGAGGATTTCCCATAAACTCAACACCTGCTCGTTTACTCCATATCTCTAATTGGTTATAAGCCGCTGCCCGAAACGTATCTGCTACTACTGCTAAAATTTTCTTTCCTTCTTGAGCATATTTCCACGATAATTTTCCTATTGTAGTTGTTTTTCCCGTACCATTTACACCAACAAATAATACAACATGGGGTTTAAAATTTAAGCCAAATTCAACATTTTCTTCATTGATAAGAGACTTTATTTCATTTTTTAAAATATCCTCTAGCTTTACAGATTCTACCCTCTTTACCGTTTTAAGTCTGTCAATAAGCATTTCAGTTAGTTCTACTCCTATATCCGCGGTTAAAAGAGTTTCTTCAACATCACTAAGAACATTTTTATCTATACTAGTGAATTTCCCAAGCAAAGGAAGTCGAGAGGCAATACTATGCTCTGTTTTTATTAGACCAGTCCTTAATTTTGATTTCCTTAAGCTCTTTATTTCCTTTCTCCCAAGTATTATTTGATGAATATATGTCTGGCAATACTGAACCCAGGATATTGACATAAATATAATTGATACCCACATTAATGGGTTTTTCCATTGTCCGAATTTATCAGAATAAATAAAAGACAAAATAGCAGCTGACGTGAAAATGATCGAAACTTTCCCCATCTTATTTGCCTGTGGAGTTACCCTGCAATTGTTGAGCATATATACACCAAGTATTGATATAGAGGTATCTCGAATCAGAAGGAATGTGAAATAATAACCAGGCACTAAATCAGCGAGAAAAAGATATAGCATAACACCAAAAATGACTATCTTATCAGCAAAAGGGTCTAACATTTTACCAACGTCAGTAATTTCATTGCTTATACGAGCTAACCATCCATCAAGCATATCTGAAACGATAGCGATAAGGATAAATATTAAAGCGATATTTCCTCGTCCCTCTTTTAGGAAATATATTATAGGTATGGTCAAAACTGCTCTTACAATGGAGATAAAATTTGAAATTGTTACAATTTTATCTGAATGTATCTCTTCAATTTTTTGCTTAACCTTAATTCTCACTAATACTCCTCAGACATTTCTTTTAAACTTCCCATATTTCAGATTTCTTTTCAACAACCTCTTTTTCTAACATCATATCACCGCTCAAGTAACCACTATTTTTTTGATAAAAGTCACGCTCAAGTTCAGCAAAATTCCCATTGAAGACAATTTTTCCCTTATCCAAAACCCATAAATAATCGCAAATATTCTCAATAAGCCTGAAATCATGGGAAACAACAATTAAAGCATGTTCTTTTTTAAACTCCTTAGAAATATTACGCAATTGCTGTTTTCCTTTTCCACCGAAACCTATTGTAGGTTCATCAAGGATTAATAAATCTGGCGAACATGCCATGCTGAGTGAAAGCGCAAATCTCCTCAGTTCGCCACCACTCAATTCATATCCACTTTTATGCTCAATATTTACATAATCAACAGAAAATTTACTCAAGAAATTTATAAGATTTAGCTTCATCCCTTTGAGATTCGGATTTTTAGATAATATTAATTCGACAGTATCCTTGACCTTAGATCCCAAAAATATCTTTTCCGGAAATTGAGTAGAGTACATAACATCGGGGGTTTTTTTGTGCTCACAATTTTCTTTCTCTAAACATCTTAATTCAATTTCACCTATCAAAGGCACCAATAAACCAGCAATAATTTTACCAAATGTACTTTTTCCTGAACCGGACAAACCATAAATACCAAGTGATTGATCGAAAGTATAAAACATTTCCTGCATATCTAATCGAAAATCCTCATTATTGGGATATTTATGGTATATTTTTTTTATAGATAATAAAAGTTTAGAACTCATCACTTCTCAAATTTCGAATTTCTCCTCGGAAAATATCTTCGGACATAATCGGCGCTTTTGCCACAATGAGATACTTTACCTCTCTCCAGTTTAACTACATAATCAGACATATTTATCTCATTTGGTTCCTGTGTGATCCAGATAATACTTACTTTCTCATCTAAGAGCGCTTTAGTTACTTTGTACAATTCTGCCTGTGCAATAATGTCCAGAAACGAAGTTGGCTCATCCAATATAAGAACTTTTGGTTCTGTAATTAACATACCCGCCAGAGCAAGCCTTTGTTTCTCTCCACCAGAAAGGTTATTAGGTGAATCATTTCGACGATTCCATAAGTTTGCATTCTTAAGAGATTCTTCAACTCTCGGGAACATCTCATCTCTTGCTATTCCTACATTTTCAAGACTAAAAGCCACTTCCCTTTCTATATTGAAATGAACAAATTGATCATCAGGATTTTGAAAAAGATACCCAAATTCAGGCTTTTGAGAATTTCCATCGCCCCAAGAAAAAATAATATCTCCCGAGACAGGAGTCAATATGCCTGCTATTAGCTTTGCTAATGTAGTTTTTCCTGAACCGCAGTCACCGATAATAGTCACCCAACAACACATAGGAATGGTAAGATTCAAATGGTAAAAAAGATGTGTATATGAATCATATCCGAAACTTACATCAAGCAGTTTTATACTCACTCAGACTCCAAAATTTCTTTGACAGTACGGGCAGAAGCACCCAAATTTTTCATAATAACCTGTCGCGATGAAAAAGATGCCCTTTTATACAATTCAGGATTCTTTATAAGGGATTTGATCCTCTTATAAAAGCAATTTTCATCTTCGCAACACCAACCGCCGCCCTCTTTTATCAATATTTCTGCTTCTCGTGAATTATGATAGGTCGGTCCAAATAATACAGGTAATCCAGCCACAGCAGGTTCCATAACGTTATGAATAGAACCACGAAAACTACCGCCTATAAACGCCAAATCTGCCTGGTGATAGAATTCAGCCAGAATACCAACCTTATCAATCAAAATAACCCTGATATCAGAAATGGGAGTTTTAAATTTGGATAAACGAAGAGTTGAAAAACCTTCTTGCTGGAAATCATCTTCAAGCATTTCAAGTGCATATTCATTTGGTTCATGAGGAGCTATTATGACTTTAAACGATTCAAACCGTTCCATAGATTTAAAAAGAGCCGGGAGTAAATGCCGAGCATCCTGAGGCCAAATACTTCCTCCAATAAATACAAAACCCTCATTGAATAGTATCGGTATAGTTAAGTGTATTCTTTCATGAGCACGCTGAATTACCTGATCATAACGAGTATCACCAAGAGTTAAAACTTTAATATTAACACTTCCAGTTAAATTCTTAACAGAAAGTCTATCCTCCTCTGAAATTGCATATATATAATCCAACATTCGATAGAGTGATCGGAAGAGATTTCTTACAATCGGCATCCATTTTGAACTATTCTTTTTGATTCTTGCAGACATTAGATATGTAAGTACATGATGTCGCTTTGCATTAGCAATCAGGTTGGGCCACAGCTCATACGTGACAAATATTATCTTTTGAGGTTTGAGTTTTTGAATAAAACGCCTTATCCTTAAAAAAGTATCAATTGGCAAATATATGAAAAGATCTACTTCCGGTATTCGAATCGCATTTTCGTAGCCACTCGGGGAAGTGAAACTTACAACTATTAGAATATCGGGACGTAAAGCTTTTAATCCACGAATAACAGGTTTAGCCTGCTCAAATTCACCCAAAGACGCTGAATGAATGAGGAATAATTCCTTATTGGGATATTTCTCACGGAATTTCCTTAAATTTACCCAGCTCAAGCGCCGCCCGGAAAGCCCACGCTTAACTTTCTCATCAAATAAGGCAATTAGATGAACCAATATAAAGGCAATTGGGACGAACATTGCGTTATACAGAATTATCCAGAAAAATGTCACTGGTTCTCTCTTTCTATAATCTTCCAGACAGCCTTAAAAATTTCATCACTTGAAATTCCTTCCATACAATATTGCTTTTTTCGATAGCACTTTCTGTCACCTTTTTGAGAACAGGGGCGGCACCATATATCTTTCTGCAAAGTAACACTATTCTCATAATAATGATCGGCACCCGTTTCACGTGAAGTGGGACCTAAAATCAAAACCACAGGAATCCCGAGCGCTTCCGCTGAATAAGTAAGACCCGTATCATTCCCAACTACTAAAAAACTCTGGCATAATATTCCCAGCGATTCTTCTAAATCTGTCTCACCAATTACTTCAACACTTTTCCCCTGTTCAAGATATTTCAGGTCATTCAGATAGGAATCCTTTTTCCCACCCAACCAAACAACTGTCATATTAAGTTCATTATTGATTCTTTTTGCAAGCTCCTCATATTCCATCAAAGGATACCTTTTATTAGACCACGCTGCAATAGGTAAAATTGTAACAAATGGACTCTCAACACCTTTATTTTCCAGAATGGATTTTGCCTTTTCTAAAGCTAAATCCGGCAAGAAAATCTCCGGTTTTGAATCCGGTGAATCTATACCAAGCGGTTTTAATACTTTAAAATATTCTCCAAGCAGTGAAAAGGATTTAGGGAAAAAGTTGATAAAAAAATAGAAAAGTAAAAATCTTAACAGTCTGGGTTTATAATATCTTAACCTTGGTACCTTGATCAAAAATAAATTCAATATCCAGCTTCGGAAATTATTATGCATATCAATAAAAAGATCATAATTCTCACCAGACAATGATCTGCATAGTTTATTCCATCCCTGTAATCCCTCATTTGTATCAAACGTCATTATGTTCGATAAATAGGGATTCCTTATCACAATGCTTTTAAACTCTTTTTTGACTAAGAAATCTATTTGTGCCTCCGGGAATCTTACCTTCAGACTTTTGAAAATCGGAGTTAATACTACAATATCACCCAGGGAACTCAGACGAATAACTAATATTTTCTTTGGCTCTTTTTTAAGCTTCAATTCGATCTTTTTTCATTATAAACTGTGAAACCAATCAAAGACTGTTTTATTACGGAATCCGGGAAAACAGAGAGCTGATCAACAGCCGATCTGGATAATTCATGCAATTTATTCAATGCGTAATCAACACCTCCGGTCTCTTTTACTAAAGCATTTATCTCTTCAACTTCCTTTTTTGAGTGTCTCTCTTTAAGATCTTTTTTCAATTTCCTGCTATCTGAACGAGGAAGAGTATTTAACGTATAAATTAGCGGAAGTGTTATCATATTTTCCTTTATATCTCTTCCTATTGGCTTTCCAATACTAGAATGTGAACCATTATAGTCAAAAAGATCATCCCTTATCTGAAAAGCCATGCCTAAATACTTACCATACTGATAAAGAGAATCGCAAAATTCTGGGGCTGCATTAACGGTGATTGCTCCCAATTTACAACCAGTTGCAAACAGGGAAGCCGTTTTCGCCCAGATCATTTTATAATAAATCTCTTCGCTCATTCCGTCTGAAAAGCTTTTCTCAATTTGAAGTATCTCGCCCGAACTCAGCAACTCGGATGTTTTTGACAGTAATTCCAGTGCATCAAAGTTCCTCAGTTTTATCATACCATCTAAAGATTTACTGAACAAATAGTCACCAAACAAAACAGCTACTTTATTTTTCCAGATGGCTTTGACTGAAGGTAAGCCCCTGCGAGTTTCTGCTTCGTCAACTATATCATCGTGAACAAGTGTCGCTGTATGAAGGATTTCCACCAAACTCGCTGAAATGTAAGAAAGTTCGTTAGGTTCCCCGCAAAGTTTTGCACATAACATTAAAAGAACAGGGCGGATTTTTTTACTCTTCTGAGATAAAATATATTGCGTAATTGTATTTATTAATGAAACATCTGAGCGAATACCTTTTTCAAACTCTTGCTGGAAGAGTTCCATCTCCTTTTTTACCGGTTCTTTTAACTTCTTGAGAGTGGGTTTAATCATATTAATCGGTAAAATTTAACTCACTAACGGAAGAACTACAATTATTGAAGAACTATCCTAGTAATCCCTCAGATAGATTCTGTTTGTACCCCGCCTCGAAGAGATCCCGATGGGAAAGCTCCGCTTCGGAAATCTTTTTTTAAAGACCTCACTATATTTGCGAAGCAGAACTTCGCTGTACAGAAATCGTTTTAACCTGTAAATGGGGTTTTGCCTATCCTGCCGGTGATTCTTCCTCCTGATTTTCCCCAGAAGACTTTAAAGCAAGTTTGGAAACAAAAACACTGAATTCGTAAAGAAACAGCAATGGGATACACATCATTATCATGCTGACAGGATCAGGCGGTGTGATAAATGCTGCCAAAACCAAAATAACTATCACCGCATACCGCCAATATTTTTTTAAAAGCACGGGTGTGATCAGCCCCATTTTTGTAAGAATGAAGGACAATACCGGCATCTGAAAAATCAAACCTGCTGCAATTATCAACTGCATCACGAACTTTGCATAATAATTTATTGAAATGTTTTTATGTACTTCAGGGGCACCAAGTCCTATGAGAAATTTCAAGGCAAACGGCACAATTACAAAATAAGCAAATAATGCACCTAAAAGAAAAAATATTGTAACACTTATCACGAGCCACGGAGCCCACCCTTTCTCACTCTTGTAAAGTCCGGGTGTAACAAAAGCCCAGAATTGATACCCAACTACAGGTATTGAAAAGACAACCCCCATTGCGAAAGCCACCCATAATTTCAACATCAACATACCCTGAACCTTCAGCACCTGGATTGTCATATCTAGATTCAAACTTTTTGAGGGAGTAATAAGCAAGTCAATAAAGAAATCTGAAAAAACAAATGATAAAATTGCAAAAAGCACAACACTGAACAAAGACTTTAGTATTCGCCATCTCAACTCCTCGAGATGATCAAGGAATCCCATTTCAGAAGCTTTTTCCGATTTATCTTTCATTAATTTTAATGTTTTTAACTAACCTTTTTGATATTGTTCAGTTTAAACATAACAAATTTGAGAAATTATACAAATAGCAAAATTTGCCCCTGTAATTTATATGTTTAGAGAGTGTAATAAAACAATCTGTGCAGGAAAATATAATATAGACTATGCTATTAGTAAATTTCAAGACGTCAAATGGATTTGGATAATTACCTATCAGTGTAATTCATTTTGTTAAATTATCTTTCAATAGATCAATGTTACAAAATTTTCTAATTAACTCAGAAACGTAGCAACCACCAGAGAATACTAGCCTTCACTGTAATTTATTCTCAGCACCCTGTCTATTTTTGCTGTATTTATTTTATTTACTACAGTCTTATAATATGAATGATTAGCCGAACTGTTTTACAAATTCATCATAATTTGTAATAATGAGCTTTCGTCCACGTTTCTGGATATATCCCTTTCGCTGTAAAAGTGTAAGCATTCTTGAAACTGTTTCCCGGGAAGTTCCAGCCATATTGGCAATATCCTGCTGATACGGAAGATTGTGGATAACAACCTGTCCCATCTTTATCACTCCCAGTTCTTCAGCAAGCCTTGATATTGTCATACCAATACGATTTTCTGCATCACTAAGTGAAAGTCCCTCTATCTGCTGGTCGGACTTTCTTAAACGGGTGGCTAATTCTTGCAAAAGTGCAATAGCGATTTTGGGATGTTTTTCGAGCAAATCAATAAAATCACCACGTTTTAATATATATACTTCCGAATCTTCAAGAGCAACAACATTTGCGGAACGGCTTTCACCATCAAAAATGGACATTTCACCGAAAAAGTCACCTTCACCCAGAATAGAAAGTATCACTTCCCGACCATCATCACTCAGTCGAGTAATTTTTACACTCCCCCTATTCAATATAAATAAAGTATCCCCAAAATCCTCTTCCATCAATATCATATTGTTGCGCTTATAGACGCGCCTTTGCATCAAATTGTAGATTTTTTCAAGGATATCATCTCTCAAGTCAGCAAACATTGGAATATTTTTTATCATTAAGTTCTTCATAACCACTCTTTTTATTTAAAATAATTTGAGATAATAATAAATACAAGGAAAAGTTTTGTTTATTAAAACTTTTTTCTCTAAAAATCCTATTCTTTTTTCACTCTTCCTTTACCAGCCTTTTTCGACTTACTAAACTTGCTAATCAGCTCCGGAACCAATTCCACAATTTTTCCTATATCCAATCCCTTTTCTTTCAATTTATGCACTTTCACCTCTCCTTTGCAAATTGAGATAATCGCTACTGGATCAATCACAGCGCCACCACCGGTTCCACTTCCTTTTCCTTTATCCTTGGCAGTCTCGACACTACCACCTCCACCAGCCCCAAATCCAAGTGATATCTTACTAACAGGAATAATAGTCGCCTCAGGAGTTTCAACTGGCTTCCCCACAACTGTTTCTGATGCAACAATATCCTTCAATTTATCCAGTAAAGTATCAACTAAACTCTCAATCATGTTCTACCCCCTGCTTTCAATTTCTTCTTTCTGCTCAATATCTTTCTATAAGTAAAAATAACCATTGGAATTAATTTAATCAATCTTATTGAGCCAGCTAAAGCTATTTCTCCTTTAATCTCTTTCTGAAGAAAATTAGGGGATATAAAAATGTCCTCAAAATCACGTATTAAGGATTTAAGTGAATAATAGGTTCCCATAAAAACACCGGTTGATGCAGGATCTCCTAATCCTATTCTTAATTTTCCAGTGAAACTCTTTTTTTGAAATATCCTGAAAAAACGTATTACTACTTCTCGACCTAATCCAATCCACTCTTGAAAAGAAAACAAAGATAAGCCAAAATTTTTCTTACCTTCACCTTTTTTACTCTTTTGTGGCTTTTCAGTAGACCGTTCTTTACCACTTCTCTCCAACAAACGCTTATAAATACAAAACCGAAATAATCTAATCCTCAGATAAATTTCGGATAACTTTAAATCGTACGAGGCATCAACATTTAATAAGTTCCCATAGAATGAAATATTTGACTCAACAATATTTTTTCCATCTGAAAACTTTCCTCTAACTAATAAAACAGTTCTAAAAAGAAGTGTAAAAAATAACATTACAGTAATTAATATTACAATCCCACAAAGGAACTTTAGGACAAAGGATAGATTTGCACACCTGGAATTAACCTGTAAATATTGACCCAACGGCGAAATGTCAATGTTGGATAAATAAGTCATCTCATCTAATTCGCTCAATAAAGTTATCAACAACTTTCTGTAAAACCTCAGTTATAGGTTTATTTGTCTCGTAGAGATGTCTTCGATCACACCCCCCTCGAAGATGTCCTCCAGAAGAGCCCTTTGTGACCAATGGGAAAGCTTCACTTCAGAAATCTTTTATTAAAGATCTTCATACATTTACGAAGCAGAGCTTCTCGGTACAGAAATCCGTTTTAATCTGAATCTGAGGAATTACTACTTTCTCTGTTTTTTTCTTTGAATTTCATCAACTATATAAATAAATTTGCATACTTTTTGAAAACACTTTGAAAGGAATTAAATGAGTAAGAATATATCTGTTCAGAAACGGATTCGTCAGGCAGAAAAAGCAAGGGTGCGTAATAAACACTATAAATCCATAATGAAGACTATGATAAAGAAGATCAAAAGTGTAACAACCAAGAAAGAAGCAGAACCCATTTTCCAAAAAACTGTTTCTATAATCGATTCCCTTGTAAGTAAGGGAGTTATTCACAAAAATAATGCCGCCAATAAAAAATCCAAACTTGCTGCACACATAGCAAAGTTACCATAATTTTTTTATTATCTTTCACTTTCCATTAAGCGCTGTTAACTATATTATTTCTCAGACCTGTAGTTAGGCGCTTCTTTGCTTATTTTCACACCATGTGGATGACTCTCTATTATTGAAGCCTGCGAAATTCTGATAAATTTTGCTTTTTCACGGAATTCCTTAATAGTCCTTGTTCCACAATAACCCATTGATGCTCTTAATCCGCCTATTAGTTGATGCATTGTATCCTGAAGAAAGCCGCGATAAGGCACTAATCCCTCAACTCCTTCAGGAACTAACTTTCTTATATCCTCAGTCTCCTGAAAATATCTATCTTTGCTTCCCTTACTCATTGCAGGAATTGATCCCATGCCTCTATACGCTTTAAAAACTCTTCCCTCGTAGAGAATCTTCTCTCCTGGACTCTCATCCAAACCCGCCAGTAGAGAACCTAACATGACTATACCTGCTCCTGCAGCCAAGGATTTTGCAATGTCCCCTGAATATCGCACTCCACCATCCGCTATAACTGGAATTCCCGATTTTGACGCCTCTTCAGCACAATCCATAATTGCAGTAAGTTGCGGTACACCTACTCCTGCTATTACTCTCGTTGTGCAGATAGCGCCAGGTCCAATACCAACTTTAACTGCATCAACACCTGCATCTATTAAAGCCTTAGTGCCGTCTCTCGTAGCCACATTCCCCGCTATTAAGTCAACTTCAGGAAATCTTTTATTTATTTCTCGAACCATATTCAAAACTCCACGAGAGTGACCATGAGCAGTGTCAACCACTAATACATCAACCTGTTCCTGTATCAATCTCTCTGCACGCTGTATCGAATTTTTTGCTACTCCAATCGCGGCACCGACACGCAGACGTCCAATAGAATCTTTAATTGCGTTAGGAAATTTCTTCTTTTTCAAAATATCCTTTACCGTGATAAGCCCTTTTAAACATCCTGATTCATCAACAATAAGAAGTTTTTCAATCCGATGCTTTTGCAAAATTTCCTCAGCTTCTTCAAGTGTAGTACCTTCAGGAGCAGTTATTAAATTTCCACTCGTCATTCTTTTAGAAATTAAAAAATCGAGGTTAGTCTCAAAACGGATATCACGATTAGTAAGAATTCCTACAAGCTGCCCATTATCAACAACTGGAATACCTGAAACAGAGTATTTCGACATAACTACCAATGCTTCTCTTATGGTATTATTTGAAGAAAGCGTTATAGGGTCTACAATCATAGCACTATCTGAGCGTTTAACCTTATCCACTTCAGAAGCTTGCTCTTCGATGCTCATGTTTTTATGTAGAATTCCTAATCCCCCTTCACGTGCAATAGCTATCGCCATGTCTCCTTCTGTTACTGTATCCATAGCAGCACTTAGAATAGGAATATTTAACCTTATATTTTTTGTAAGATTTGTTCCAAGAACAACATCCTTAGGTAAAATATTTGACTGTGCCGGTATCAACAACACATCATCAAAAGTAAAACCTTCGTTAACAATTTTTTTACTATCCATCTTCACTCCGCTTCAAATAACAATCTTAGAAACATTAAAAAATTAACTTGCCCTATTAAAAAAGGGGGAAATAAAACTAACTACTTTCTGCTATATCATTTATCTCTCTTATGAAAGCATAATCGGAAAGAAGTTTATTATACTGTCGTAAATCTACATACATAATTCTATCTTTATCCAGATACTTTACAAGAGAACGTGCTTTTTTATAGCCTAATTCCGAACCAATTCCACCTTTTAAAGGTCTTCTAAAATCCATTCCCTGAGCTGCTGTCAGCATCTCAATCCAGACAATTACTTTTATATTCTCCACAATCTGTAAAAGCTTCAATCCTGCAATAGGTGCCATACTGACATGATCCTCCTGACTTGCAGAAGTTGGTATGTTTTCAATAGAAGCAGGACCGGATAGCGTTCTATTTTCCGAAGCAAGAGAGGCAGCAGCTACATGGACTATCATAAAGCCTGAATTTAATCCACTGGATTCAATAAGAAATGGGGGTAAACCACTCATTGTCGAATCAGTAAGATTCGCAATTCGTCTTTCACTAATATTCCCCAATTCCGTAAGAGCAATGGAAAAATTATCAGCTGCCATCGCAATTGGTCCTGCATGGAAATTTCCTCCGGATAATATTTCTCCCGAATCAGAAAAAACAAGCGGATTATCCGTTACAGCATTAAGCTCATTCTCCACAATTTCCTGAACAAATTCAATTGAATCTCTAACCGTACCTAATACCTGCGGCACACAGCGAAAACTGTAGGGATCCTGAACCTTTTCACAATTTTTATGCGATTTTACTATTTCGCTGTGCCTTAGAAAATTCCGGATATGTTTCGCCACCTCTTTTTGCCCTTTCTGCCTTCTAACCTCCTGAATCTCTTTTCTGAAGGGAACATCCGTAGTGAGAATTGCCTCAATACTCATTGAAGCGGCAAGCTCTGATAACAGCACCAAATCCTTCGCCTGAATAAGCGCTGATGTTAGAAGAGCTGTTGAATACTGGGTACCATTAATAAGCGACAAGCCATCTTTCGGACCTAATTCAATGGGCTTGTATACTCCTTGCTTCACCAAATCCTCTGACCGATATTGTTTGTCTTTATATAACACTTCTCCTTCACCAATAAGCGGTAAGGACATATGTGCAAGAGGAACCAAGTCACCGCTTGCCCCAACGGAACCCCTTCTGGGAACGACCGGATATATTCTTTTATTAAGAAGTTCCACTAATTTGTTAATCACTTCCAGAGAGCAACCGGAATAACCTGCAGATAAATTGTTGATTTTCAGATACATCATAAGGGATACTATATCTGTATCAACAGGATCGCCGACACCACAAGCATGGCTTCTGAGTAGATTTATCTGCAGAGATTCTAATTCATCTAGAGGAATTTTAACTTGACTCAATTTACCAAAACCGGTATTAATTCCATAAACAACCTTTTCCTTTTCAATCATTTCAAGAACAGTTTTACGTGCAGCTTTGACCCTGTTTGCAGCGCTTCCATCAATAGAAATCTTGCTCTTTATTCTTAAAAAATTTGCAACCCGTTTAAGTGTTAAATTATCCCCTGATAGTACCAAATTGCTCAATTCATCACCAAAATTTATCAAGCTACCATTTCTCGATTAAAATTAACCCTTTTTAATTTACACAAATCAAAAATGATTTACTAAGAGCGTTATTTCCTTTCAACTATTTTTAAAATTGCATAGCTGACAAAAAATTAATATTGATTGAATACATTCCCTATCTAAAAAAATTTAAACTTTTATCCAGAACTTGACTCTCATTTCAATATAATCTATATTAAGAAAAATTGATGAGGCAGTAATGAAACGGTTCGCAATACTTTCAATTTTAATATTAATTTTTAGGATTTCATTTGCCCAGGAAACTGTACAAATCAGCAATGTTATCCTTAAAGAACTTGATAACGACCTCTTGAGTATTACTGTTGAAATTCAAAATGTGTCAGATAAATCAATAAGCGAAGTCGCCGGATATATAGATATCTATGACAATTCCGAAAGAGTGGTAGAAAAAAAGCAATTGAATATTGTACACGTTTATGACGTTCCAATGGAGCCGGGTAGCACAAGGTCCCGCAAGGCTATAATCACACAACGACCGAATATGTCGGGAACTGCCCGATTTCGTATAACTCACCTTCGCTTCTTTGGTGAAAAAGAAGAATATATTATCTGCCCTTATTGCGGGGAACTTATACTAAAAGAAGAATAGACGTTACTTATTCAGGATACTGATAGTTATTTCATTTATCCACTTTTTACTTTCCAAAATAAATTTATCAACCTCTGATTTGGAGTAATCATTCTGAATCATAATAGTTGCAATCAAAGCCAGTGGAATCGGTATATATTCACTAGACATATCTTGATAAAACATGTCCAATCCCCCAATTAGAGAGCGGACGCTTGAAGGTTCTATTAAATCAGTAAAAAGTGTATCAATCACTGAATTGTTCATTGGCATTGCTTTCAATTTGTAAAACATCTTCCCATCAAAAAGCCCGCTCAGATATGCGCTTTTTATCCAAACGTTATATTCCGGATACTCTCTTGTAATTTTATCCACAGCAGCCCAATCGTATCCATCCCAGAAGAGTTTTTTCTCCTGGGCAAATAATTGAATACAGAAAATAAGACAAAAAAATATAATTGTAATCTTCTTCATAATTTTCCCTTTGGAAAAATTCTAATTAAATCCCGCAATTCACCTAAACAATAGAGGTTATAGAGAAAATTCCTTCTTTTTCTCAATAAATAACTTTTTTATACCACCGTTTTTTAACTCAATTAAATTTAACGCAAGAATGCCAAAATCCGCATAAAGTTTTTTTAACTCAGGATATTCATCCAATAACTCGAGATGCTTTTCAATAGTTTTAACATCGCCTCTCACAATCGGACCCGTTAATGCACCTGACAGAGGTTTACTCCAACCATTTTCAACAGCCTGTTCCGATAATCCCTTCAGAATCATTGTTGCCTTATCTTCCGACAATCCCTTTTTCTCACACAATTCCTTAACAACAGCAATGAGAGAAACTGAGTAATTACTCAGAAATACAGATGAGACATGTACAAATTCTTTCTGTTCAAGTGTTAGTATAACACCTTTTCTACCAATCTTTTCCACTAATTTCACTAACTCTTTATCAATTTCACCTTCACAGGTAAATACAGCTGAAGGCATCTCTCTGATACCTGTTTTAATATCAGGCACACTGAGCACAGGGTGAAAAGAACCTGTTCTACAGCCTTTTTCTTTAAGAGGATTTAAAACCTCCGAACACAAGAATCCAGATGTATGAAAAGCATTTACATTATTCAAATTATCAACTGAATCTGCCAATTTCTGAGCAATAGACTCAATTGCATCATCGGAAACCGAAATTATTATCCAGTTACTTTTACCCTGAAAATCTTTAATAGAAGTTGATTCATACTTGAATGGAACCCATCTGAGAGCTTTATTCAGTCCTTCTTCAGACCTGTTCCAGACAAATTCGGGTAGATACCCTGCTCTATGAAAATGATAAGCAAGAGCAATCCCAACTTTACTGGCACCAAAAAGACTAAATGAACCCTTCTCACTAATCACGATAAAAGTACAATTCTATATATTTAGTTATTCATTACTTGTCATATACCACTGCAGAAACATATCCTACAACCTGATTTTTCGTCCCTGAAGTATCACCTGAATTTTTGTACTCCAATTGCTTACAAACAGGATTACCGGACTGTTGAGCATATTTCATCAAAGCCAGAATCGGTCCCAGCCCACACGCTTCCAAGCTTTGATCTTCATATCCCTCTTCCAGCTCTTCCATCTTATACTCTTCCAAAAGTGCAATAAGATTTTCATCTTTCCTCACCGCAACATTATAAGGATAGTAATGCGATAAATCCGAACTTGCTACTAGAACAAACTCATATTTCTCTGCCACTTTTTTTAATGCTTGAGCAAATTCATGAATCATTGATATTCGGTTAGCGCCAATAACGACAGGAATTAAATTAAATCCATCAGGAAAAATAGTTTGAAGAAAAGGCAACTGAACTTCCAATGAATGCTCTTCTTCATGCCCAGCCATTGACCGCTCAATAGCCCCCCCTCTTTCTGTAATTGCATCACATATCTCATCAGAAACCGGAACTTTTCCAAGTGGAGTTTCAAATGCATCCCCAGAATAAACAGAAACACCCTTAAAATATTCTCTGTGGCTTGGTGCTATCACAACTACATTTGGTGATGGATACTTATGCAATAATTTATAGCCCACTGCTGCCACACAACCAGAATAGACATACCCCGCATGAGGAGCAATAATACCATATAGCTTCTTGAGTTTAATTGAAATATCGGGTGCATTAATAAGATAATTTTCCACATTCCGCTTCAATTCTTCCGCAGAACCCGGATAGAACATACCGGCAACTACAGGAGCACGTACGATCTCATCACCTGTTTTCATAATTAACCCCCTTTTCTGTAAAAATAATTATCAATCGATTGAAAATCAAGACTTATCAACGAGTTCAAACTCAACTTTTTGAACCAGCCTTGTCTTCAGCCAGGGCCAAACTTTCCTATAAACTGAGAATTCAATATCTACTTCACCATCGGAGTAATTTTCACTTATTATACGAGTATTATCTCTTAAAACCGCCAATCCTTTAACATAATTAATAGGCAAATTCAATTTCAACTGCATTTCTTCCTTTTCCAGAACTTTTAGAATTGCTCTTCTTAATTCATCTATTCGCAAATTGTTAAGAGCAGATATAAATACGGCATCAGGATAATCTCTCTTTACCTGTTTTAATATTCGGTTTTCCATTATATCAATCTTATTAAAAACAATAATTGAAGGTTTATTGTAGGCTTCAAGCTGAACAAGAACCTCGTCTACAGCTTTTAATTGATTGAGGCACTGAGATGAACTAATATCAGCAACCTTTATAATAAGATCGGCATCTTTCACCTCTCTCAGTGTACTTCTAAAAGAGGCAATTAAATGATGGGGAAGTTTCCTGATAAAACCAATTGTATCACTCAACAATAAATCATGATACTTGTCGAGGCGATAAATCCGTACCGTTGTATCCAGAGTAGCAAAAAGTTTATCTTCAACCGGAACGCTTGAACCAGTAAACATATTCATTAATGTTGACTTTCCGGCATTGGTATATCCGACCAGAGCAGCTTTAAAGAAAGTATTACGTCCCTTCTGCTGTACTGCTCTCTCTTTATCAATTTTCCTTAGGTCTTTAATAAGCTTAGAAATTCGTGTTCTTGTTAATCTTCTATCAATCTCAATCTGTGTTTCACCGGCGCCTCCTCTTACGCTAATTCCCCCAATTTGCCTTTCCAGGTGTGTCCAGCGTCCTGTTAATCTTGGAAGCAGATATTGAAGAGTTGCAAGTTCTACTTGGGTCTTAGCCTCCTTTGTTTGAGCATGATTAGCAAAGATTTCAAGTATAATCCCACTTCTATCATATATTTCTACACCCAACATCTTTCGAAGATTACGTACCTGAGTTGGGGATAAATCATCGTTAAAAATCACTTCCTGAATATCAAGCAATGAAAGAAGATTCCTAATTTCTCTTATCTTTCCCTTCCCTATTAAAGTCGAAGGCTTAATTCGCTTTAGATTGACAATAAAGGTTTCAGCAATTTCATTTTCCAGTGTATTTAACAACTGTTTCATTTCCTGAAGACGTTCATCAACCTCAAATTTGGGCTGAAAAGGAGTAACAACACCTACCAATAGAACTTGCTCAAGCACTTTCTTCTCTTTCCAATATTGTACGATTAATTCTTCCTACATAAGTTTCTGCCGCAGCCACAATTAAAGCAAGTATTAAAAA
>JADHYC010000060.1 GCA_016782645.1 Fidelibacterota bacterium | reverse complement strand
AACTTGGCTCAATAGGAAAACGCACCATACTTTACTACCTACTGACAACAGGAATTTCTGTTTTAATTGGTATTATATTGGTTAATATTATCAAACCGGGGAAAAATATCTCGCCAGGCGAAAAGCACATTGAATATTCGTATACGATTAGTGGAAATAATAACAGAACAGTAACTCTAAAAATTGGGATATGGGATAAACTCAAATATGAAAATCGCTATATGTTAGTTCTTTTAGACCAGGACGTTCAAGGAATTATTGATTCTATTTCTAGAAACTCAGCTAAAGTAAAATTCTGGGAACCTCGGCAAGCGAAAGGTATGTTCTACATCAAATCTAAAAATGGAATTGATACTCCCTTCCTCTTTGAAAATGGAAAACTTATCTCAAAAGAGCCCGATATTAAGTTATCTGGATCTGGTGTTGAAATAGTTTTATCCCTTATTCAAAAAGTAAGCACTAAAGAGGAAAGAAGTATGGGCTCTGTTCTTAAAGAAGTACTTGTCGGAAATAAAGATTTAAACAAGGAAGGTATGATTCCACGAAATATCTTCAATGCAATGGTACGGATGGATATTCTTCCTATAATTATTTTCTCTCTTCTTTTTGGTGCGGCGCTTTCAGTTTTAGGAAAGCGGGGACACTTAGCAATAGAAATTATTTCTATACTAAATGATTCAATGATGAAGCTTATCCACTGGATAATGATTATATCGCCAATTGGTATTTTTGGATTAATTGCATCTCGTATTGGTGATGCAGGAGGATTTAAAGGTTTCCTACCTGAACTTTTTGCTCTTGGTAAGTACAGTTTCACTATCTTACTGGGACTTACACTACACGGTGTTATTGTGCTGCCGCTTATCCTTTTAATTATTGGGAAGCGAAATCCAGTAAAATATTTTACCGGTGTAGCTGCTGCCTTACTTAATGCATTTTCTACTGCTTCAAGCTCCGCAACATTACCCTTAACTATGGAAGGTGTTGAGCTGGAAAACGGTATTTCCAATCGAACAGCATGCTTTGTTCTTCCGCTTGGTGCAACAATAAATATGGACGGAACTGCTCTTTATGAAGCAGTTGCAGCAATGTTCATTGCACAGGTATATGGAATTTCAATGAGTCCCGTAGAACAGATAATAATTTTTCTAACAGCTACTCTTGCTGCAATAGGTGCAGCTGGAATTCCTCAAGCAGGATTAGTGACAATGGTAATAGTATTAAAAGCGGTTGGTCTTCCAATAGAGGGCGTTGGATTGATTCTCACAATAGATTGGCTTCTTGACAGATTCCGAACAACTGTTAATGTTTGGGGTGACAGTATTGGTGCAGGAGTCATTGAAACACTAGAAATAAGGAAAAATTCAAATACTTAAATACAAAAACCAGAGGAGAACATACATGAGTGTTAAAAATATCAATATAAACCTGAATCAATAAGTTGGCTTATTGTGATGACGATATCCAATAAATCAGTATTGAAATTTGAATATGATAATAGTCTCAACAAATATATGGACTTAAAGCCGCTATAAATATACTATTTGAAAAAATTTGAAATAAATAATGAAAATACTTGACGGTAAACTAATTATAATCTATATTGTTTTTGTTATGAGAAGTTTTTTGAAAATTTATCCTGCAATGGCATCAAGACGGTTCATTATTGGAACCAACAGTATATAATTGGGAGCTGGACTCCGGGCGTGGAAAACAAGCCTCCTTGTAGAGGAAGTTTGAGCCGTTCGGGAGGTGCCCACCGTGTCTAACACGGTTCCTTTAATTCTGTCTTTTTAGCCATTGCAGGGTATTTTTTATCTTAATACGGAATTTCAGACCCGTAATCTCTTATCCTCTAATTTGTAAAAATATATTGCTTTCAGTAAAAACACCACATCTTTTCTACCTGATCAGAACCATCTTCTTTTTTATGGCTAAGTTTCCAAATTCAAAATTACAAATATACACACCACTCGAAACCTGAATCCCGTTTTCTTTAGTTCCATCCCAAAAAACACTATAGTTACCTATCGCCAGTTGACCTGAAAATAGAGTATGAATCAATTCCCCCTTAATGTTATAAATAGATAGTTTAGTTTTTTTACTTTGTGACACGGTAAATTTTATAATCGTACTCGAGTTGAAAGGATTTGGATAATTCTGTTTGAGCTCAAAATCCTTCGGTTGAAATAATCCGGAACCAGAACTGGTTCCATTACTTGAAGAAAAACTGAAATCGCCTACAACTGGAAGATGATCAGAAGCAGTAGTTGCATCATCTTCCTGAAGTCCGTAAAGTTCAAGAGTATCTGGTGACATGTTCGGTGTAAAGAGCACAAAATTATTATCTGGATCTAAGACACTATCACTGAAAATTATAAAATCAAGTCGTCCGGGACTAAATGAACTGCTCTCTTTATACCACGTAAAAAACATAGGTAAATCTGTAAGACGTGGCATAAGATCAGCAAAACTACTCCCGTCCCAATCCGGGGAAAATGGACTCCCAAAAGAATTAACATTTACAATATCTCCAGTTAGTAATGTTTCAAGTTGTTGAACATATCCGACTAAATTCATATCACCTACAATAATTATCGGTGTATT
Source organism: Fidelibacterota bacterium (assembly GCA_016782645.1). Lineage (GTDB taxonomy): Bacteria > Fidelibacterota > UBA2242 > UBA2242 > UBA2242 > BS750m-G69. The sequence continues at coordinate 12,733 of JADHYC010000060.1, read as the reverse complement.
AGGTTGAAGCGTAAGATTGCCTCCAGCTACTTTTGCATCACGGATAAAAGCCATAATCGCATCAATTTCTCTTTGCCTTTCATTATTATATCCGCAGCATGGTGGATGTGCAACTATAAGAAGTAGATCAGTATTAAATTCCGGACGCAAATCCATGAGAAAAGCACCGTTTCCCTGATAATCGTTATAACCTTCAATAGAAAAAGTATTTAATATGGGATATCGACAAACGGTAATAATATCTGGATCGACTTTTGAACAGTGCCACTCTTTCTGATCGCCTAAAGGGATCAAATTCTCCATGAAATCCCTCGTTTCTTCTGCACTATGGTCATAAATTTCCTCAAAACCGATAATATCAGGATTTATCGCTGTAATTATTCGTTCGAATGCCTGTGAACGGTCGACATCAAATAATCCATCATAAAATGTATTATAAGTCAAAATGCGTAAATTATCTGGATCCTTTTTACTAATAGAAATTGGCTCGAGAAGTTCCAAAGGAGAATTATCAAAAATGTACACTAAATCCACTCCAGAATCAGGGAGCAAATCCCCTCCAGAACCGTTATCTTTAAATACTATTCTAATTGTATCACCCTCAAATAGAGGGATATTATAAACCGGTATCGCATTACAGTTAAGAGCAATTTCAAATGTATTTGAAGAGACCGTCGGGGCTGTTATAATCCCTATATTACCTTGCCAGATATTTTCATTATTAAAAAGCCCAACTCTATTTCCAAAATCCCATTCTAGCTCCGCCCCAATTCCATTAATAAGAATTCCAGTGGAAGCATTATTATCTGTATCAAGATAAATAGAGAGTTGATTATCACGTTGCATGTTAATTTCTGTGCCAACCTGAATACATAGAAAGAGATACCGGTCGTCATTCGCTACCCACAATTTACCAAAATCTACATCTCCCTGTAGCTGATCTCCTGAAACATCTGTATATATTGGTTCTAATTCATCCCACTCATTAAAGATTCCATCAACATAGATTCGTTTTGCTTCGGAAAACAGAGATACAGGTTTAACAAGTAGAAGTGATATTAGAACAACACAGGCAAAGTTCAATTTTTTATTAATAACCAAAAATCTCTACCCCTTTATAAAGTAAGAACCGGTTAAAACCAGCTTGACTTGAAATTGCTATTTTCCATAACTAAATCTAAAAATCTGTATGTTGTATTTTGTATCTTATTTTCCCTCACAGATAATAATCTCTATGTCAGAAACAGCATTAATATCAGATAGGATGGAATCTTTTTGATCATCCATAACTGTTATAGAGAAGTTCACGCCATTTTCACTAAACTCTTGTTTAAACTTTATTCCATACTTTTTTAAAATGTGCATTACATCTGAATATCGTGAGTGAGGAATATTCAAATTAAATGTCGAAGCAGTCTGAAATTCTTTGATTCCCGCTCTATCAAGAGTTTTACCAGCCGTCCTACCATAAGCACGTATAAGTCCACCAATTCCAAGTTTAGTACCTCCGAAATATCTAACAACTATGCATAAAGTATTAACAAGGTCTTGCCCCTTGAGTGCCGATTGAATTGGAGTACCGGCTGAGCCATGCGGCTCACCGGCATCAGAAGAATACGAAAGCACATCATTTTGTGAATAAACTCTGAATGCCCAGCAAACGTGTGTTGCTTTCTTATATTCTTTTTCAATATCAGAGATAAGCTCTTTAGCCTCTTTTACTGAATTTATTTTAAAGCAGATACCAATAAATTTTGAGCCTTTGACCTTGTCAGTAAAAGTTGCTTTTTTCGATATTTGCTTGAATGATACTATTTCAATAACAATGCCTTCTTTGTTTGACTGTAAGTTCCGGTTGATAATGTTATTAAGTATATACCGCTTGGGATATCAGTTGCATCCCACTTTATTGAGTAAGTACCGGCATCGGTAATTTCATTAACAATATTTTTTATTAGTTTACCCATTACATCGTATACAGTTATATTAACGAAAGTACTTTTTGGAATTGTGAATTCAATGATAGTGACTGGATTAAATGGATTCGGATAATTTTGCTTTAATGTAAATTCATCCGGTTTAAAAATCTTGTCCCTATCATTAATACTGGTAAAAAGCTCTGCTGCGTTATATGGAAATGGATACTTATTTATGAAACTTTGTGAAGTATCAATGAAGCTGCCTGTCCATACAGGAAGCTTAACAGGATTGTCGCTTTTGAGCATTTCCTGCCAGGCTTCATCTGTCAAACGGTCAGAGATCGGTTGTGAAAATTCGTAGTAAGAGAACACAGCACCACGAGCTACCTTGAGCGTATCCTCAATTGGAACAATAACGAAAATATTAAAAGGATAACCAACACCTTCTTCCAAAACAAGACCGTTCAGTGCATCCGTATGCACATCGGCAATGACCGGCATCTGGTCATCGGTTTCATTTTCGAACTGACTTACTTCCTCAGAAGGAAATGTAATGATAGTCTCAACGATCTGACCAAACTTGTGTATAAGAACATATTCCTCTTCTGAAAGTACCTCGTTGGTCAGTTCTTTCTCAGAAATGCTCTTGAGGTTAAGTAACAAATATTCCAGATCAGTAAGCCGCTTTTGAAAGCTGTCAAGTAATATTCCTCGATTATCGAAACCTGTAATCATAAATCGTGATAAAGCAGCCAATCTTGCATAAAGATGAGGATTTGGTTCCACATAGCCTTTTAGAGTAGGAGGCTGGTATGGTGTACTTTCCCATGAGGAACTTTGTTTAGCATATAAAATTGTATCGTGACGCAATTCAGCCCAGGAACCTAATGATGTTGCCTGTTCTTTGTCCTGCCATGCAATTTTTTGCATAAATGGGGGATAGCCTGTGTCTTTGATAAATAGAAGTGGCATTAGTGAATAGAACCAATTCCAGTATAGATTCTGCGCCCAATCACTTGCTGGTTTCTCGGCGAATTCGACCTTCATTGAATCCATCCATACAACATAGTATTGATTCGTATTTTCATGATAGACCTGATCAAGTATTTCCTGAGCCCGTTCTGATCCGAGCACTGCCATGATATCTAAACCACGAGGCATTAGCCGTCCAGGCACAGTCGGGGTCGTCAGCCGATCGAACATATAAGAGTCAGGAATAAAGCGCTGCCCCATAAATCGAAAGCCCTTTGGGGTACTGCCCGGTAGAGGAGAAGTGATGAGAGGACCTGGTAGTTCCGATGCCAACTCTATAAATTCACTGAGAAGCGATGAATTTGCCAGTTCCTCAACGGTCAGACTAACGAAGTCTTGTCCATACACCTGCTTGGCAATTTCAGTATACTGGTAAATATTCAAATCATCAGACTTACCAACAAAAAAGACAGTAGGATCATATATTCGGCTCCAGACATCCATTGCTGTTTCAGCATTGATCTCACAGGAATTTAGTGCTTGCACAATAATAAGTGCCATTAAAGTATGTTCGGTCGTTAGTTCAGGAAGATTATCCGGCTCCATTGCAAAGGTCATACGTCCCAGCCACATCATTGACATAAAATAGTGTTCGAGTAAAGAGCTGCGAGTATAATGACCCCTGGGGACATATTGACTATAATCCTCAAAATAGCCAAAAATTGGAGATGGCGAATAACCCTGATGGGCTTCCATTAGCTCTAATTCAGCCTGTACTAACTCTTCAACAACAGTAGGTGACTCAGCGGTATCGTCGAGTAGCATATCAGCAACAGATAAATAAGCAAGAACTTTTTTTGCTACTTCTTTGACACTGGAATCCTGAGTTGTTTCAAAATTAGTCTGAGTGATTGAAAGCATTGTCTTGTTCAGACTGTTAAGATCATCTGCAAATTGGCGGACCTCGAGCATACGCAATATATAATCATAGAGGATATGGTAGGCATGCAGCACTGCGTCGGTAGTGACAAAAATTGGGATGTCATTATCATAACAATAATTATAAATGTGGTGAATTTGGCAATAGTAGCTCGGTTTGACCACAAATCCGTTTTCTTGCAAGATGTCACGGTCAGCTTCACTAAACTCGAACTCATTAAAATTCACCACATTACTAAAATCCGGTTCTACTGTATATTGAGATGCTTGGGGTGTCACCTCAACTATATAAGGGTGATATGTGCCAAACTCTGTATCAATATCCGTCGTTATATCGGCAATCATTTGACATTGAGCATTATTTCCAGAACAATAAATAATGAAAAGGATAATTATGCCTAAAAGAGGTTTATACTTTTTCATCTTGAACCTCATATTATTTTTATTGATTACAATCATATTATTGGATTGTCTGTTTAAATTATTTACATTAACAAAACCATTTTCTTCACCTGAACAAGGTCACCAGCCTCTATTCTGTAAAAATAAATACCGCTGGAAACATTACGACCTTTGTTATCTTTCCCGTCCCACTTAAAGGTATAGGATCCTGCTGTTTTTTCGCCATCAATTAACGTTTTTACTTTCTGTCCAAGAACATTGTAAATCGTCAGTGTAACGTGGGAATTCCTAGGCAAATTAAATTGGATTGTTGTCTTTGGATTGAATGGATTGGGATAATTTTTCAAACTGAAGTTCTTTTTATCGGGAAGTTTCTCCAATATAGAAACCGCTGTTTGATTTTCAAGCACCTGTGCTATTTGTAAAGCGTCTATTTCACCGGAATTTGTACTACCTCCATAAGCAAATCTACCATGTGCAAGATAATGAAGCCCTATAATGGGGAAACTAATTTCGGTGTTTTTCATAGGATTTACAACATGAACATCTCCCATATTTATTTCAATCCCACAAATATCACAGGTTTCAATGCCATCCATCAGCATGAATTCGATATATATTGAATCAGATGGCGGTTCTTCATTATATTCTATAGCAGGTAACCCGGCAATCGTTTCAATCAATTCCTCTGCCACTTCCGCACCATCGACTAATTGATTTTCGTTGCTGTCAGGATTGTTTATTTGGGTACTAAAATCGTCTTCATAATCATCATTTAAGCCGTCATTATCTCCATCATTTGATGTTGTAATTGAGAAATGAGTAGTGTCATAATGAGCCAGAACTTTTTTTAGAAGTTCTATATCAATTCGACCTGAATTGGTAGTGCCGTCAAAGGAGAAACTGCCGTCTTCCAGAAAGTGAAGACCCATAAAAGGTATTTGAATTGATAAACCCCGCATTGGATTGAAAATCTCAATATATCCCATATTCATTACTTCACCACAAACCTGGCAGTTCTCTAATCCCCAAGTTAATTGTTCTATGATATAACATTGAGAGGTATCATTATGCCCATAACTAAAGACAGGGAGGGAATTAATAATTGATTTAAATTCTAATGCCTTCACAGGTCCGGCTAAACTATCTGGGGAAAAATAGTTCCAATGAGTACCCAAGAGAACTTCTTCTTGATATGCAAGGTAATCAGTGTCAGGATCATTTCCCATTATGGGAAGCCAGTGTGGATTATCGCCTCGGACATTGGTTGGAAGAACCGAAAAAAGCACGGATAGTGTAGCAGCAGGCAGTAAAGTTTTTAAAAGCCTTGGACCGTTCATACCTTGATTAGCAAAGATCTCTTTACAATTCTTATGAACTTTTTCATAATAGGGTAGGAGGGAGGGAGTTATCCGGCAGTTTGGGCATACCCAATGAAATAGGATTTCTTGACTGTTTCCTGTATAATCGTTTTTTGTATAACCGTTTTCAGCAAAGTTCTTTACACAACAGCCGGGATATCCGAATAAGAAACCTTCTGTAACGGTAGTTTCGTAATTCTTCCTAATTTGTGTTTTATCAAAGCGATTGGTGTAAAAATCTAAATAGTTGGTGGACTTACTGAAGATCAATTCACCAGCGGTACCGCCATTCAATAATTTTCTCTCTATTACCTTTGTTCTTAATCCGAGATTTTGGAGCGCTTTTATTTTTTTGTGATTAATAATGCCTTCCCAGCGACTTAAGGGTTTGACGTCCTCTTTGGTAAGCAATGCTAAATAGCTTAATTCAAAGCCCAATTTTTTAAAAGTCTTCATAATTGTCTCCAAGAATATTTAGTGCTTAAAAATATAATGAAAATGTCCTTTTTACGAATGAACAGCATATTCCCTTCAAGTGATTAAATGATACTATTTCAATAACAATGCCTTTTGCGTTTGACTGTAAGTTCCGCTTGACATTGTAATCAAATATATTCCGCTTGGGATATCAGTTGCATCCCACTTTATTGAATAATTTCCTGCATTAATATATTCTTCAACGAGATTTTTTATCACCCTACCCATAACATCATATACAGTTATATTAATAAAGGTACTTTTTGGAATTGTGAATTCAATGGTAGTAACTGGATTGAATGGGTTGGGATAATTTTGTGAAAGCATCATTTCATTAGGGATTGGCTTTATCTCCTCCATTATATTTCCAGAAAATTCATGATGAAAGAGATTATCCGGGGAAAATTCTTCATAATCCGGATGTGACTCTGAAGTATCTATAAAACTGGATACCCACTGCGGCATCGATGGAGGAGTATCTCCTACCAGCATTTCACGCCAGGCTTCATCAGTCAAACGGTCTGCAATAGGTTGGATAAATTCGTAGTAGGAAAAGATAGCGCCGCGAGTGATTCGAACTGTTCCACCTTCATTTACAATTACAAGTACTTCAAGTGGGTAACCGACGCCTTCTTCCAGGCATTGGTCTGTATTGGAATCTGTATGAACATCTGCTACTACAGCCATATCATCCGTATCCATTTCCCAGGGAATTAGTGGATCATTAACAACAGAAACGAGGTCTTGCATAACTTTACCGAAGCAGAAAATATTTTCATATTCTGAGTCAGAAAGAGGAATATTTTCCAGTTCTTTAATTGAAATATTTCGCAGGAATAGAAGTAGATTTTCAAAAAGGTCAAGTTTGTCCTGGAATCCCTCAAGCAGTAAATTACGCGAATCCAATCCTTCCCTAGTGTAGCGTACAAGACTCGCCAACCTGGCATAAAGATGTGGATTAGGTTCTACATAACTTTTAGGCAGTCCAGGTGTGATACCACATGGTGTCATACTCTGTTTAGCATAGAGAATCGTATCGTGACGTAGTTCAGCCCAGGAAGCCAGAGCCGTTAATAATTCCTTGTCCATCCAGGCGAGATTTTGCATAAAGAAAGGATAGCCGGCTCCCTTTTCATAAAGTAACGGCATAAGGCAATAGAGCCAGTTCCAATAAAGATTCTGCGCCCAGACTTCTGGTGAATAACTGGAAAATTCAGTTTGAAACTCGGCAACTTTTTCTGGATAGTTCTGATAGGAGGTCTCCTGATAAACGGAGTCGAGTAGAGTATATGCTCTATCTGATCCTAAAATAGCCATAATATCAAGCCCTTTGGGCATAAGACGGAATGCAACGTATGGATCTATAAGATGAGCAAACATATATGAATCAGGGATGAATCTCTGACCCATGAATCGAAAGCCTTTGTAGGTAGTAAAAGTTCCGTAAATCCAATTGGGTATTTTAGGCTCCGGTAGTTTTTGGGCTTCTGTCATGAATGAATTGAGAAGAGAAGAATTTGCTATACTGTCAGGAGAAATATAGAGAAAATTTGCTCCATAGATTTGGTCTGCAATTTCTTTGTAATCTCTAATGTTTGGGTCATCTGTCTTTCCTACGAAGAAGATTGTTGGCTCATAGATATCATCCCATAAATCTAAAAGAGGCTGACTGTCAGCTTCGAGATTGTAGAGCATTTGTGTTAAAATTAGTGCTTGAAGCGAATGACGATAGGCGATATCACCAAATAGGTCAGGTTCCATAGTAAAAATTGTCCAGCCGTACCACATCATCGCTTTAAAATATGCTTTTAGCTCTTCACTTTTTGTGTAGTGACCCCTCGGTTGGAATTGACTGTAATCTAATGCTGAAAAATCCCCGAAAATAGGAGAATAATGAAAACCATCATGATTCTCGATAAGGACAAGTTCAGAGTCCACTAATGCAGAAACGGTATCAGGGATTGTTACTTCCGTTCCATTAAGAAGCTTTTTGGCAACACATAAGAATGCAAGATTTCGACGAGCTGCTTCTTTAGCTTCAGGCTTTGTCGATTGAGTAAAAACAGATTCAGTTTGATTAACAAGAGTTTCTGTGAGGAGATCAAGCATTTCGATGAACTTTTGAACTTCGATTTCAGAAAGAAATCGATCGAAAAGAACGTGATAAGTATGAAGTACTGCGTCGGTAGTAACAAATATTGGCATACCATTCCATGTACAATCATTGTAAATATCATAAAGTTGTTTATGTCTGCTCTTTTTAACTGTAAAATGGTTTTGTACGAGAAGTGTCGAATCGGTTGAATTTATCATCCATTCTATCATAGAAAAATTAGAGACATTACTAAAATCAGCCTCAACAGAAAATGTTGGTACATCGGGTATAAAATTTGCCAGGTATGGATGATATATTCCAAAATCTGTTTGCACATCGTCAGTGATATTTGCAATCATTTGAGATTGAGCAATAGAATTAGTTCCAAAATTCCAAATACTCAAACAAAAAATCATTCTTAAAATAGGTATAAATTTTCTCATTTTAATAACCTCCATTGATAAAACTTAACATATTTTTAGAAAGAACCAACTCATAGATTTCCAGATAAAAGACAACATCGATTTTTTAAAAGCAAATTCTAACCTTAGGTTTGTAAAGTCTTTAATTTTTACCAGTTCATTTCAAATCCAATAGCCCAGTTACTTGTATGGAAAACATCTCCACCGGATTTTATGTATAATTTGGCGCCGGAGGGATGTCTATATATTATACCAAAACGTTGCTGTATACTTCGGTTGAAATTCTTGGCTGGATCGGAACTATATTCTTCGTATCTGTTTACTTCTACTTCGTTTACAACGAGAGTTCCATCTTCCCATCTCCTGTTTATTTTACTTGGATAGAGAAGTTTACCCTCAGATTTTTCTTTATCAAGAGTTAGTATTACATCTGTTCCTAAGATCACGTATAGTCCTTTAACTACCTTTGCTTTTATTCCTACCGGTACAAAAACGGACCACTTATCGTAATTTGTCTCGAAAGAATATTTCTTTAAATGCGAGTAATAATACTCATTTTCTTCATTATAGTAGCCAGTATATTTATTCCAACTGTGGCTGTAGTAATCAGATGTTTCATCTATCTCTTGTTTGAAAGAATATTTTTGTAATTGAATGCCGCTAAAAAGAGACCAATCATTATTTGGTGCATAGATCAGCGAAGCAAACCATTTCCAATGATTTATACTTTCTTTCCCATTACTGTCCAATCCGCTTTCACGGCTGCTGTGAGATTCTCTTCGCTGAAAATGGGGTGTATCATTACGCCAAACATCATAAGTCCGATCTCCATAGGTTGTATCCATTGATGCCACTAATCCGGTAATATCTGTATTTGACCAGGTACCATGTAGAAAAGACCGGAATATAAGTTTGGATGAAATGTTTTTTTCAAATGTAATTGTCATACTGGGTCGTTTTCCTTCAGAAGTGTACGAATCGCTGGTTTTCAGATAATATTCGCTGATACTATAATAAGTTGAGTCTGTATCCCTTTCAGACCATGAATCAGAAGTATCCAGTGATGCTACCTTTTCAGTTCCGCTTCCCTTTGTAAACCCTGCATAAGCGCCGAAATGCGTTTTTTCATTTAAATGATAAATTAGTCCTATACCGGTTTCAATATGATCACCATCTATTTTCAATGATTCGTCATTCAAGTCTGCAAAAGACGAATGTGGGTAAAAAGCCCATTTTGAATCATAGAGGTCTCCATCCCTTCTAAAAATGTAGTGTCCAAATCGAAATCCTAAGTCCAATTTCTTTGAGAGCTTATAGCCAATGATTAACTCTGATTGATTTCCAAATATAGTTTGCTGGTTTTCGTCAATTTCTAGCCTCTGAGTTTCTAAGTCTTCCAAGGCGACCTCATTGTATGATAAGTCGCTTGCCCATCCACCACCTCTCCACCATGTGGTAGAGCGGAAAGGTCCATAGTCAAAAATTGAACGGTTGATAAGTGCAACTGAGATCTTAGAATTAATTGGTAATAAAGCAGCAAAATTATAAATGGGTATTGTCTGGACAGAACTTACTGATGTCGTAGAATACCACCTCGGAAGTACCATATAACTTGTTGAAAAATCGTAATAATTGCTGTATGGTGTAAAGATGGGGACAGAGAAAATAGGTGAAGTTATTTGAGGATTAAAATCAAAATAGATGGATTTTTGTGATTGTCTCAAAATATAAGCGGGATTCCAGATTAAGTCAGAATATGGATCCATAACCATACCGGAAACATTAGGTGGAAAAATATTCATCTGCATCGTTTGGAACTGCATTGATTCCAGGAAGTATGGAATATCTGGATTGTGTATTCTTGCTGGTGGTACATCTGAAAAAATTGATGAGGCACAGATAGTGATTGAAAGAAAGATCACGATTAATCTTTTATAGGACATAATAGCCTCCTCTTTTAACTTTATTAAATCTATGAAAAAAAATCTTAATCTTATCCTTAAAATATCCACCTTGTGTTAAGTCCGATTAGAAGGATTCGTGACATATTGAAAATATCCATTAGTGGACTTGACACAAGGTTTTGGTTAATCTTCCCATATTGGTTCTACAATTTTCCCCACAAAAAGTATTGTCCCCGAATGATTTTCTCTGATTGCAAAAACGAAGGGACGATTTATATGCATGGTAATACTACTGCCGATTGAGGTCAGGGTAATTTCGACCGAAGTTACTGCTGCAGCTTCGGTTCCCTCTTCATTGACTTTCACAAAAGTTTTATGTTTTACGTTGCTGATATATAAATTTCCATTGGTATTAATCTTTGTGAAATCCGCTTGATACGGATCAAAGGCGATAGACATCCCTAAAGCGCATAATACATTCTTTAACGATATTTTATATTCCATCTTAAACTTTGGAAGATAAAGATTTACCTCCTGTGCTGAAAAACTGCTTATCCAGGAGTTCCAACTATCATTACTGAACTGAGCAATTAGTGAATCAATATTGATTCCCGGTTTTGGGAGTAAAATTGTCATGCTAAAACCGGCGTCGCCATACGGTAGATCGATTGCCTGAAACAGCTCGTTTTCAAAATAATTATGATCGCATTGGTGGCTCATCATTTTACATTCTTTTTCTGAACCATCGGGTAGAAAGAAGGTATCATCTCTTGTGTTTTCTTCATCAAATTCATAAGTCCATGTGCCCTTGAAATAGATAGCATTGATAAGAAACATTACTGTGAGCGGATTGATCGGCGAATCGACGATTTTATCAATTTTACCATTTGTATTTTCATCAACCCATGCGTTAATAATATCGGCTGCATCATCACTACTGAAATCAAGAGCACGAACGACAGCATTAAAATAGGTTTGATTGATGTTGAGGAAATCATTCTCGACTGAAACCCCCTCACGGTACCAGATAGAATTTGCAATTTCGAAAATTACTTTCGGATCAAGTTCTGTCAATAGTTTAATTAAGCTCTGATAAGATTCGTTCACTTCATCGATGCTTAAATTCCCATATTCAAGTGTTTCATGCATTGCTTCTAATGTAGTACTATCTGCACCGTTATATGTCATTCCAAGAGCCATTGAAACGCTGAGGGGTGAAATGAAAATGTTTTTATTTTGTTCGTTCTCAACAATTTTTCTGAATAATTTTATTCCAAATTGGTTACTTGATTCTTTTAATTTTACTTCAGAAGAGGTTAAATCACGGATAATTCCTACGTCCGGGTTTATAGAACTGTCTGAACATAGCATAAATGCCATGCAAGTTATTGTTACGATTAAAAGATTTGATAATTTCTGCATAACAATTACTCCTTATTTAATTTTTGTTTAACAGATGTCTTCACATAGTCAGATATACTTCCTGTTGGCATAAAGAGATTTAACCCTAACTTAATCTGAGCGTCTGCAATTCCTTTATAGTTAGTTTGGTATAAAACACCGGTATCTATTGAAAGCCATTTCGTAAAGAAAAATCGCACACCACCTATTGCTACATAGGTATGGGAAACCTCAATTTCTTTTGTCTCCATATTATATTCGTGTTTGGAATCTGTTTTTATTTCAACCATCAGTTTTGTTTGTGGATTATATTCGATTTCAAACCCTGCAAAACCACCGATCAGATTTTTCTGTCTTTCTTCCGGAGCATCATTATCTTCCTGCCAGATATAATCAACAGCCATATCTTTAACACGAATATCGGTTAACATAAGACCGGAATGAATTTTTATTGGACCCAAAGGAAATGTAACGACTCCATACATTATTGTAAATCGCGTATTATATCCTATTGAACTCACCGCACATTCATCTCTTTGGGTAAATTCGTTGTAATCGTAAAAAGCTTTATTGGAGTTTAGCGCTCTCCAATCGCTTCTAACATCTTTCCAATCGGCTGAGCTTCGTATAGAAAAAGCTAAAGTAGGGAAAAAACTCAGACCGAATAGATCTTCCGGAATCAGTTGGATTTTAAATGCTGAGGTGGATACTGCAGGTGAGCCTTGAGAAATGTTGTTTATTAGACCGACTGTACTGAATTCTACTTCAGCGATATTTCCCAATCCCATTCCAATAGTACCAAGAAATGACTGCTGTACTGCTACGCCAAAAGCGCCTCCGC
>JADHYC010000059.1 GCA_016782645.1 Fidelibacterota bacterium | reverse complement strand
ATACTGCAGGTGAGCCTTGAGAAATGTTGTTTATTAGACCGACTGTACTGAATTCTACTTCAGCGATATTTCCCAATCCCATTCCAATAGTACCAAGAAATGACTGCTGTACTGCTACGCCAAAAGCGCCTCCGCCCATCAGGCTGATATCTTTTGAGCCGAGAACTCTTGCGGTTGGAATCGTAAAAAGTCTTGGCGGGTCAACGCGCCCGGAGATGAACTTTTCTTCTTTATGCCTTTTCTCATTTCTTTTAGTCAGCCATGTTTTGTATTCATCGTCCAATGATTCGCCGCATGCGAGGCAGAATTTATTAGTAAAGGGATTTTCCTGATTGCAATTCGTACAGATCAGGAGAGTTTGACCATACAAAACAATGGTGAAAAATAAGAGAAAGACAATTGTTGTGACAAATAATTTGCTTCTTTTCATTTTTTTACTCCTCTCAATTAATATTTGAAATGAATATTGTTGCCTCATACTCTGAGTAATCTCGTTCTTCGTGTTCATAAGGATAAGGGTCGAGCTGCAGTAGTGAAAAACGGTAACCTAATGTATCAACGGTTACATGTTTCATCGTATCTTCAAGAGCTACATATCCGTAAATGGGAAGTTTTATCAAGTTTGCCGCCTGTCCGGGTTCGCAAATCCAGACTTTTATTTCAGCAACGCCTTCCCAGAAACACATCAAATTTGTAGGGCAGCGCGAATCAGAGATAACTTCGCAGTATCCTATATCAAAATTATCAGGTTTTACTGTTACACACTCTCCAAATTTTAGAGTGAAGATTTCATTCAAATTTACATAAACATTTTCGGATTCTTCATTATCACAGGTAGCAATTAGTGTTAGAAACAGAAGCAACAAACAGATAGCTAGGAATTTTTGATTGGAATTATTCATTTTGTAAATAGTCTTGTTTTTTCCATTTAAGCTCATCGTCTTATTTTAGTAAGTCAAAATCCGTTCCAATTATTTTACAGAGGGGAGAAAGATTTATTAAGTAGATACGATCATCAGATATCTGATGATTGTCTCAGATTTCTGAGGGTGAACTTGTTAATTAAACATTAGAAAACCGGTTTTTCATAAAGATAAATGATCTTTGCAGGGTTGGCTTTTATCGTAAACAACTCATTCCCAAGCCCCAGCTTGGGAATGTTTGCGAAAGATATAGTTTTCGTTACAAAGCTGGGGCTTTGTAACGAGTAAGACGTGATGGTTATTTGGAACCTGTCCTGTGAAATAGTATAAATCTTTGAAAGAGAAAAGCCCTGATGAAATAGTTTCGCAAGCTTAACATTTCATAGGGTAAACTAATTTAAAATTTATTTCATGGAGTAAATCGAATTGAGTGTTGGAATTTTGTAGTAGAATACTTTTAAAAAGCCCCTTCAGGGGGTAAAGCAAAGTGGGTTTTTCAAAAAGGTCAGTAAATGTGTCAGGAGTAATCTCCTAACACAACGCGTAAGACGTCTGTGCCGTCGGGTACTCAGACCTGACGGGATTCTCTATTGTCCTTTTATGCTTTTGTGACAATCTCATATTTACTTATTGGCAATACGGTATTGAAGTCCCGCAGACACGAACCATTTATTGTAATATTGATTGCTGTAAACCGTTTCATTTTTAATATAAGCAACTTTTCCTTGAAGAGATAAATTCTTCGTGATCGGTCGTTCCCATCCTATTAACAGCTGATTTTGAATGTTTTGTTCGGGATCGGGATTTGAAAATGTAAACAGTTTGGCATTTTCTTCAGAGTATTGTTTGAACTGATATTCAGCAATGAGTTGCACATAAAATCCGGCGATTCTCCTGGTATTGAAAAAACGGATGGATGCGGATTGAAAGGATGAAAAGTCGCTGTTGGAATGTAAGATCATATAGCGGAGATATATGCCTCCGATCGCCTTTTTTCGAAATTCTCTTCCCAGTTGGATAAATAACATATTATCCCGCTGAAGTAGTAGGTTCAGCGAATCGGAAGATGATGGTTTATATATCGTTCGTTCGGAATATCGAATTGTATGATAGGAAATCCGGGCTGACGTCGTTTTATTTGATGATGAGCTATGATAAAATTGAAGGAAAAGTCCGGTCTGATCCGAAGTGAATATCGGCATTAATGGAAAATTGTTGTACTGATACTCAAAACCCGCTAAGGTTTTAATTTTTGAACGAGAACTACCAATTGATGAACTAAATAAACTGGTTGTATATCCACGATTATCATTATACCACTGCTTATTGAATATTCGTATATCCGATTGAAATGTTACTAGGTTTCTTAAGGTATAATTATGGTTCAATACAAGCATATTTATGGCTTTGTTTTCAGTTTGGTACTCATTATACAGTGAAAGGTTCGACATTAAATTTATATAAAGCTGTTGCCGTCGTGATTGTCGTTTATGTGAAAATCCAAACCAGATGTGATTACTCAATGCTGAGGTGTCTGTAAGTTTTTGTTCGAAAATATTAGTCTCAATCGCACATTCGGATTTTGCATAAATTGATGAACTTTCCACTGTTCGTGAATAAAGGACATTGGCAATGAAAAATAAGAAAATTAGATAAAATGTACATTCCGGCAATTTTCGCCGTTGAATAGGGTAGGGTACTATAAATCGCCTCTCGGTTACTGGAATCGAAATCCTTTTTTAACGGTTAAGAAGTTCCTGTTTCTGATTTATATAATATGTGCGAATCGAATCGAGCGTTGAAATATATTCCGGGAGTTCCGATGATTCCAGATCTTTGATTACCGGCAGGTAATCGTACTCTGTAATATATGTTACCAGTGGAAGTGATTGCGTTGTAGAAACCCAGTTATTATAACCCCTGTTGTTTAATGGGCTGTCTGTATTGTCGAAAAAAGCACCAAAATTTGCTTCAGGTTCGGATGCAATTTTATCAACTGATTGATAAGTCTGGTGGTCAATTTCTCCACCGAGAGCTGTCATCTCCAGTGCAAATTGGTCTAATTTTGTCCGTAATGCTTCCTCTTCCCGGGCAGCATCGATCATTACACTGATCTGCTGAATTTTTTCATCCAGAAAATTTACAAGATCGCTTTTCAGTCTGACATTTGTTCTACCCGATTGGATAAAATCACGGATATTCATTTTTGATGGAATTGCCACATCGTCAACATGTGTGTAATATGCTTTTGTATCAATAACCCAGTTTCGAAGCTCGATGATCCGGATCAGATAGTCCAGACCGGCTTTCCGTTGATCGACGGGTAAATCGGAATTTAATTCAGTCACCAGGGAATCCATATCGTTTGTGATTAAAGCAAAAAGGGCGGAGGATGTCGCTCTGGCGGAATTCTGTAATTCCAACAACTGCCGGTAATAATTCAAATTATCAGTATTAACTGCCGCCTTTTCTTCGGTTAGTTTGACCATTTTTCTGCGATCCAACCATGACGGGTTTTTGCGATTATCGAGCACGCTGATTTCACGATCAATATCATTTATCTTTGCATCAAGTTTCTCAATCTGTTTATTTGTTTGAATGATTTTATTTACAGTGGCAGACAGATCGGAACGATAATCGTTCATTTGATTTCCGGCGAACCCGCTTTGTACTAAAATCAATATTAGGATGATACAGATACCAGATATTTTCTTGTTTACAACTGCCGGCGAAATTATATACTTCATTTTTTTATCCATGTCATCTTATTGTTTTTAAGAAGCGGAAACCTCATACTCATGTTCTTCAATTCCATACTTTTCTATCTTGTAATAGAGCGTGCTGGTTTTAATATTCAGCTGATCTGCCGTTCGCTGCTTGACGCCGCGGCAATCTTTCAGCGCATTGAGGATCATTTCGCGTTCAATTTTTGTAATATATTCCGTCAAATCTCGGTTCGGGAGCGGAGGAGTATTTTCCGGGGATTCAGGCATCCCGGTAAATGAAAACAGCTCATCGGTGAAAAGATTATCTTCGATAAAAACCAGGGCGCGTTCGATAAAATTTTCCAGTTCGCGGATATTTCCCGGCCAGGAATAGGCTTGCAGTTTCCGTAAAACACTGGTCTGGATATGCGGAATTTCGCGCCGGAGTTTTTTTGCTTTATTCTGAAGAATATAGTCTGTCAACAAGGGTATGTCTTCTTTGCGTTGACGCAAAGGTGGGAGGTGAAGGGGGATTACATTGATGCGATAAAACAGGTCTGAACGAAATGATTTATCATTAACTGCCTGCTGAAGATCTTTATTGGTTGCTGAAATCAGCCGGAAATTACTCTTAATAAACTTTTCTCCGCCAACTCGCTGAAACTGTTTGGTTTGGAGGACTCTGAGCAGTTTTATCTGAAGAGTGGGAGACATGTCGCCAATCTCATCCAGAAACAGGGTTCCTTCGTTGGCTTGTTCAAATTTACCAGCGTGTGTGCGAACCGCTCCCGTGAATGCGCCCTTTTCATGACCAAAGAGTTCGCTTTCCAGCAGCGATTCCGTCAGAGCGCCGCAATTGACCGGTATAAACGGGGCGTTTTTATTCGGGCTCTGTTGGTGAATAGCCCGCGCAACGAGTTCCTTGCCGGTTCCACTTTCACCGGTAATTAACACCGGGCTGTCGGATGTCGATACTTTTTGAATTAATGCCCGGATTTTATTGATCGCATCTGAATTACCGATGATCTGGTCTGATTTGGCATTCGAAGCGGTAATTTTCTGACGGAATGCCCAGCGTTCGTAGATAGAAACGATTTTGGATCGGAGCTCAGCCAGTGGAAAGGGCTTGGTGATAAAATCCTCAGCGCCGTTCTTGATCGCGTCAACCGCAATATCGACGGTTGCAAACGCCGTAATGATGATAACATCCAGAGCAGGAAACTGGGATTTAACCATTTTGAACAATTTTATCCCGTCGATTTTGGGCATTTTAATATCGGTGATCAGAAGATTCCAGGATTCTGACCGGCATTTTTTCAATCCCTGTTCGCCATCGACGGCCGAATCAACGGAATACCCCTCTTTTTTAAGAGTGGCGACGATTCCCTCTCTGAGGGATTCATTATCTTCGACGACGAGTATGCGGTAATTGTTTTTCAAAGCGTTCTTTCTATCCTGTGGGTAATTGAATGACAAATTCTGTGCCACTGCTGTCTGAGCGTGTGAGCAGAATCCTTCCGCCATGCTGCTCGACGATGGATTTCGAAATGGACAAGCCCAGACCAACTCCTGAGCTTTTTGTGCTGAAGAAAGCCTCAAAAATCTGAGACTGAACCTCAACCGGGATCGGCGTTCCCTGATTCAGGATTGAAATTGATAACATTTCATTTTTCGATTGAATTGAGATCACTATTTCCACATTCGGAGCTGAGGATTCGCAGGCGTTTTTTAGAATATTAAAAAATGCATGCTTGATTTTTCCCGGATGGATGGTTGCCGATCCATCACCGTGTATTTTAATACCGTGTATTTTAATAATGTGATCGGGAAAGTCTTGCTGGATGTTTGTGATGATTTCTTCCATAATAGCACTAATCGATTGGGAAGTTAGCGTCGATTCGATCGGTCGGGCGTAGGCAAGGAAGTTCTCTACGATATTTGACAGGTTGGCAATTTCTTTAGCAACTGCCCTGGAGTAGCTGTGTATTTCTTTCATTTTCCTGGTGGTTTCCAGCAGTAATTCGGCATTAACCTGCATACCTGCGAGAGGATTGCGAATCTCATGAGCTACCGAAGCAATCAAATGTTTGTTGTCCTTTTCCCGTTGATCGATCTCGTGTCTCATATTCTCCATGGTTTTACCGAGGAAACCGATCTCATCATAACGTCTTTGAAAATTCGCGGTTTCGACTCGACCTTTACCGATATCCCGGGCGAATTTGGTCAGTTGACGCAGGGGGCGTGTCAGGGTTTGAGATAAAATAGATGCGGCAATGATACTTAAGATTAATACGATTATACCGATGGAAATTATCCGCCGCCGTAACCGGGCAGTATATTTTAAAAACCGGGCGTCGGCATCCAGACCTAATACGATTTCAGAAGCATTTTCAATATGAATTACTTTAAAAACCGATTTGTATGTTTTCCCGGATGCGTCGCTGAAAAGAGGCGAGAAGGCAATCCCTTTAGCGCGTGATTTTTGAATTTCGTGTTTATGGATCATGGATGATTGAACTGCGCTCGCTCGGTTTCCGGCAACGAGAAAAATATTTTCCTGCCGATCAATCAGGTAAATGGCGCCGGCTGAATATTTCCGGAGTTCGTGATTTAACGACTCTATGAGAGAATCCTTGACGATTATCGAACCGGGATATTTTTGAATGAAATCAATCAATCCCGGATCCAGTTTTTCGGAAATACTTTCGATATTCGTTCTCAGATGATCCGCTAATTGATCCTCTAAAGTGTTCCGGGTTTGCCAGTAAATGGGAATGGAAAGCGCCAGGATAACCAGGCAGACCAGTATTCCGGTTACGATTGCTAATTTCCAGGATAGTCGTCTAAATAAATGCATCAGTGTGTTAATTATAACAATAACCGGAACGATATGCAATGGATATCAGAACAAAGTGGATGATTTATTAAACATCAGAAAACCACGTCTCTGGTGTATAGTCATGTCCTTTTGGGCTATACCAATTATAAAATCCCAAATAACAAAAGACAAAAGACAAATAAATTCCAAATTCCTCCAACAGGAGTCTCTGGTGAGACAATTACAGAAAGTAAAAAAGGGAAATAAATTTGCTTAATGTTTAGCAAGATATAGTTTTCATTACAAAGCTGGGGCTTTGTAACGAGTACGAATACCTTGCTCATTCCTCTCGAAGAGATGTCCTTGACACAAACCCCTATACCACGCTCATTCCTAAGCCTTTAGGACGTGAAATCTTTTTCTTTATTTCACTGTCCCCAACCTGGGAATGTTAGAGAAAGATGTAATTTTCCAAGATTATAGAGCGTTAGCGACAATTAAACCATAAAAAAAAGCCCGGTTATAAAACCGGGCATAAATGCGATTATAAACTATTTTATATTAACGCGAGTTCGATCTACGCTGATCGCTAATGCGAAACATGCCGGTGTGGAGCCCTATGCCTGGCTTAAAGAGGTCATCAGTCGCATCGCCGATCATCCCTACTCCAAACTGAATAATTTATTACATCTGAACATGGCCATCGACACAAAATAATCTCCCGGTAAGTTAATTCAACCTTTTATCAATGAACAGACGCACTTCACCGGGTGGATACCTTTGTTTGCGAGAAAACTCTCGTTGATGGTGGCGCATACGACGAGACATTTCATGTCACTGCAATTGTAAGCACGTGAGACTGTCATAATACCTCCGGGGTTTGGGGTTATGGACCGGGCTGTGCCGGTCCGGGGTTTTTCATATTATTGTTTATTAAAGATTGGTGGTTTCGTAAATAGTTATCTCGCAAAGCACGCAGAGGGCGCAATGTTTTTAGTTCAATTACTTTTTACGATTGCATCAAAGACCGGATAGGATAGAATCGATTTGGTGGGATGGCGAATTATACAAGATTATTTACAGACTCGATCCTGAACCATCCCGGTAAGCCGGTCTCCTGAATCAATAGTACACGGGGAATGAAAATATTTCCGGAACAAAACAGCTCAACGGCAGTAATTAGTTGCCGCCGTCATAGACCCAAAAACTTGATAAAAAGCATAGAACTTCAATAATTCACCCAACTTAAGAAATCGCGCCTCAGCCCTTCGGTCAACTAGATGAATGATTAGCCAGTGAAATTACTTGAAATAACTCTGTATTATTTGTATTGATTTTTCGTTTACATATTGAAATATTTAATTACCTATTTTAATATTACTTTTGGTCGAATAACCATATATCCCCTCGTTAGTATAGCTCTCCCAATCAATTGCCCAATATTCTTTTTTATCCCAAAGAACGTCTTGCCTCAATTTTTCTTGTATTAATATGGAACAAAACATGTATCATCATTCACCAATCTGCAAAATTCAGATAAAATTTTAATTGTACTTCTAATGTCATTAAAAGAAACTATTTCATTTGGAGAATGCATGTACCTACAAGGAATACTTAGTAAACCAGTGGCAACACCATCTCTGGAAATTTCAATAGCATGTGCATCTGTTCCAGTACTACAAGCATTTGCTTCTATTTGAAATTTCACTTTAGTTTTCTTAGCTGCCTTAAAAAATAAATCATTTACTTTTTTATTAATATTTGCTCCTACAGGAATTACAACACCATTATTTAACTTTATATCTCCAAACTCTTCTTTCTTTACGGAAGGATAATCTGTAGCATGAGTTACATCTATTGCTATTCCAATATCAGGTCTTATGCTAAACGTACTAGTTTTTGCACCTCTTAATCCAATTTCTTCTTGCACTGAAGAAACAAAATAAATATTTGCATTTAAATGCTCATTTGCAATCTCTTCTAATACTTTTGCTATTATAAACACACCAATTTTATTATCAGCAGCTTTGATTGCAACAAGTTCATTGTAGGCACTTCATACCCTCTGGGACACTTATTCATAAATTATAAGGTGTAACAAGAGGTTAAATTATGAATAAAGAAGTCCAGGAAATTGTTAACATTCGCCGTAAAAGGGTCATCCTTGAATATGCCCAGGGTATTGGTAATGCAAGAAAAGCCTGCAGAGAATTCAATGTGCCAAGATCGTCTTTTTATAGATGGAAAAAATCGTTTGATAGGGAAGGCATAGAAGGCTTAAAGAGAAAGAAACCGATCGCTTATAATCATCCCAGGAAATTATCTCAGGAAGTTGTAATTAAAATTCTCGATCTTAGAAAAACGTATCAGCTTGGTTCTATAAGGATCAAATGGTACCTCGAGCGTTATCATGGAATATCTGTGTCAGAATCCAGTGTGATCCGTACTTTGGTAAGAAATGGAGTAAATCGTCTTCCCAAAACTGCTTCTCGACGAACAGTTCATACGAAACGCTATGCCAAAAAAGTCCCTGGGCATCAGGTCCAGGTTGATGTCAAATTTGCATCCTTAAAAGATCCGGAAGGACATACTGTTCGCCGGTTTCAATATACCGCGATTGACGATGCTACTCGTATACGAGCACTGAAAATGTACCAACGTCACAACCAACAGAGTGCAATAAATTTTATAGATTATGTTATTGAGATGTTTCCATTTCGAATTCATACTATCAGAACAGACAGGGGTCATGAGTTTCAAGCCAAATTTCACTGGCATGTTGAAGATAAGGGGATGAAGCATATATATATCAAACCACGCACACCTCAATTAAACGGAAAAGTAGAAAGATCTCATCGCACTGATCAGGAGGAATTTTATCAGTTATTGACATATACAGATGATGTAGATTTAAATAGAAAATTGGAAAGTTGGGAGCAATTTTATAACTTTAATCGACCACATGGTGCATTTGATGGTAAAACTCCCTATGAGGCTCTGAGATGTATCTTAAAATAACTGTTGTTCTGTCTCACTTGGTATGAAGTGTCTACAGGTGATGCAAAGCATCAAAAAATTGGCGTAATACCCCGCTGCTTGCAGCGATTGGGATAGGCAGTTTTTAGGATTTTTTTTATTGTGCTTAATGAATTTTACACGCAATATCGTGGATATCCTATTATATGTGCAATGATCTTTCCCGTTAGTGTTGGGATTTTCATTTCAAAATATATTTTCGCCTGATCGCTGTTTATATTGCACCCTGTTCTCTTCATAATATGGCATGGTATGATTTTATTTCTAAAGATATTAATCATATTAATTTCCATAGTCAATAGAGCGATCTTTACTTTCTGAGCACCAGCTGTGCTAATTCCGGTCAAACCGGACACCTGTTTCGGAATTATTCGGACAGTTTGTGATTGTTCTGTTTTCACTTTTTGAAATTACTCCAAAGTGTCCGAATTGGAAAGTGAATTTTTACTTTTCTCATGGAAATATACATCATCAAAAGATTTGATACTCATTATGCTAAAATATACAAGAGACTCTTCACATTTTCAAGCCTCAACACTCAGGCTAGACCATATCCTGTGGTCATATGATACTATTTGATCAGCAGACACTTCTTAACTTGTTGAAATCCCTCTGCCCGGATTTGATAGAAGTAGACACCTGTACTTACATTCTGAGCATCCCAATTAACCGAATAATATCCTGGTTCCCGTTTCTGATTCACAAGTCTGCCAACTACTTGGCCATTCATATTGTAAATAGTCAGAGTCACATTAGTTGCTTTCGGAATATCGTACCGAATGGTAGTTGTTGGATTGAAGGGGTTTGGGTAGTTTGAATGGAGCGCAAACTCTACAGGAATCAACAGTCCGCCATCGATGGCAACATTTCCAACCGTAAAAACATACCACTCATCGTCATTGCTTGGGATTATGAATTGATCTTTATCATAAGCCAAGATCTTCCAGTAATAAACCCCATTTTCAGTCAGGTTCAGTGTGGTTGTAGTATCCGCTATCTCGGAAATATATTCATAAGTTGAACTATCGTCCGTATTTATTGTGTAGACTATATCATATTTGACCAGATCAAAAGGGTCCGGATCAATCGATTCTTGCCAGATGAATGCTATTTCTGAACCTAAACCCGCAGATTCATTTGCAGGGCTTATAGTAGCAAATCCCTTTGGTGGCTCGGGTATCGCATCTACCCAGAATGGTCTTTGTCGGGATTGACTATTTCCACCATTTTGATCATTCGCATTTACATACCAAGTATATCGACCATTCTCGATAAGATTATTAACAACACAAAAACATGAATCTGTTGTTACGGAATCAGTCAATAAATGTTGGTAAGTCCATAAAATATGATAAGATATTTTATCATAGGGATCAGGATCGTAAGATGGGTTCCAATTAAATATTAAATCAAGACTTTCAACTATGACCGAATCAGGAAATATCAATACTGGCGGTGACGGAGGATCATTTGAAGTATTAACTGCAAATGTATGATATCCACCATTATTTTCTGTTGAAGCGCCTGAAATATCTTGCGCAAAGACTTTCCAGAAATACACATGATTATCTTTTAGAGACGTTGTTATTTGAAAACTACTTGTAGAATCAAGTAAATACTTTTCAACTTCTTGTTTTAATGTATCTAAAAATAAAATATAATTCACTCTATCTGCTGGGTCGGGATCGTATGAAGAGTCCCAATCCAATAATGGTGTTTGTGTTCTAACAATCATGCTATCTTCAGGATATATTATATCAAAACTATCAGGAAAGTTATTAGTAAAATTTACAATAAATGATGCTAAATCAGATTCATCACTGTCTTCAAATCCATCGTTTGCATAAGCAGTCCACCAGTATTGTGAATTGTCATTAAGATTCTTACTAATTGTCCATATTGTGGTATCAATTCCTTCCGAGATACTTTGTGTATAATCAAATAATGCAGTACAACTTGAATCTTCATAAACATAGAATGAATATGTAAGTATATCGTTTTCAGAGTCTGTCGAGTTTAAAACTTTCAATGTTACTTCTGGGCTGATAATCACGTTATTATTAGGCGATAACAAATCTGGAACTGAGGGCTTTGAATTCATATAAAAAGTCAATGATGACCATTCACTCCAATAATCATCAATTCCTACTCGTACCCTTAAATGATATGTAACACCATCAACTAAGGGTTCTCCGTTATATTCTACAGTTGCGTTTGCGCTAAATGTCTTTTGAATATTCCACATATCAATATCAGAAAATGTGGGATTAGTTGAAACTTGAATTTGCCCTAAATATTCTCCTCCACCAGAATACATACAATCAAATAATATCAAAGGTGAGTGTGTAACAATGCGATTTGAAGATTCTCCAGATGCAATATTTAAATCTTGAACTTCTGGGAGATAGGTTTCAGTTATTATTGCTTTTGAATACCAGCTTTCATTACCATCTGTATCATAAGTGGTAACAGCAATGTTATAAGGTTTATTCGGGATTAAATCAGAAATAGTGTAAGATGTTACGTTTCTTACATCGATGTTGTTTTCATAGGGGTAGCCTGTTGTATCTTCGTTGAAGTACACTTTGTAACCGTCTAAATCACCAATCGGATTTGTGTCCCAAGACAGTTTAACATAACTACAGCCAATATCTACTACCTGGACATTTTTAGTTGGTATTGGCGGAGCTGTAATATCTGGCTCCGTTAAAAATGGCAAATAATTTATTTGTTCAGATAAGATATCTCCCAAACCCGTTTTAGGACCTGTTGGATGCCCCCAGTAACAATTTTTAGAATTTATCTGTCCTTGTGCATACCTATAAATGCCACTACCGTTGGACATAAAATTTGTATATTGAATAGTTACAATATTGTCATCTCGATTCCAAATATAAATACCATCACCACTATATTTTGCATTATTATTAGTAATTGTACAAAATTCAATATTGTGGTCGGAGATAAGAATAAATATACCCGCACCCCAGTTTGATCTATTATTTGTAAAAGTGACATTTGATATTAGACTTGAACAATTATCTAAATTTAATCCACCACCATATTCACTAACATTATTAGCAACAGTTCCACCATTAAAGTTTATAATAGTATTATCAGAACAATGTACTCCACCACCTCTTGTATCACATTTATTATTAATAATCTGAACATTCTCTAAACTTAAATTGGAAGAAAAGGAACATATTCCACCTCCATAAAAAGCTGAGTTATTCATAATAGTGACACTTACAATATTAACATTTGCACTACTCGAATAAATACCACCGCCTAATCTTCCGATATTATTTGTAATAATACAATGTGAAATAGTTGGTGATGAATCAAAACAATAAATTCCACCACCATTATTTTCAGTAATTCCATTTTGGATTGTAAAACCATTAATTGATGTTGACGGATCTGTTTTTAATTTAGATAAATAAATTACCGTTCCTTGTCCCATACCATCAATAATGGTATTCTCTGCTCCATATAGACTTACCAGTGATATTCTACTAATATATGGCCATATAATGTTTTCGTAATATGTTCCAGATTCCACAAAAATAATTATATCTTCACAAGCGGAAGATAATGCTTCTTGGATTGTTAGATAATCAGATGGAACATTGATAATTTTATCGGGGAATAAGTTAAATATGCCTCCTTGATCTCTTGTATAATCATGTGTACCGGGTGCTAATTCACTCAAATAGAAATAGTCATTATAATTTCCTGACCATCCCCAATTAACATGGAAATAGCTTGTACCATCATATCCATCTATAACAAAAGCATGACCTGTAGTATCAGGAGGAGAATAATCTGTTCCCTGATAAATTACGGGACGGTTATTGTCTATTTCAAGTCTTAAAGCATTTTCCCATTCAGACGTAGTATAATCTTTTTTCAATCTCATTTCTGCACTCTGATCATATCTAAAGTAATTTTCAAATGCGAAAACCGAGTGAAACAAGCTTGCTCCAGAACCGGATGGACTATAATTCATTTTTACAGAAACACCACAGTGATATAGTAATTTCGCAATTTGATAACTTGGGCTGTCATTTGGCATATTATCCCAGCCATAAACTGATGATCCAAAGTTAGCTGAAAGTGTTCCATAAACTGAATGATCATAACTAAACTCACCCAATCCCCTAATAGGCCAATTCCAATGTTTCATGACTTGTGCCATTGCCACTGCAACACAACCAGCATGAGCATGCCCGCCGGGACCCAATGGATCTACAGGACACTGTGCGTTCCAGTCAATAGTCTGATTCCAGTTAGTTGATAGAAGTGGATCTGCCTTTGGAGTGTCTGTTTTAATGATAAATGATTTTGAGGAAGAAGTTAACCGATCCCATTCTTTCTGTATATCAGCTGAAGTAGCCAACTTTCTCTTCCTAGCCGATAATATTTGACTTTTGTAATTTTCCAGTAATGCATCAAATTGAGGAGAATGATTGTCCACACTATAATTCTGGTCAACGCTATAACCTAAAACCGGCACTACTATATCATCAGCAGAAACGATAACAAAACCCGTTGGAATGAAATTGATAATATATAAAACAGAATTGTTGTTTTTCGATTCTAAAATACTTCCCTTGACTGAGAATTGTGAAAGGTCACTTCTTTCAGAAAACCAGTTGAAAGCAACTTGTTTTGCAGTTTCAAGGCTAATAGGTTTTGCTATCGTATTACCAGTAAAAACCAATAAAAATAGCAATAAAAACAATGAGTTTTTATTTTTCATTTCTATACCTTCTTTAAATTCTTACAATTTGTTGAACTAAGCCCGGCAGCTGCCGGGCATTTCGCTCAATAAAACATCTCCCTCTAAAAACACACATAACAATTTAGTAACCGACATCAATTGAATCAATTGATATATCGCTGAAATCCGGGCTTCTTGAACCCTGGATTGATTACGACCGAAACGTCGTGTCAATCCTTATTTGTTATGATATACTTTGTTTAAAATATCTAAAAACTTTCAATGTTTTGTTATATTTTGTTCATTGTTCTCAACTTGATATATCTTATCTTTTTGAATTGATATATTTCTCATAAATCTTTTCATGCTTTTTTTAGAATACCAATTACAATTTGTCATCATCATGCCACCCGCATATTCTATGACAAACCATTTACTTTTCTTAAGACCATAAATAAAAAGCAATACAATTGTCAGCCCAATCATAATTCCGCATACACTTGCTGAAATGACAAATAAAATTTCCCAAATATCTTCTCTCTGTTCTTGAGCAAAAAAGAAACATAATATTGCAAGTAAAAATGTTAGTCCTATATATTTAAATCTATAAATAGGATCATCGATATAATAATTCAATCCAGTGACATCTCTAATTTCTATTGATTTTTCCCCATTAGAATATATAATATTTCCCTATATATTTTTTTTAAATATTTTTCCCTTTTGGTAAACTCTTTTATTGGAACAAAACAGAACTGATTTTCTAAAACTTTTTTGCACAAATAAAGAACTAAGAAATCCACTTCCAAGAGTATCAACTAATATCTCATCATCACTATGAAATATTTTATACTTTTTCACAACCTCATCAGGCTCTAATTTTGAAACAGTATGTTCTAGTTCTTCTTTACTTAGATAATTTGTTTCATCAATTGTATTTCCACAGATAGGACAATTAAGTTTTCCATTAATACGTTCTTCATTATCAAGTTCTAATGTTCTTTTACAAAAAGGACAATCTAACTCAGATGGGAATATATAACTGTTATCTGCCATAATATCTCCCGATAAAAAGTACCATTATTAATTCACAGCACATTTGTTATGGACATATCCAATAGTTAGTTGAAAATTATTTTTAAATGTGGATGAGGTTACCATTTTTGTGTCTATTGCTTCTCTATTTCAGCCTGAATTGCCATTGCCATTACGTCCAGATGTTTATAGTTGGTGACCTTGCGCATC